>CAYZSG010000005.1:0-56815 GCA_964481045.1 uncultured Candidatus Odyssella sp. | reverse complement strand
GTCTAATCCGCGCCGGTGGCGGCGACGGGATGCCGAAACGGTGCGCCCTCGGCGCGCTCCACCGCGGCATTCGCCGTCTCGTAGCCGAACGGCGCGAGGTCGCGGCCGATGAGCCGGCTCGTGGCGCGGTTGCTCTCGGCGTAGTAGCCGGCGACGCGGTCGGCGATGATGCGGCTCCAGCGGCGCTCGACCATGCGGTTCAGCCAGTCCGGCGACAGCGGATTGAAAACCCGGCGGAACGCCCAGTTCTGCACGTAGCGCATGCGGATGTCGGGGCAGAACGTGCTGTAGCCGTTCTGCACGACGCGATCGACGAACGGGTTCATATAGCGCTTCAGCGCCACGGCGAAGGCCGGCCAGGATCGCTTCGGCCTTGCGCCATAGGGCAGGTCGCGGACCGGTTTCGCGCCCGCGTGGCGCAGGATCGCGCCGGTGAAAGCTTCACCGTTCTCGATCAGCAACTCATAGGGCAGCGCCAGCACGCGCTCTCGGCCAAACAGCCGATGGTAGTAGGCGATGAGGCGATCGTATTTGTAATAGTCGAGATGGAAGAATGGCATTGCCCGCGCCGGGCGCGGCGCGTCGAGATAGTGCCTGAGGCTCACCAGCCCGTTGCCGCGAACGTACATCTGATAGGACGAGCGGATGATGTCCTGTTGCTCGCGGATCACGACGAGGATGTTCGCATCGGGAAATACGAGCTTGATGCGATCGGCCATCTCCTTGCCCTGATAGCCGCCCGATGCATCCTCCCCGCTCAGCGATTCCGAGGTGATGACGGGTATCCGATGCTCGGCCAGCAGGCGATCGACCTCGGGGCGCAGGGCATCGCGCGCCGCCGCCGCATCGAAGGCAAGCGGGTACGGCTCGATCATCACGCGGTTCAAGGTCGTCTTGCGGTCGAACGGCACGACGAAGCCCGCGTCACGGCGCGAGAACAGGTGGTCCTGGAGCCAGGTGGTGCCGGTCTTGTGATAGCCGATATGGACGAGAGGCCTGAGCACGCGCGCGATCCCGCAGCGAGGAACGAATGTGCAGGCATCAACGCATCAAACGATCACACCCCGATGACAGTTGCATTGCGGGATCGAGACGCGTGTTTTGGCGCAGGCGCTAGTCCTGCCTGGACTTCGCGCGCGCGCGCGGCACCCGACCCTCGCCCTTCGCGTCGAAGCCCTGCTCGGCCAGCGCGGCGCGAAGATTGCCCCCGCTCCTTGCCAGCGCATCGGCGGCTTCGTGCGCGCTCAGTCCCTTGATCACGAGCGCGGCCGGCTTCACCTGCCCGCCGCAGGCATCGAGCGCCGCCGCGGCCGCTTCGCGCGCGCAGCCCGTGATGCGCATCAGGATCGCGAGCGCGCGCTGGCGCAGCTTCTCGTTGCTGACGTTGAGATTGACCATGAGCCCGTCATAGACGTGGCCAAGGCGGATCATCAGCAGGCTCGAGAGCAGGTTCAGCGCGGATTTCTGCGCGGTGCCGGCGTTCATGCGCGTGGATCCGCTGATGATCTCGGCGCCCGTATCGAGCAGGATCGGCACGTCGGCCTGCTGGAATAGCGGCGCATCGGCGTTGTTCGCGATCGCGATGACCAGCGCGCCCTTCTCCGAGGCGGCGAGCGCGGCCGCGCGCGTATAGGGCGTCGTGCCGCTTGCCGCCACCGCGATCACGGCATCCGCCGGCGTGGGTGCGAGGGCCAGCATCTCGATGCGGCCGCGCGGCGCGTCGTCTTCGTTGAAGCTCGAGGCCGCGGCCGCGAGCACCGGCCCCTGCGCCAGCAGGAACACGGTGCGGCTTTCGGGCCAGCCGAACGTGGGCGCCAATTCGGCGCCGTCGAGCGCGGCGAGCCGGCCCGAGGTACCGGCGCCGACATAGATGATGCGGCCGATGTCGCCGAGGCGTTCGGCCATCGAGCGCGCGGCCCAGCCGATCGAGGGCAGCGCCCGGCGCACCGCGGCGATCGCGCGCGCCTGGCCTTCCCACATCGCCTCGAGGACGTCTTCGTCCTTCCAGACGTCGAGGCCCCGGTATCGGGGGCTGATCGTTTCCGTGCCTTTTTTCATCGAGATATCCGATACTGGATGGGGCGACCCGCCGGTTTCCCGCCACTTTACTAACCCCCTTATACGTAGGGAATCAGCCCTATGCGTGGCCATTTCGTGACGGATGCCCGCGCCGGCCATGGCCGGGGACGGGACTGAATTGCCGGTTCCAGACGCTCAGCCGGGCGAATCGCTGATGCTGCGCGAGGCGCGCGAGGCGCCGGACGCGGTTGGCCGCGCGCTTGCCGGCAACGAGCGGCGCTGCCGAGATCTGGCGGCGCGCCTCGGCGATCGGCCGCCCCCATTCGCGATCACCTGCGCGCGCGGCAGTTCCGATCACGCCGCGACTTTCGCGAAATATCTGTTCGAGACCGGTCTCGGACTGGTCACGGCGTCGATCGGGCCGTCCGTGAGCTCGATCTACGGCTCGCCGTTGCGGGCGAAGGGCGCGCTGTTCCTCGCGATCTCTCAATCGGGCCGCAGCCCCGATCTCGTCCACCTTGCCGGTGCGGCGCGCGCGGACGGCGCGCTCACCGTGGCGATCGTCAACGACGCCGCCTCCCCGCTGGCCGCCGCCTGCGAGATCGTGCTGCCGCTGCACGCGGGGCCCGAGCGCAGCGTCGCGGCGACGAAATCCGTGCTCGCAGCGATGGCGACAGTGCTGCAGCTCTTCGCAGCCTGGCGCGGCGATCACGCCCTGAACCGCGCGCTCGCTGCGCTGCCCGCCGATCTTGCGGGGGCCTCGCGCGCGGACTGGAGCGCGGCATTGCCGCTGCTGCGTAATGCGCGCCATCTTTACGTTGCCGGACGCGGGATCGGGCTGGCGGCCGCGCAAGAGGCGGCGCTGAAGCTCAAGGAAACGGCCGGACTCCATGCCGAAGCGCTTTCGGCCGCCGAGCTGATGCACGGGCCGCTGGCGCTGGCGGGTCCGGACTTCCCGGTGCTGCTGCTCTCGCAGCGCGACGAGGCCGAGGCCAGCCTCGCCGCGCTCGCGGACGATCTGCGGCGGCGGCGCGTGCCGCTGATCGTGGCGGGTTTGGACGCGCCGCCCGGTGCGATCGGCCTGTCCCTCCCGTCGAGCGGCGCCGATCCGCGCACCGCCCCGCCGCTGTTCCTGCAGTCGTTCTATCCGCTCGCCGAGGCGGTCGCGCGCGCGCGTGGACGCGACCCCGACCGGCCGCCGCATCTCCGCAAAGTCACGGAGACAATGTGATGGCGCTTGCCCTCACCGGCGCCCGCGTGTTCGACGGCGAGCGCATGCGCGACGGCGTGGCTGTCGTCATCGAGGGCGGTCTCGTTGCCGCTGTCGTGCACGAGCCGGATCTTCCGGCAAAGGTTGATCGCCGCCGGATCGAGGGGCTGCTGGCACCCGGCTTCGTCGACGTGCAGGTGAACGGTGGCGGCGGCGTGCTGTTCAACGCCGACCCGACCGTGGAGGCGATCCGCGCGATCGCTGCCGCGCATCGCCGCTTCGGCACCACCGGCTTCCTGCCGACCTTCATCACCGACCGGCGCGAGAAGATGCGTGTCGCTGTCGATGCGGTGCGCGCAGCGCTCGTGGCCGGCGTTCCCGGCGTGCTCGGCATCCACCTCGAGGGGCCGTTCCTCAACCCCGCGCGCAAGGGCGTGCACGACGCGGCTCACATCCGCGCGTTCGACGACGAGGATTTCGCGATCGTCACGTCCCTCGGCCGCGGCCGCACGCTGGTGACGCTGGCCCCGGAGATGGTTCCGCCGGAGACGATCGCGCGCCTCGTCGCAGCCGGAGTCGTCATCGCGGCCGGGCACACCGCGGCCTCATACGACGCAATCGTTGCCGCGCGGCGTCAGGGCCTGTCCGGCTTCACGCACCTCTTCAACGCGATGCCGCCCATGTCCGCGCGCGAGCCGGGGCCGGCGGGCGCCGCGCTCGACGACCGCGGTTGCTGGTGCGGCATCATCGCCGATCTGCAACATGTGGCGCCGGCCATGCTGCGGCTCGCGCTCGCGGCACGCGGGACCGAGCGCATGATGCTCGTCACCGACGCGATGCCCTCGGTCGGCACGGATCTTTCCCAATTCGATCTCTTCGGCCAGCCTGTACGGCGCGCGAACGGGAGGCTTACGACGCCCGACGGCACGCTGGCCGGCTCGGACCTCGACATGGCAACGGCCGTCCGCAACTGCGTCGATCGCCTCGGCGTTACGCTCGACGACGCACTGCGCATGGCCTCGCGCGCGCCGGCCGCGTTCCTTCGGCTCGACGCGGAGATTGGCCGCATTGCCCCGGGCTATCGCGCCGATCTCGTGCTGCTCGATGATCGTCTCGGGGTGAAGGAAACCTGGATCAGCGGCTCGCCGGCCCGTCAGTCCTAAGAATTGGTTTGCGCCGCTGCCGCTTGCGGCAATGGCGCGGGTTGCATCGCGGCCATCAATATGCTGCGTTCACTCGCGAATCTTTGGAACAGTCGCGCATCGCCGCGCGTACATAGTTCTCACGCAATCCGCCACCGCATCGCCTGAGATGTACATGACTTTGCCTGCACGCCTTCTCGCCTGCTTCACCGCCGCCGTGCTCCTGGCCGCGGCGCCGCTTGCGCGCGCCGATGAACGCGCCGACGACCGCACGCCGCTCGGTCAGGTCGCGGAGGGGCTGGCGGCGGCGCTCGCCAAGTATCGCGAGATCGAGCGCATGGGCGGCTGGCCGCAGGTCGCCGCCAGCGAGACTCTTCGTCCGGGCACGCGCGATCCGCGCGCCGCCGACCTGAAGCGGCGCCTCGCGATCACCGGCGACTACGACGGCGTCGAGGAGGAGATCGAGGCCGGCGGCGGCGCCGATCTCTACGACCAGGCGCTGATCGTGGCCGTGCAGCGTTTCCAGGCGCGCCACGGGCTCGAGCCCACCGGCTGGATCAACGCCGAGACGGCCGAGGAGCTCAACGTCCCGATCCAGTGGCGCATCGCGCAGCTCGCGCTCAATCTCGAGCGCGCGCGCCGCGTCCCGCGCGAGCTGGGGCTGCGCTACATTCACGTCAATATTCCGGACGCGCATCTGAAGGTCGTCGAAAGCAGCCGCACGCTGCACACGGCGCGCGTCGTGCTCGGCGAGATCGCGCATGCGACGCCGGAGCTGAGCAGCACGATCACGCACATCGAGCTGAACCCGTGGTGGAACGCGCCGACGAGCATCGTCAAGCGCATCCTGATTCCGAAGTTCAAGACCGAGCCGAAATACATCGGCGACAACGACTACCTGCTGCTGGCGCGCGCCGGCGACAACAAGAGCGCGGTCGATACCGACAAGATCGCCTGGGAGAAGATCACCGCCGCGAACTTCCGCTGGTCCGTGCGCCAGAAGCCGGGCCCCAAGAACGTGCTCGGCCGGGTCGTCTTCTGGTTCCCCTCGAAGCACAACGTGTTCATTCACGACACGGCCGCGCCCGAGCTGTTCGAGGACGGCGTGCGCTATTTCAGCAGCGGCTGCATCCGCGTCGATTCGGCGGTCTACATGGCGATGCTGCTGCTGCGCACGCAGGACGAGGGCTCGTGGACAGAGGAGAAGATCAACGGGATCATCGCCACGAACGAGCCCTACAAGATCTCGTTCAAGCAGCCGGTGCACGTGCACATCACGTATTTCACGGCGTGGACCGACATGAAGGGCCGCGTACAGTTCCGCAAGGACATCTACAAGCGCGATCGGCTGTAGCCAAAGACGGCTTCGCTTACTCCGCCGGAACCGCGAATGTCGTCGGGCCGAATTGGATGCATGGATTGCAAATACCCGCGTCCGTGACGTAGGTACCGCGGCGGCCCATCTCGTGGTTCAGACCCGAATGCCATCGGAAGGTATTGTCCGCCGGGTTGAACGCGTAGGTTCCCCGTCCCCGAAATTCCCTGCTTGGATACCAATAGACTTCATAGGTCCCGTCGGCCCTCAGCAGCATCGACGCCGAGACGCTGTACGGGGCTGGGCCGAGGCCCCGCTGCTGTGTGATGCGCGCAGAGGACGTGTACTGGCGGATCAGATAATAGCCCGTTCTCGGCACGTCCTGCGCTTGCGCGGGCGCGTCGTGGCCGAGAAAGCCCGCCAAGGCGAGCGCGGCAATGAGACCTTTGGAATACGATCGCAAATGCATGTTCTCCCCCGATCGGCGAGGACATCCGCCACTCGCCTGACCCCCGGCGAACCTGGCTTGCCCGCCGCCGCCCCGCAAATTTGGGTGCGATATGCGCCGCTCAGCGCGGCGGGCCCGATTGGAGGCGCGCGTTCTCGCGCGCCCGCGGCGAGCCCGAGGCATCGAGGCGCCGCAACGCGCCGCGAATACCGGCGACGAACAGAAGCCAGGCGAGATAGAGCGCGATCGTGAGGCCGATGAAGAGCAGCACCTTGTCCATGCCGACATAGCGCATGGTCAGCTCCACCGCGCCTTTCTTCGGCATCAGCATGGCTGTATCGCCCAAGAGGCTGCCGAGCGATTGCAGCGAGCTCTCGGTGCCGGCGGCGAGGAGCTTGGACGCATCTCCGGCTCCGTCGAGCAGCGAATTGGTCGTGCTCGGCGTGTAGAGCGAGAGGAGGACGAAGGTGAACAAGGCCGTGAGCTTCAGCGCCACGAGCCGCGTGAGGAAGCCGATTCGCGAGCGCAAGGGCGGTCTCCGAGCAACGCGCCACTCAAGCACAACGGGATACGGCGTGGCTACCGCGTGCCCGGTTGATCCCGGCGCGAATTGGACCGATTGTACCCCCCTTTCCCGTGTCTTCCGCGAGACTAAATCTGCGCCATGACCACGCGAATCACCGTCGACATCGTCTCCGACGCGATCTGCCCCTGGTGCTTCATCGGCAAGCGCCGCTTCGAGCAGGCGCTCGCCCAGGTACCCAACGACGTCGAGGTGCTGGTCGCCTGGAGGCCCTATCAGCTCAATCCGGAAATGCCGCCGGAGGGGATGGATCGCAAGACGTACCTCTCGACGAAGTTCGGCGGCGACGCGCGCGCGGACGAGATCTATCAGCGCGTCCGCGAGGCCGGGCAGACAGTCGGCATCGACTTCGATTTCAAGGGCATTCCGCGCACACCGAACACGATCGACGCGCACCGCCTGATCGGCCTCGCCGGGCGCGCCGGCAAGCAGGATTCCGTCGTCGAGGCGCTGTTCCGCGCCTACTTCCTCGATGGCCGCGATATCGGCAGCCGCGACGTGCTCGCCGAAGTCGGCATCGCCGCCGGGCTCGAGGAAAAGACGATCCGCGACTATCTGGCCGGCCGCGACGACGTGGATCGCGTCGAGAACGAGGATGCGATGGCGCGGCGCATGGGCATCCAGGGCGTGCCCTGCTTCATCCTGAACCGCAAATACGCGATCTCCGGCGCGCAGGAGCCGGCCGTGTTTCTCGAAGCGATCGAGATGGTGAAGCGCGAGACCGCCGGGGAAGCCGTTGCCGCGTCGGCGAATTCCTGAAGTCCGCGCCGGAACTCACCGCGTCATCCGATCAGGATGACGAAAGGCTGGGACGACGCGCGTCGGTCAATGCTCGAGGATCGCGAGCTTCGCGAACAGCAGGAAGCCGTTCGCCGACAGGAATATCCCCAGACCGGACATCGCAAAGCTCACGATCAGCAGCAGCGAGGTGCGCGTGATCAGCGACACCGAGGCCAGCACGATCGCGATCTGGATCAGCGCCTCGGCGAAATCGAAATAGGGATCGCGCCGCTGCGCGATGTCGCGTGCCTGTTCCTTCTCCTTGGCACGAGCGACGAGTTCCTTGCGGCCCTCCTTCGTCTCCGGCTCGCTCTCGTAACGCGCCGAGGTGTCCCGGTATCGCTTGATCGTGGCTTCGAGCTGCTTGCGGGCCGCTTCGGACATGTTCGGATTGGCGGCGAGGATCAGGCCGAACTGGTCAGCCGCCGCGTCGATGCTCGTCTTGCGGATCGTCTTGGCCTGGAAGAACGCCCAGAGGTTCGAGGCCTCGATGTTGTTGCTCAGCATGTCCTTCATCGCGTTCGAGGCGCCCATGCCGGTGATCGCCAGCGCCACGGCGAGCATCGCGATGTAGACCGCGACCCACTTGCTGCCGCTCTTCTCGTGCGCTTCCTGCAGCTCCTCGTGAATTTCCGCCGACCGTTCCGCCATTCGCCGTCCCCTTTCGCCAGCTTCCAGCGCGCAGCAACGCGCGCCGCCGCCGCCTAGTTACATTTACATATGTTACAGAATCAAGCGGCGAGGGCCGCGACCGATTTGACGAGCGTGTTGACGCCGCGCAGCCGCGCGCGGTCATCGCGCCAGTCGCGGCGATAGACAATGCGCTGGTCGGGCCGCACTTTCATCGTTCCGGCCTGCTGCTTGATGAACAGGACGAGCTTCTCGGGCCTGGCAAACTTGTTGCCGCGGAACGCGATGACGGCGCCCTTGGGGCCGGCGTCGATCTTCTCGATCCCGGCCGTCACGCAGAAGCGCTTGATCGCCACGAGATCGAGCAGGTTACGGACCTCGTCCGGCAGCGGCCCGAAGCGGTCGACGAGCTCGGCCGCGAACGAGTCGATGTCGCGTGCCTCGATGAGGTCGGCGATGCGCCGGTAGAGGCCGAGGCGGACGTTCAAATCGGGCACATAGCCCTCCGGGATCAGCACCGGCATGCCGATCGAGATCTGCGGCGTCCAATGGTCGTGTTCGACCGGCGCGATCCCGGCCGCGCCACTCTCGCGCGCCGTCGCCACGGCCTCCTCGAGCATCTGCTGGTAAAGCTCGATGCCGACTTCCCGGATGTGCCCCGACTGCTCCTCGCCGAGCAGATTGCCGGCGCCGCGGATATCCATGTCGTGGCTGGCAAGCTGGAAGCCGGCGCCGAGCGTGTCGAGCATCTGCATGACTTCGAGGCGGCGCTGCGCATCCTCGCTGAGCGCCTGGTTCGGCGGCACGGTGAGATAGGCGTAGGCGCGCACTTTCGATCGCCCCACCCGCCCGCGCAGCTGATAGAGCTGCGCGAGGCCGAAGCGATCCGAGCGGTGCACGATGATCGTGTTGACGTTCGGGATGTCGAGGCCGGACTCGATGATGTTCGTCGAGATCAGGATCTGGATCTGCCCGTCGACGAACTTCACCATCGTGTCTTCGAGTTCGCTCGCCGCCATCTGGCCGTGGGCGGTCGCGATCTTCGCCTCGGGGGCGAGCTCGCGCACCTCGCCGCTGACATAGGGCAAGTCCTCGATGCGCGGGCAGACGTAGTAGATCTGCCCGCCGCGGAACAACTCGCGCTGGATCGCCTCGCGGATCACGACCGGATCGTAGGGCAGCACGAAGGTGCGCACCGCGAGACGGTCCACCGGCGGCGTCGTGATGAGCGAAAGATCGCGCACGCCGGCCAGCGCCATCTGCAAGGTGCGCGGAATCGGCGTCGCGGTCAGCGTCAGCACATGCACGTCGGCGCGCAACTCTTTCAGACGCTCTTTCTGCACGACGCCGAAATGCTGCTCCTCGTCGACGACGACGAGGCCAAGGCGCTTGAATTTCACAGTCTTGCCGAGCAGCGCATGCGTGCCGATCACGATGTCGATCGTTCCCTCGGCGAGGCCCCGCTTGGTCTCGGCGACCTCGCGGGGCGCGGCCAGACGCGAGAGGTGTCCGATCTTGAGCGGCAGGCCGCGGAAGCGCCCGCGGAAGTTCGCGGTGTGCTGACGCGCGAGCAGCGTGGTTGGGACGACGACGGCGACCTGGAGTCCGGCCATCGCGGCGATGAACGCGGCGCGCAGCGCCACCTCGGTCTTGCCGAAGCCCACGTCGCCGCAGACGAGCCGGTCCATCGGCTTGCCCGAGGCGAGATCGGCCAGCACGTCCTCGATCGCCTTCTGCTGGTCCTCGGTTTCCTGATACGGAAACTGCGCCGAGAACTCGTCGTAGGCGCCGGGCGGCGATTGCACGGCGTCGGCGGTCTTGAGCTGGCGCTGCGCGGCGATCGCGATGAGCTTGTCGGCGATCTCGCGGATGCGCTGCTTGATGCGCGCCTTGCGCGTCTGCCAGCCGGCGCCGCCGAGCTTGTCGAGCGCCGCCTCGCCCTCCTCGCTGCCATAGCGGGAGAGCAGCTCGATGTTCTCGACCGGCAGATAAAGCTTGTCGCCGCCGGCATAGATGAGGCGCAGGCAATCATGCGGCGCGCCGCCGGCGGTCAGCGTCTCGAGCCCGTCATATCGCCCGATGCCGTGATCCTCGTGTACGACGAGATCGCCTTGCTGCAGCGACGACAGCTCGGTGATGAACGCATCAGCGCGGCGGCGCTTTCGCGCCCGGCGCACGAGCCGCTCGCCGAGAATGTCCTGCTCGGTGACGATCGCGACGCCACTGTTGAGGATGCCGTGCTCGAGTGCCAGTTCGGCGACGCTGACCGCGCTCCGGGGTGCCGCCAGCACCGATGCCCAATCCGGTACTTCGTGAACGTCCGCAGCGCCGTGCTCGCGCAGGAGCTGGGCGAGGCGTGCGCGCGAGCCGGCGGTGAACGCCGCGACTACCGGCCGGGCGCCCTCGCGGGCATAGCGCGCGAGCGTCTTGCGCACCTCGTCGAACAGGTTGACATCGCCCTGGTTGCGGGCGGCCGAGAAATCCGGCGCCTGCCGGTAGCCGGCGTCGATGACGCCCGCCGCCCCTTCCGGCGCCGCGAAGGGCGAGAACGCCGCGACGCGCCGCTCGGCCAGGCGCGATTTCCACTCGGCCTTGTCGAGATAGAGGCTTCCCGGCTGCACCGGGCGATAGACGAACTCACCGGCCGCCGTTTTCTCCGCCGTTGCCTTGGAGCCCGCCGCCATGCTGCGGCGCGCCTCGTAGTAGTCGGCGATCAGCTCGAGCCGCGCCTCGACCGCCTGCTCGGCCTGGTAATCCATCGAGACGGCGGCGCCGGGCAGAAAGTGAAACAGCGTTTCGAGTCCGTCGTAGAAATGCGGGAGCCACTGCTCCATGCCGATGAAGCGCTGGCCGGCGCTGACCGCCTCGTAGAGCGGGTCGTTGCGCCAGTCCTGCGGATGGGCCGTGCGATAGCGCTCGCGGAACAGCGTGATGCGCCCCTCGTCGAGCACCAGTTCGGACACGGGCGCGAGCGAGAAGCTTTCGTGCGTGCCGGTCGTCTTCTGCGTCAGCGGGTCGAAGCCGCGGATCGCTTCGATCGTTTGTCCGAACAGGTCGAGACGCACCGGCTCGGCGGCGCCGGGCGGGAACAGGTCGATGAGGCCGCCGCGCACCGCGAATTCGCCGGGCTCGCGCACCGTGCCGGTGCGGTTGAAGCCGTGCGCGGTGAGGAACGCGGTGAGCTTCTCGAGGTCGAGCGACCCGCCGCGCCGGAACGAGAGCGTCGCACCGGCGAAGACCGGGCGCGGCGGCACGCGCTGGAGGATCGCGCTCACCGTCGTGATGACGATCCGTCCCCGCCCATCAGCCGGTCCCGGCCCCGCGAGCCTGGCCAGCACGCTCGCGCGGTCGGCCATGATCTCGACGTTCGGCGACACGCGGTCGTAGGGCAGCGTGTCCCACGCCGGGAATGCCAGCGTTTCGACGGCGGGATGGAAGAAGCGTAGGTGATCGATCAGCCGGTAGAGCCGCGCGTCGTCGCGCGCGACGTGCAGCAGCACGCGCCCCGCGGCGGCCCAGGCGCCGAGCAGCAGCGCATCGGCGCCCTCGGGTGCCCCGGCGACGACGAGGGCGCCGGGTTTGGTGTCGAGCGGCAGCGGGCTATCGGGCATTGCCGGCGTAATGTGCGATCAATCGATCGAGGACGGAGGAACGGGCGGCGGGCGGCGGCGCGGCGCGCCCCATGATCCACTCATATAGGTCTGGCTCGGGCTGCTCCAACAGCGCTTCGTACTCGGCAAGCTGCGGCGCATCGAAGCCGTCCAGGCAAACGTCGGCGAACGGACCGAGAAGGAGGTCCATCTCCTTCGTCCCGCGATGCCAGGATCGGTACTTCAGCCGCTTGCGGCGGCGGACGAGATCGTCCGCGCCGTCGGACGCATTCACCGGGATTGCCTCGTTGGAAGCGGTTAGTCCTATAGTGCCGACGCCCTTTCCTTGCCAACCCCGCCCGGATGCGACCTTCCATCCTGTTTCCGCTGTTTGCACCCGTCACGCGCCTCGCCGGGGTCGGCCCGCGCATCGGCACGCTGATGGCGCGCGCGGCCGGCGAGAAGATCGTCGACCTGCTCTGGCACCTGCCGAGCGGCATTGTCGATCGCCGCCACTCGCCTCCGGTCGGCGAGGCCAAGCCCGGCGAAATTGCGACCCTCACGGTCAAGGTGCACACGCACGAACCGCCGCCGGCGCGCGCGCCGCGCAAACTGCCTTATCGCATCGTGTGCGGCGACGAGACCGGCTTCATCACGCTGATCTTCTTCTCGGCCAAGGGCGACTACCTGCTGAAGCAGTTTCCGATCGGCGAGATCCGCGTCGTCAGCGGCCGCGTCGATGAGTATCACGGCGGCAAGCAGATGCCGCATCCCGACTATGTCGGCACGCTGGAGCAGAAGGCCGAGTTGGCCACTGTCGAGCCGGTCTATCGTCTCACCGAGGGCCTGACGCCGCGCGTCATGCGTAAGGCCGCGACCGCGGCGGTGGCCATGGCGCCCGATCTGCCGGAATGGGCCGATCCGCATCTGGTCGCGCAGCGCAAATGGCCGAGCTGGCGGGAAGCGCTCGGCGCGGCGCATGCGCCGCAATCGGCGGCCGATCTCGCACCCGAGACGGACGCGCGCCTTCGCCTCGCCTATGACGAGCTGCTCGCGGGTCAGATCGCGCTGCGGCTCGTCCGCAGCCAGCAGAAGAAGGCGCGCGGTCGCGCGCTCCAGGTGGCCGGGCCGCTGCGGGAGAAAGCCCTCGCGGCGCTGCCGTTCAAGCTCACCGGCGCGCAGACGTGCTCGCTGGCCGAGATCGATGCCGACATGGCCTCGGATGAGCGCATGTTGCGGCTGCTGCAGGGCGATGTCGGCAGCGGCAAGACCGTCGTGGCATTCCTCGCCATGCTCAACGCGGTCGAATCCGGCGCGCAGGCCGCGCTGATGGCGCCGACCGAAATCCTCGCGCGGCAGCACCACGCGACCATCGCGCCGCTCGCCGCCGCCGTGGGCGTCAGGGTGGCGCTGTTGACCGGCCGCGACACCGGCAAGGCGCGCGATGCGCTGCTGGCGGCGCTCGCCGCCGGCGAGATCGATATCCTGATCGGCACGCATGCGCTGATCTCCGAAGACGTCGACTACCGCGATCTCGCTTTCGCCGTCGTCGACGAGCAGCACCGCTTCGGTGTTCATCAGCGCATGTCGCTCTCCACGAAGGGCGAACGCGCCGATATTCTCGTAATGACGGCGACGCCGATCCCGCGCACCTTGCTGCTTGCGCACTACGGCGATCTCGAAGCATCACGCCTCGACGAGAAGCCGGCGAATCGCAAGCCGATCGACACGCGCGTGCTGCCGATCGAGCGCCTCGACGACGTCTATCCGGCGGTCCGCCGCGCGGTCGGCGAAGGCGCCCGCGTCTACTGGGTTTGCCCCCTGGTCGAGGAATCGGCCGAAACCGATCTCGCCGCGGCGACCGAGCGCCATGCCGATCTCGCCAAGCGCTTTCCGCACAGGGCCGGGCTCGTGCACGGTCGCCTTTCCGGCAAGGAGCGCGATGCGGCGATGAAGCGCTTCGCGGCCGGAGAAATCTCGATCCTCGTCGCCACGACCGTCATCGAGGTTGGCGTCGACGTGCCCGAGGCGACGGTGATGATTGTCGAGCACGCCGAGCGCTTCGGCCTCGCGCAGCTCCACCAGCTGCGCGGCCGCGTCGGGCGCGGCGAGCGCGCCTCGACCTGCCTCCTGCTCTATCAGGGCCCGCTCGGCGAGACGGCCAAGGCGCGGCTCGCGATCCTGCGCGAGTCCGAAGACGGCTTCCGCATCGCCGAGGAAGATTTGCGCCTGCGCGGCGGCGGCGACGCGCTCGGCGCGCGCCAGAGCGGCATGCCGGAATTCCGCCTCGCCGATCTTGCGACCCAGGCCGGGCTGCTGCCGCTCGCGAGCGACGACGCGAAGCTGATCCTGGAAAGGGACCCCGAGCTCAAGAGCCCGCGCGGCCAGGCCGTGCGCACACTGCTCTACCTGTTCGAGCGCGACGAGGGCGTGCGCCTGCTGCGGACGGGATGATTCTGGGGCGCCGCTCTCACACGCTGCGCAAAACGCCAAGGACCATCAACCCCAGCACCGCCGCCGCGAACACGGCGACGGAGAGCAGAAAGCGACGGCGATGCGGCTTCGCCTCGGCGGCGAAATGCCGTTGGCCGAAGAACGCAATACCGTTCATCGCCAGCCACCGGAGCGGCCGCTTGCGATATGGGAGCATGGCCACGGCGAAGACGAGCGCTGCAATCCAGGCGCACGCGGCGATGACGATGAGCAGTGTGGTCGCGACGTCGTGCATCCGGTGTGCCCGCCTTTGGGCTTCAACTTTATCGGAAGAAATTGAGAAGCGCCGTTATGGTCGCTTCCGGCCTCTCCTCCGGAATGAAATGTCCGCAATCGAGCGGGAAACCGGTCACGTCGCGCGCCCGCTCCCGCCAGGCCTCGATGTTCGGCGCGCCCTTCGTGATCGGGCCGCCGCCCCAGATCGTGAGCAGCGGGCACTCGATCTCCTTCGCGATGTCTGCTTCGTCGTGCTCGAGA
The DNA here is from genome assembly GCA_964481045.1 of uncultured Candidatus Odyssella sp. Taxonomy (GTDB): domain Bacteria; phylum Pseudomonadota; class Alphaproteobacteria; order Bin65; family Bin65; genus SBBV01. Next base: position 42,128 of record CAYZSG010000005.1, on the reverse strand, counting down.
TCGATCGAGGCGCCGGCGCGGTAGTCTTCGCAACTCGCGTGAATCACGGCCGGATCGCGAAAACAGCGCTTGTATTCGGCCAGCGCTTCCGGCGCGAAGGCCGAGACATCGCGCGACCATTTCCGGAGAATCCACTCGATGTAGAAATCGGGATCGGCGCCGATGAGACGCTCAGGCAGCTCGGGCTGGATCAGGAAGAACCAGTGGAACGTCGAGGTGGCCAGCGCCTTGTCCACGCGCTGGAAAACCGTGCGCGTCGGGATGATGTCGAGCACGCACATCCGCTCGACGCGCGCCGGATGATCGAGCGCGAGCCGGTGCGCGACGCGGGCGCCGCGGTCGTGGCCGGCGAGCCGGAACGATTTGAAGCCAAGCCGCTCCATGACGGCGATCATGTCGGCCGCAGTCGCGCGCTTGGAATAGACGAAATGCGCGGGGTCGCTCGCGGGCTTGCCGGAATCGCCGTAGCCGCGGAGATCGGGCACGACGACCGTGAAATCGCGGGCCAGCGCCGGCGCCACCCTGTGCCACATGACGTGGGATTGCGGGTAGCCGTGCAACAGCAGCAAGGGTGGACCATTGCCGCCCATCACGAGATTGATCTCGGCGCCTTTGCCTTCGATGCGGTGCCGCGCAAAGCCTTGGAACATCTTCGACAAAGCCCTCTCCGCCGTTTCGCCGCGTTGCGCGGCGCGGGTATAGTTAATACAAGACCGCGGGCGGCGGCGATTCCCGATCGCCCGAGTATCGAGGCGGCGAGCATGCGCATGACGTTCCGGAGCGGCCGCTGGCGCGCGGCCCTGATCTGCGCGCTGGCGCTCGCCGCGGCGCCGCAAGCCCGCGCGTTCGAGACGGCGCATGTCGAGCGGCTGAGGGCGACGAAGGCGTGCGACAACTGCGATCTGTCGGGCGCCGATCTCGAGAAGGCCGAATTGGCGGGCGCGCAGCTTGCCGGATCGGATCTGTCCGGCGCGCGCTTGGCGGGCGCCAACCTCGCCGGCGCCACCTTGACCAAAGCCAATCTCCGCTCCGCCGACCTGACCGAAGCCAGCCTGGAGCGCGCCGCGCTGCAAGAGGCCGCACTCGGGGGCGCGATTCTGCTGCGCGCCAATCTCGTCGCCGCGAACCTGTCGGGCGCCGGCCTTTCTTATTCCGACCTCCGCTTTGCGGTGCTGCGCGAGGCGGTGCTGCACGACGCCGATCTCACGCAGGCGAAGCTCCAGCAGGCGCATCTCGTCCGCGCCGATTTTACCGGCGCCCTGCTGAATGCGGCCGACCTCACCTCGGCCACAGCGCGTGACGCCAGATTCTTCCGCGCGCAGATGCACCGGACCGTGCTGCTGCGGGCCGAACTGTGGGGCGCCGATTTTCGCAAAGCCGATCTCACCGAGGCGGATCTGCGCGATGCCAATCTTCGCGCGGTCGATCTGGTCGGCGCCAATCTGACCCGCGCGCAGATCGCCGGGGCCGATCTCAAGAATGCCTGCATCTGCAACACGATCCTGCCGGATGGCCGAACCGATGTGAGCGGCTGCCGCGCGTGCGAACGGCCCCGCCCGCCCGCGAACGGCGAAAAGCCGCGCTGACACGATGACGTCCGGACGCATACCGGACGCAAGCTAGGGAGGACCATCGATGCCGATCTCTCCGTTGGCCGGCGAAGTCCGCCAATTGCTCGAAACGCTCGGTGTCTCCGGCGGCGATCTCGAGGGCGGCCGCGTCGTCCGCTCGCCAATTGACGGGCGCGAGATCGCCCATGTGCGCGATGCCAGCGCCGCCGAGGCCACCGCGGCGGTCGGACGCGCCGCCGCCGCTTTTCCCGCCTGGCGCGCGATGCCGGCCCCGCGGCGTGGCGAACTGGTGCGCCGGTTCGGCGAAATGCTGCGCGCGCATAAAGAGCCGCTCGGCCGGCTCGTCACCATTGAGAACGGCAAGATTCTCCAGGAAGGCCTTGGCGAAGTTCAGGAAATGATCGACATCTGCGATTTCGCGGTCGGTCTCTCCCGCCAGCTCTACGGCCTCACCATCGCCTCGGAACGCCCCGGCCACCGCATGATGGAGACATGGCATCCGCTCGGCGTCTGCGGGATCGTGACGGCGTTCAACTTCCCGGTCGCGGTCTGGGCCTGGAATGCGAGCCTCGCACTCGTCTGCGGCAACACGCTGGTCTGGAAACCCTCGGAAAAGACCCCGCTGACGGCCCTGGCGACCCAGGCCCTGTTCCGCCGCACGGTGGCATCGTTCGATCCCGCCTTGGGCGAAATCTCGCAACTCGTGCTCGGCGACGCCGGGGTCTCCGCGGCCCTCGTCGACGATGCGCGCGTGCCGCTGCTGAGCGCCACCGGCAGCACGCGCATGGGACGCGCCGTGGCACCGAAGCTCGCCGCGCGCTTCGCCCGCGCGATCCTCGAGCTTGGCGGCAACAATGCCGCGATCGTGGCGCCGAGCGCGGATCAGGAACTCGCGCTGCGCGGCATCGCCTTCGCCGCCGTCGGCACGGCCGGTCAGCGCTGCACCTCGCTGCGCCGGCTGTTCGTGCATGAAGACATCTATGCCGGCTTCGTGCCCCGCCTCGCTTCGGTCTACGGCAAGCTGCGCATCGGCGATCCGCGCGATCCCGGCACCTTGGTCGGCCCGCTGATCGACGGCGGCGCCTATGAGGGCATGCGCAAGGCGCTCGATCAGGCGGGCAAGGACGGCGGCAAGATCACCGGCGGCCAGCGCGTGCTCTCGAACGAATGGCCCGAGGCGTATTTTGTCCAGCCCGCGCTCGTCGAAATGCCGGCGCAGACCGAGATCGTCACGCGCGAGACCTTCGCCCCGATCCTCTATGTGATGCGCTACCGCGCGCTCGACGACGCGATCCGCCTGCACAACGCGGTGCCGCAGGGCCTCTCTTCGAGCATCTTCACCGGCGACATGCGCGAGGCTGAAACATTCGTCTCTGCCGAAGGCAGCGATTGCGGGATCGCCAACGTGAACATCGGCCCCAGTGGCGCCGAAATCGGCGGCGCCTTCGGCGGCGAGAAGGAAACCGGCGGTGGCCGCGAATCCGGCTCCGATGCGTGGAAGGCCTACATGCGCCGCGCGACGAACACGATCAACTACTCGAAGGCCCTGCCGCTCGCGCAGGGGATCAAGTTCGAGGTGTGAACACCTCACGCCCGGCCGACTATCACGCTCCGAAATACAGCCCTACACGCTTCGGCCAGATGACATCGGCGGGCCAAGCCCGCTAGGGTTCCCCCCAAGCGCCGCATTCCCATGACCGGCGCAGTGGAGGAACCATGCGCATCGCCCCGACTCTCGCCATCCCGCTCGTAGTCGCCGGCATCGCCGGAGCCGCCGCCGCGCAGGAGCTGCGCATCGGCTTCCTCAATACGACGACCGGCAGCCTCGCCGTGATCGGCGCGCACATGGAGAACGGCTGGAAGCTCGGGCTCGACTCCGAGGGCTGGACGAAGAACGGCGACAAGCTCGGCGGCGTTCCTGCCAAGGTCAGCTATGCCGACGACCAGTCGAAGACCGATGTCGGCGTGCGCGAGGCCGAGCGCATGATCAAGAGCGACCGCGTGCAGATCGTCGCCGGCGTGCTCGTCTCCAACGTGATGATGGCGATCAACAAGACGGTGTTCGACGCCAATGTCTCGCTGCTCAGCACGAATGCCGGGCCGGCGCCGCTCGCGGGCGAGATCTGCAATCCATTGTTCGTCTCGGCCTCGTTCATGAACGACCAGAACGCCGAGGCCACCGGCGAACTGGCGACGAAGGACGGCGTGAAATCCGTCTACATGCTCGCGCCGAACTTCCAGGCCGGCAAAGATAACCTCGCGGGATTCCAGCGCACCTACAAAGGCAAGATCGTCGGCTCGGTCCTCTACAAACTCGGCGAGAGCGACTTCCAGGCGGATTTCTCGAAGGTGCGCGCGGCGGCGCCTGAGGCCGTCTACGTCTTCGCGCCCGGCTCGATGGGCATCTCGTTCCTGAAGCAGTGGCAGTCGTCGGGCCTCGGCAAGACGATCAAGCTCTACACGCTCTACGTCATCGACTACGCGACGCTGCCGGCGATCGGCGACGCGGCGATCGGCACGGTGATGACGAGCCACTGGAATCCGGATTTCGATCACCCGCGCAACAAGGACTTCATCAAGGCCTACATCGCGAAGTTCAACCACCACCCGTCATTGTTCGCGGTGGGCGGATACGACGGACTGCGCGCGATCGCCGCCGCGGCCAAGGCGCTCGGCGCGAAAGTAGAGGAGCCGGGCGCCATCGCGCGCCAGATCCGCAAGAGCGGCCTCGCTTCGGTGCGCGGCGATCTCAAATACAACGTCAACGGCTTCCCCATTCAGCCCTATTGGAAGATCGAGATCGTCGCCGGGTCCGACGGCAAGCCGATCAAGAAGGGCCGCGAAATGGTGTTCGAGCGGAAGGATTCGTTCTGGGAGAAATGCCCGGAAGGCAAGCGGCTCTAGCCTTGTCGTGGGACCGCGCGCGGTCTCAAAAGGTGCGCATGCCGAGAACGCGCTTGCGGGCAGCGCATCCTTGCGCGCGTAATCCGAGGCCGTCTCGCGCCTGCTTCCCCGTGAAAGTCCGATGACCACATCCCCGCCGCCGGCGCCCGCGCCGCGCTCGTTCGCCGCGCTGCGCCTGCCGCAGTTCCGCCTATTCTTCATCGGCTCCGCGCTGGCGATGGCGGCAGACAATATCGAGCACGTGATCAGCTACTGGATCATGTTCCGCAAGTTCCACTCGCCGCTGCTCGGCGGCATTGCGGTGGTGACGCACTGGCTGCCCTTCCTGCTGTTCGCGTTCTTCTCGGGCGCGCTCGCCGACCGCGTGAACCCGCGCCGGCTGATCCAGATCGCAATGCTGATGTTCATCGGCGTCTCGCTGGGCTGGGGCCTCATCTTCTATTGGGACGCGGCGGAGGTATGGCACGCGGTCGTACTGCTGACCCTCCACGGCCTCGCCGGCGTGCTGTGGCAGCCCGCGGCGCAGCTTCTCATCCACGAGCTCGTCGGCAACGAGAACCTGCAAAGCGCCATTCGACTCAACGCCACCGGCCGCTATCTCGGCCTCCTCGTCGGCCCCGGAATCGGCGCCGGCCTGATGCTCACGCTCGGCACGTCGTGGGGCCTCATCGCGAATGCGTGCATCTATCTGCCGTTCCTGCTGTGGGTCACGTTCGCGAGCATCCCGCGCGCGGCGGTGCGGGCGGCCGGCGCGCGCGGCTATGCCGAGATCGCGCGCACGCTGAAGATCGTCGGCGACAACCGCACGCTCGTGTTGATGATCATGCTCGCCGGCGCCGCATCGTTCTTCGTCGGCGGCGCCTATCATGCGCAGATGCCGGGCTTCGCCGCCGATCTCGGGCAGGACAAGGCCGATTTCCGCTATTCGATGCTGCTCGCCGCCGACGCCGCCGGCGCGCTTCTCGCCGGCATGGTGCTCGAGGGCCGCAACCTGCTGCCGCCGCGCGCGCGCACGGCGATCGTGCTGGCCTGCGTCTGGTGCGTGGCGCTCGGCCTGTTCGCGCTTTCGGGCAACATGGTGCTGGCGATCGCGCTGCTGTTCGTGGCCGGCTTCGTCGAACTTTCGTTCAGCGCGATGGCGCAAACGCTCGTGCAGATCAACGCGCCGCCCGAGATCCGCGGCCGCGTGATCGGCCTCTTCACGATGTCGGCGCTCGGCATGCGCACGTTCAGCGGCATCACGGTGGGCTTTGCGGGCAGCGTCGTCGGCATCCACTGGTCGCTCGCGGCGTCGGCGGTGGTGCTGTTCGTACTCTGCCTCACGCTGCTCTCGGCCGCGATGCGCGCGCCGGAGCCGGTGCCCGTCCGTTCGTCGTCATGAAGCGTAGGGGCGCGCTGCGCGCGCCCTGTCTCCATTGGCAAGCGCGCGGCAGCGAAGTCTCGAGCGAGCGGAGGCTGGGCGCGCGCAGCGCGCCCCTACGCTGCAATGGCGCGCACGGCCGCCGCGATTTCCTCCGGCGTGCGCCGGAATGCGGCTTCGAGAGCGGGCGAGAACGGCACCGGGATGCGCGGCGAGCCGAGGCGCTTCACGCGCGCGCCGGTGGCCTCGGCCACCGTGGCGGCGATCTCGGCGCCGAATCCCGCCGTGAGCACGGCTTCGTGCACGACGAGCAGGCGCTTCGTCTTTGCGGCCGAGGCGATGATGGCCTCTTCGTCCCACGGCCAGATGCAGCGGAGGTCGATGATCTCGGCGTTGATACCTTCGCGCGCGAGCGACGTGGCTGCATCGACACAGGCCTGCACGGTCAGCGACCAGGAGACGATCGTGACGTCGCCGCCTACGCGGCAGATGCGCGCCTTGCCGATCCGCGCGTCGGGCTCATCCTCCGGCACATCGCCGCTGATGCCCCACAGCTCCTTGTGCTCGAGCAGGATCACCGGATCGTCGGCACGGATCGCGGCTTTCATCATCGCGTAGCTGTCGGCCGGCGTGGCCGGCGCGAGCACGACGAGGCCGGGCATGTGCGCCCACCACGCCTCGAGCGACTGCGAGTGTTGCGCGGCGCAGTTCATCCAGAGCCCGGTCGGCTGGCGCACGACGATCGGCACCCGCGCCTGCCCGCCGAACATGTAGCGCGCCTTGGCCGCCTGGTTCACGAGCTCGTCAGCGGCGCAGAGCGTGAAATCGAGATAGCGCGTCTCCACGACGGGGCGCGTGCCGCACATCGCGGCGCCCACCGCGGCCCCCATGATCGCGGCCTCCGAGATCGGGGTGTCGCAGATGCGCGCGGGGCCGAACTCGGCCTGCAGCCCCTTGTATTGCTGGAACACCCCGCCGCGGCCGAGATCTTCGCCAAGCGCCCACACGGTAGGGTCGCGGCGCATCTCCTCGCCCAAGGCGCGGCGCGAGGCCTCGACGATGGTCATCACGGTCATGGCCGCGCCCCCGCACCGGCGAAGACCGGCGCGCCGATGTCTTGCACCTCGCCGAGCGCATCCGCGAGGCGCGGCTGCGGGGCGCGTTCGGCGGCAGCGATCGCTTCGGCCATCTCGGCTTCCGCCGCGGACACCGCCCCGTCGAAATCGCGCGCGGCGACGCCAAGTTCGAGCAGCTGCGCGCGCGTGCGGTCGAGCGGATCGTCGGCCTTGGCGCGCGCCACCTCGTCCGCGTTGCGATAGGCGCCGGCATCGGCCGAGGTGTGGCCCGACCAGCGGTAGGTGCGCGCGATCATGAACAGTGGCCCGCCGCCGGCGCGGACTTCGCGCACCAATTCGCCCGCGAGATCGTCAACCGCCGTCACATCGTTGCCGTCGCAGGACGCGGTGCGGAGGCCGAGCGCCTCCGCCCGCGCCGCGATGCCGGGGCCGGCGGTCATCGACGCGGTCGGCGTTGTCGCGGCCCAGCGATTGTCCTCGCAGACGAACAGCACCGGCAGCCTGTAGACCGCGGCCCAATTCAGCGATTCGAGGAACGGGCCGCGATTGACCGCGCCGTCGCCGAAGAAGCACGCGACCACAGTGTCGCGTCCGAGCAGCTTGGCCGCATGCGCGGCACCGACCGCGATCGGCATGCCGGCCGAGACGACGCCGTTCGCGCCGAGCATCCCGATCGCGAAATCGGCGATGTGCATCGAGCCGCCCTTGCCCTGGCAATAGCCTCCGGCGCGGCCGAACAGCTCGAGCATCATGCGCCCGACATTGCCGCCCTTGGCGATCGTGTGGCCGTGGCCGCGATGCGTCGAGGTGATCTGGTCCGAAGGCAGCAGGTTCGCGCAGACGCCAGCCGGGATCGCCTCCTGTCCTGTGGAGAGATGCACGAAGCCCGGAATGCGCTTCTCGTTGTAGAGCCGCTCGGCGGCATTCTCGAACGCGCGGATGCGCGCCATCGTACGGTAATGCGCGAGCAGCCGGTCGGCCGAGGGTGCATTGCGGCGTTTATCGGTTATCGGTTCCAGCATCGCTCGCCCCAAGATTTAAGCGAGTCAATGCCTCACGGCCCGAAGCTTGTCCACCGGCCCGGGCGCCGCCGGGCCGGCGCCGCGATCGCTAATGCGCCTCCGCCGTCGTGGGATCGATGACCGACCGCACACGCGCGATCGAATTGGCCGGAAATCCGCCTTTCTGCGCGTGCGCCCGCACCGTGTCCTCGTCGGGCGCGATATAGACGCAGAAGATCTTGTCGTCGGTGACGAAGCTCTGGACCCATTGGATCTTCGGGCCCATGCCTTGCAGCACGTTGCACGACTTCTGCGAAATGGCTTGCAGCTCCGCGCGCGGGAGCTTGCCGGCGCCAACGATCTCGCGCTCGATGACGAATTTGGGCATCACGCTCTCCTTATGGCTCGACGGCACGCAGGCTACGCGCCGCGCGAGCAGGTGATGCAAAACGAAAGGGCTTGTCTTGAGGCGGCTGCCCCGGGGCTGCTTCCAACCGCCGCCGCGCGTCAGGGACAAATGTCCCGATTCAGGCGGGATTTGTGTGCCGGCTCGCGCCGCCGAGGCCGGCCTCGCGCGCGAGCACGATGGCCTGATAGCGGTGCTCGACGCAGATCTTGTCAAACACGCGCGTGATGTGATTGCGCACGGTTTTCTCGGAGAGCCGCAGCGACGTCGCGATCTCGGAATTATCGAGCCCCTCCGCGATTCCTTCGAGAACGGCGCGCTCGCGCGGCGTGAGCGATGCCAAGGGCAGCCGGCGGCCCGAGCCACGAGCGCCTTCCTGCTCTCCGAGAAATCCGCGAATTTCCGCGATGAGTCGGTGCCATGCCGGCTCGTCCGCCAGCGGCATATGATTCTCGGTGTCGAGCTGGACGAACCGGCCGTCGGGAACGAGGCTCGCGAGCAGCCTGCCTTCCTCGATCGGCACGACGCGGTCCCGCTCCGGATGCACGATGAGCACCGGGCATTTGAGCTTGCGCGCGGTTTCGCGCACATCGACCCGCCAGCCGATGTCGAGGAGCCGCGCCGCGTTCTCGGCCGAGGTCGCGGCGCGCTGCTGCTCGCACCAGGAGCGCACGTGCTCCATCGATCCGCCGGGCTGAAACTGGTTGGCCCACACCTGGGCGAAGGCATCGTTCTCGCGCCCCCAGCCGAGCCGCGTGAGGTCGAGCATCACCCGCCCCTTCTCCACCTCTTTCGCGAGATCGGTCCGGCGCAGGCGGCCGCGTGCGTAGGTGCCGTAGAGGACGAGGCGGCTCACGCGCTCCGGATGCCGGGCCGCATATTCGATGGCGACGGGGCCGCCCCAGCACGTGCCGACGAGCGCGAAGCGCTGAAACTCCGTGGCGTCGATTACGCACTCGAAATCGCGCACCCAGGTCTCGAAGGAGAGGTCGCCGATGTCTCGGTCCGAAAGCCCGCAGCCACGCGAATCGTAGCGCAGCACTTTGTGCTCGCGCGTGAACGCGTCGAGCCACGGGCGCCAGGCAAGGCTTTGCCACTGGTGCTCGAGATGCGTGACCCAAGTGGAAGACATCACCAGCGGCGGACCTTCGCCGGTGACGGCATAGGCGAGGCGCACCTTGTCGGGCGTCGTGCAGAACCGGATCTGCTGGTTCATCCCGACATCCCGGCCGCGCCGCTTCGTCATTCGCCTACTCCGTCCGCATCCACCCGTCGAGCGCGACGATGCCCTGTCCTTCGCCGCGGACGAGCAGCGGATCGACAGCGGCGGCGAGAACGCGCGGCGCCGATATGAGCGCGAAGGACGAGATCGCGATCAGCGCCTGCGCCAGCGCCTCGAGATCGCCCGGCGCGCGGTTGCGGTAGCCGCGCAATTGCACGAGGCCGCGCACCTCGTCGATCATGGCATAGGCGGCGGCCCGGTCGATCGGGGCCAGGCGCACCGCGCGGTCGCCATAGGTTTCTTCCATGCCTTCGCCCATCGCCAAGGTCACGACCGGGCCCACCTCGGGATCGCGCTCGAAGCGGATCGCGACTTCGGCGAGGCCGCGCTCGAGCCGCTGGATTGCGACGCCGTCGAGATACGCGTCGGGCTCGGCCGCCGCGGCGTTCACGGTCACGGTCTCGATCGCGTGACGCAGCGCCGAGACGGTCTCGATGCCGAGCGCGATGCCGCCGATGTCCGCGGGATGGCGGATGTGCGGCGAGAGCACCTTCACGACGTAGGGCGGCGGGAACGGCATCGACTTCGGTGGCTCGGTGTCGCGCTTCAGCCAGAACATCGTCGGGATCGTGATGCCGAGCAGGCGGAAGATCTGCATCGCCTGGCCCGCGTGCAGCGCGCGGATCGGGCCGCGCAGCGGCTCGTCGTCGAGGAGCGGCGCCACGGCCGCGGGCGCCGTCCAGTGCAGGAACGCGCGCAATCCGTCGGCCGCCGATTCGGGCGTGCGGAATGCGGCGATGCCGGCCTCGGACAGGAGGCGCAGCGCCTCCGGCGTGTCCGCCATGACGAGCGCGGCCAGCGGCTTGTCGGCGCGTTGCGCGGCGGCGATTAGCGGCGCCGTCGCGGCGCCCGCATCGAGCGCGGTGCCGAGCACGGCGAGCACCACGTCGTTGTTCGGCGCGTCGAGCGCCTCGTCGAGCACGGCGCGCATCGCCTCGGGCCTCGGCGCCGCGGAAAGATCGGCGACGCGGCCATCGGGCAGCGGGATACCGCCCTGCGCGAGACGTTCGCGCGCGAGATCGTCGAGTCCGTCGATGGCGACGCCGGACGCGGCCAGCCGGTCCGCGACCATCGCGCCGGCGCAGTCGTCGGCCGAAACGACCGCCGCCGTGCGGCCGCGCGCGGGCCGGCGGCGCGCCAGCATCGGCGCCAGATCGAGCAGCGTCTCGAATTGATCGACCCGCGCGATGCCATGCGCGGCCAGGAACGCATCGGCGGCGGCTTCCGCGGCCTTGGAGTGGGCGGCCAGACCGCGCCCGAGCCTGTAGGCGATGATCGGCTTGCCCGCCGCATGCGCGGCCGCGGCGAATCGCGCCAGCGTCGCGGCGCGATGCAGGCCGCCGAGGAACAGCACGAACGCATCGATGTCGGGATCGGCGGCGACGACCTCGCCGATCTCGCCGGCCGAAAGGTCGCACTCCTCGCCGAGCGAAACCAGGCCCGCGAAGCCCAGCTCGCGCGCGGCGCCGCGCGAGAACAGCGTACCCATCGCGCCAGCGCCCGTGGCGAGGACCATCAGCCGTCCGTCGCGCGGGCGGCGCATGGCGAAGGCGGGATCCGTGGTGAGCGCGAGATCGCGCGCGGGCATGACGAGGCCGGCCGAGCCGGGTCCCAGAATCCGGATGTCGTGGCGCCGCGCGGCGTCGATGAGCCGCGCGCGGCGCGCACGGCGCGTCTCATCGTCGCCGTCCAGCGGGTCGTGAATCACGGCGAGTGGAATGCGTGCGCGGCCGCAGGCCTCGACCGCGTCGATCGCCGCATCGCCCTCGAGCAGGATCAGCGCCTGATCGGCCGGGCCCGGCAGCGCCGACAATGCGGGCCAGGCGTGGGTGCCCTGCACGAGACGACGGCTTGCATTGACCGGATAGACGTGGCCGCGAAAATCGTACTGACGCAGCAGATGCAGCGGCCGGCCGCGCGCATCGCCGGGGTCGTTGCCGGCGCCGATCACCGCCACCGATGTGGGGCGCAGCAGAATATCGGCCAGGTCCTTGCGCGCGGGGACGATGGACAGGCGCGCTTCGGGGGCCGGCGCCGGTTTGGCACCGGTTTCGGGCGCAACGATAGTCGCGGCCTCGTCCCGTGGCATTACATTCGGGCCCGCCTCGATTCCCTACGGACTCTGTTTCTAATAGAGCAAGTGAGTTCGTCCAAGTACCTGAATGAAGAGGATGAGTATTGACAACGCGCCAATCGCGGAGGCGGCGCCCTTCACCTGTCCGGAGACCAGGCGACGAGGGCGGCGACGAGCTTTTCGAGGACGGCGATCAGGGGCGCGGCGCGCGTCGCCTCGTAGCGCTCAGGCGCGCGCTCGTCGAGATAGGCCGACATCGCCATTTCGAGCTGAAGCGCGTGGACGCCCTGCCCCGGCTGGCCATAGTGGCGGGTGATGTAGCCGCCCTTGAAGCGGCCATTGACGATGTGCGTGAAGCCGGCGGCCGCGCCGAGCACCGCGGCCGCGCGCCCTTGCAGCGATGGCGCGCAGCTTCGGCCCTCGGCCGTGCCGAGGTTCAGGTCCGGCAGCTTGCCCGCGAAGAAGCGCGGCACTTCCGAGAAGATGGAATGGCCGTCGAGCAGCACGCAGAAGCCGTGGCGCGCCTTCACCGCGGCGATCTCGGCGGCGAGCGCAGCATGGTAGGGTCGCCAATACGCATCGACGCGGCGCTTCACTTCGGCGGCATCGGGCGCGCGGCCGGGCAGCCAGAGGTCGGCGTCGTGGAAGCTGCGCAGCGGGCAGACTTCGGTGTTGTCCGCGCCCGGATAAAGCGGCACGCCGTCGGGATCGCGGTTGAGATCGGCGACGTAGCGCGAATGTGTCGCATGGAACAGCCCGGCGCCAAGCTTCGGCGCGAACGCGTAGAGCGTCTCGACGTGCCAGTCGGTGTCGAGCAGGCGCTTACCGGCCGGCGTGAGGTCGCGCGCAATCTCGGGCGGCACATGCGTGCCGCAATGCGGCACGTCGATCAGGACTGGCGCGGCGCCTGCATGATGTTTCCAGAGGTCCATGCAATCAGGCCCGAATCCGGCCGTCCTTGACGACCTGGTGGCACGGGTTCGCGCCGATCCAATAGGCAAGATCGGCGGGCCGCTCGATGTTCCACAACACGAAATCCGCGCGGTATCCCGGCGCCAACACGCCGCGGTCCTTACCGAGCCCGAGCGCCTGCGCGCCCGCGCGCGTGACGCCGGCCAGCGCCTCTTCGGGCGTGAGGCGGAACAGCGTGCAGGCCATGTTGAGCATCAGCAGCAGCGAGAGCGCGGGCGACGAGCCCGGATTCACGTCGCTGGCCAGCGCGATCGGAACCTTGTGCTCGCGCAATGCCGCGATCGGCGGCTGTTTCGTCTCGCGCAGAAAATAGAACGCGCCCGGCAGCAGCACCGCGACCGTGCCGGCCTTCGCCATCGCGGCCACGCCCTCCTCCGAGCTGAACTCCAGGTGATCGGCCGAGAGCGCGTCGAATTTCGCCGCCAGCGCCGCGCCGCCGAGATCGGAAAGCTGATCGGCATGCAGCTTCACCGGCAATCCGTGCGCCTTGGCGCTCGCGAACACGGCCTCGGTCTCGGCAGGCGTGAACGCGATCTTCTCGCAGAACGCATCGACCGCGTCCGCCGCCTTCTCGCGCGCCGCGCGCGGGATCAGTGTCTCGGCGACCAGCGCGACGTAGTCTGCCTGGCGGCCTTCGTATTCCGGCGGCAGCGCATGCGCGCCCAGCAGCGTCGTGCGCACGTCGACGCGGCGCCGCTCGCCGAGCCGGCGCGCCGCGCGAAGCTGCTTCAGCTCGTCCTCGACCGTGAGGCCGTAGCCGGATTTGATCTCGATGGTCGTGACCCCTTCCGCGAGCAGCCGGTCGAGCCGCGGCAGGGCCGTCTCGACGAGGGCGTCCTCGCTGGCCGCGCGGGTCGCGCGCACCGTCGAGCGGATGCCGCCGCCGGCCTTGGCGATCTCCTCGTATGTGGCGCCGCCGAGCCGCTGCTCGAATTCGTCGGCGCGGTCGCCGCCGAACACGAGATGCGTGTGGCAATCGACGAGGCCGGGCGTGATCCAGCGCCCGCCGGCGTCGATGACCTCATGCGCGAACGCGTGGGGCTTGTCCGCGACCTCGGCCGCGATTCCGGCGAACACGATGCGGTCGCCCTCGACCGCGATGGCGCCGTTGGCCGGCGCGCCTTTCGCCAGCGCGTCCTTCGCGATCGAGCCATAGGGCCAGAAGCCGGGCCGCATCGTCGCGAGATGCGCGTTGATCCAGACCTTGTCCCACTTCGCGCCGCCCGGTTTCGTCATGACTCTTTCCGCTAACCTCTCCTGATCATAATCTAACGGGATCAGGGACCGACGAAAGCCGCTCATGCCCGCAATCTTCGCCGAAACCGCCCAGCTGCCTCAAGGCTGGGCGGACCGCGTGCGCATCGATTGGGATGCCGCGGGCACGATCACGTCCGTGACGCCCGGCGCCCCCGCGCAAGGCAGCGCAGAGCGCGCCGACGCGCTCCTGCCGGGAATGCCGAACCTCCACTGCCACTCGTTCCAGCGCGCGATGGCCGGGTTGACCGAGCGCGCGGGGCCGGATGGCGACGATTTCTGGAGCTGGCGCGCGGTCATGTACAAGTTCGTCGCCGCGCTCGAGCCCGAGCAGGTCGCGGCGATCGCGGCGCAGCTCTATGTCGAGATGCTCAAGGCCGGATACACGTCGGTCGCCGAGTTCCACTATCTGCACAACGATCCCGAGGGAAAGCCCTACGCGGACCGCGCCGAGCTTGCGAACCAGATCGCGCTGGCTGCCGGCGCGACCGGCATCCGGCTCACGCTGCTGCCCGTGCTCTATCAGACCGGCAATTTCGGCGGCGCGCCGGCAAGCGAGGCCCAGCGCCGGTTCCTGCTCAAGACCGATGCGTTCAACGCGATGGTCGAGTCGCTGTTCAAGGCGCTGCGCGGCAGCCGCCACGTGCGCGTCGGCATCGCACCGCACAGCCTGCGCGCCGTTCCGCCCGCCGCGCTGCGCGAAGCGAAGGCTGCGCTCGATCGCGTCGACCCGAAAGCGCCGATCCACATCCATGCCGCCGAGCAGACGAAGGAGGTCGAGGACTGTATCGCCTGGAGCGGCAAGCGCCCGGTCGAATGGCTGCTCGACGAGGCGAAATGCGATGCGCGCTGGACTCTCGTGCATTGCACGCACGTGACGCCCGAGGAGACGCGCCGGCTCGCGGCCAGCGGCGCCGTCGCCGGCCTCTGCCCCACCACCGAGGCCGACCTCGGCGACGGACTTTTCCCGTTCGTCGACTATCTCGCGGCGAAGGGGCGCTTCGGCGTCGGCAGCGACAGCAATATCGTCGTCTCGCCGGCCGAGGAATTGCGCTGGCTCGAATGGGGCCAGCGCCACGCGCGCCGCAAGCGCAATCTGGTGCCGGTTGCGGAAGGCGGATCGATCGGCGCGGCGCTCTGGCGCGCGGCGCTGGCCGGCGGCGCGCAGGCGCTGGGCCAGCCGGTGGGAACCATCGCGGTCGGCGCGCGCGCCGATTTCGTGGCGCTCGACCGCAACCATCCGAGCCTGGCCGGTCATGCCGGCGACGGCATCCTCGACGCGCTCGTCTTTTCCGGCGCCGCGGCCGCGATTCGACACGTGATGGTCGGCGGGCGCTGGGTCGTGCGCGAAGGCCGCCATCCGGCCGAGGAGCGCATCGCCGAAAGCTACCGCGCCGCGATGCGCCGCTTGGCGTAGGACGCCCGCGCGATCGGCTGCTTGAACTGCGCGCGGAACTCGGCCACTTCGGCCAGCAGCCATTCGCGGAAGGCCGCGATCTTCGGACGCTCGGCCGCCGCCGTCGGATAGACGAGGTAATAGCTCTTGTCGTTGCCGCCCACGATCGGGAACGGCTGCACGAGCCGCCCCGCCTCGACCTCGTCGGCAAAGAATTCCGGGTGCACGAGCGCCACGCCGAGTCCTGCCTCGGCCGCCTGCACGGCGAGCTGGCTCGAATCGAAGGTGGGCCCGCGCGCGATTTCGGGCGGCTTCACGCCGGCGGCCTTGAACCAGTTCTCCCACTCGAAATAGGGGATGTCGCGCAGCAGCGTGTAGTTCACGAGATCTTCGGGCTTGCGCAGCGGCGGACCCTTCGCGAGCAGTTTCGGCGAGATCAGCGGCGTGAAGCGGTCGTCGAACATCTTGATCGCGGTGAGGCCGGGCCAGGTTCCGTTGCCGTGCCGGATCGCGACATCCACCTCGTCGCGGCCGAAATCTGCGAGCCGCTGCGAGGCCTCGAGCCGCACGTCGATCTTGGGATGCAGCGCCGAGAACTTCGCGAGCCGCGGCGCGAGCCAGCGATACGCGAAGGTGATGATCGCGCTGACCGTGAGCGTACCGCTGTCGCCGCTGGCTTTGAGGCGCTCGACGGCGCCGGCGAGCCGGTCGAACGCGCCGGCCACTTCCGGCAGCAGGGCGCGGCCCGCCTCCGTCAACTCGAGCTTCCGCGTCATGCGCCGGAACAGTGGCGTGCCGAGATCGTCCTCGAGCCGCTTGATCTGGTGGCTGATCGCGGTGGGCGTCACCGCCAGTTCGGCGGCGGCGCGCTGGAAGCTCAGATGCCGGCCGGCCGACGCGAAGGCGCGGAGCGCGGAGAGCGGCGGAAGGCGTTGGGCCATGGGCGCAGTATAGCTGAATTCTGCTCAGCCGTCAGGTGCGAAAGCATCGTTTGTCGCACCGCGCCGACCGGCCTATTTCAGCGTTCACCGCAACAAGCGGATAGATCGATCCCCGGATGTTCCCCATCCTGACGGATGATCGAGATTGGAGATTGTGCCATGACAAGCCGCACCGATTGCCTGGATTGCCCGCCCGCTCCCGCCGCCGCTTTCGTCCCGACGCGCGGCATCGGCGCCGTCTTCGCCGCCATCCTCAATCGCCTGGCCGAGTGGCAGGAGCGCGCCGAGCAGCGCGCGCATCTGGCCGGCATGGACGATCGCATGCTGAAGGACATCGGCATCAGCGCCGGCGACGCCGCGCACGAGGCCGACAAGCCTTTCTGGAAGCCGTGAGCGCGTCTAGTCTCGGCGGGCGGTGCGAGTGTGCATCGCCCGATCGAGGCGCGGCATGGTGATTTCCGATCTACCGTTCGGCACGACCGACTGGGCGAAGGTTCCCGAAACGCGGCACAAGGGCGAAACCGGCGAAGCGATCTGGCGCACGCGGCAGTTCGGCGACGTGCGCCTGCGCATTGTCGAATACAGCCCCGGCTACAAGGCCGATCACTGGTGCCAGAAAGGCCACTTCCTGCTGGTGCTCGACGGCGAACTTACGACCGAGCTGGCCGACGGCCGCGTGTCCACGATGACGCCGGGGATGAGCTATCAGGTCGCCGACGGCGCCGAGCCGCACCGCTCATCGACCGCCGTGGGCGCCAGGCTGTTCATCGTCGATTAGAGCCCCGCTTCATCCGTTTGCGCATCATGCGCGTCCAGGCCTCGTCTTCACGCGATGGCTTCGCATCGACGTAGACGCCGGTGTCGAGGATGATCGCCTGGTATTCGCGATAGGTCATGCCGAGCGCCTCGGCGCGCGCGAGCCGGCGCAGCGCGATCTCGCGCGGCGGCGTCTTCCACGCTTTCCTGTAGGCGCGCCGCCAGCAGTAATAGTTCCAGTCGCCAATCCACGGATCGTCGAGCGGCGGGCCGCCATTGTGTCCGATAATGGCGTCCGCTTCGGGCCATTTGATTGCGTCGGCGAGCGGCATCGACATGTTTCCCTGCCGCTTAACGATGCATATTTCATGCCGCGAGGCCAGACATCCGCCACGGTGCCGCCGCGTTGTCTCGACACAAGTACATCTTGCCGACGCGCCGCAGCCTCATCCTCGGCCTGATCGCCGCGGCGCTGGCGCGTCCGTCACGCGCCGCACCGGCCGATCTCGCCGGCTGGGGCGAGACGCGCTGGGGCATGAGCGGCGATGAGCTTGCCCGTGTGCTCGGGCCGCGCCGCAAGCGCCTCGACGCACCGCTGCAGTACGGCGCCTACGTCGTGCGCGACACTGTGCCGGGCTTGCGTCTCGCCGGCCGGCCGTTCGTGGCATTGCTCCAGCTCGAGCGGCAGAGCGAACGCCTCGCGCAGGTGCTGCTGCGTTATCGCGGCGATTTCCCGATGCTCTCCGATTTCGCCGCGGTGCGCGATCTGCTCGCCGCCGAACTGGGGCCGCCGCAGGAACGCCGCGCCGAGACCGACCGTCGGGGCAGCTTCCCTTCGTTCTGGATCGAGGCCGGCTGGACGTTTCCGACAACGGTGGTCGTGCTCACGCTCGTCGACCAGAACGCCGACCCTTTCAGTGGGCAGCGGAAGACGCTCGTCGTCCGCTACTCCCGCCGCGCGCGGTAGCCGCCGCCTCGGATGCGCGAATTGGCCCGCCATCCGGCCGGGTCACGGTTCATTAACCATTGCACGCATAGGGTCCGGCGCGAAACGGGGGCCGCGCGCTTCATTTCCGGCAGCATGTCATGTTGATCGCACCAGCCTCGAAAAATCCCGAAAGGGTGCTCCTTTCGGTCGTCGTGCCGCTCTATAACGAGGCCGACAACGTCGACGCGCTCCTGGCGCGGCTCGAGCCCGTGCTGGACACGCTGCTGGCCCCGCTGCGCCAGGGCTACGAGATCATTTTCGTCGACGACGGCAGCGCGGATCTCACCGCCGAGAAGATCGTCGCCCATCGCGAGCGGAACCGCTCGATCAAGCTCATCAGCCTCTCCCGCAATTTCGGCAAGGAAACCGCGCTGACGGCCGGGCTCGATCATGCCTGCGGCGCCGCCGTGGTGCCGCTCGACGCCGACCTCCAGGATCCGCCGGAGCTCATCCCGGCCCTGTTCGAAAAATGGCGCGAGGGATACGAGGTCGTCTACGCCAAGCGCGCCGCGCGCGACGGCGACACGGCGACGAAACGCGTGACGGCGTCGTGGTTCTACCGCGTTCACAACTGGATCGCCGATGTCGGTATTCCGGCGGATACGGGCGATTTCCGGCTCATGGACCGGCGCGTGGTCGACGCACTGAAGCGCTTGCGCGAACGCGGCCGGTTCATGAAAGGCCTGTTCGCCTGGGTCGGCTTCAAGCAGATCGGCATCGACTACCGCCGCGAGCCCCGAGCCCACGGCAAATCCAAATGGCGCTATTTCCGACTGTGGAACCTGGCGCTCGACGGCATTACCTCCTCGAGCACCGCGCCGCTCCGCATCTGGACCTATATCGGCTTCGCGATCTCGTCGCTGGCCTTCCTCTACGGGATGTTCCTGCTTCTGCGCACGATCATCCTCGGCGTCGACACGCCCGGCTACACCTCCATCATGGTGGCCGTGCTGTTCATGGGCGGGATCAATCTCCTCACGCTGGGCATCATCGGCGAGTATCTTGGCCGGACTTATCTCGAGACCAAACACCGGCCGCTCTATCTTGTCCGTGACTATCACGGCTTCGACCCCGCAATGACGCAGGCGCAGGAATGGACCGCGCAGTCTACGCACGCATGGGAGAGTTCGAGGATCGCCATTGGTGGTTCGTCGCGCGCCGGCGGATCATCGACGCAATCCTGACGAGGCACGTTCACCTCCCCGCAGCGGCGCGCATCCTGGAAGTGGGCTGCGGCACGGGCGGCAATCTGTGCCTGCTCCGCAAATTCGGCAGCGTCGCGGCATTCGAGCCGGACGCGGACGCGCGCCGCGTCGCGGGCGACAAGGGCACATTCGACATCCGCGCGGGAAGCCTCCCCGACCAGATCCCGTTCGAGCGCGAGGCGTTCGACCTCGTGGCGGCCTTCGACGTCATCGAGCATGTCGAGGACGATGCCGGCGGCCTCAGGGCCATGTCGGAGCGTTTGCGGCCGGGCGGCTGGCTGCTGGCGACCGTGCCCGCCTTCCAGTTCCTCTGGAGCCGCCACGACGAGCGGCATCACCACAAGCGGCGATACGTGAAGTCGGACATGATCCGGCGCGTCGCCGGCGCCGGCCTCGCGCCGGTGCATACGACGTACTTCAACACGCTGCTGTTCCCGGTCATTACCGGGATACGGCTCGTGCGGAATGCGTTCGGGTTGGATAGCGACGACGAGGCCCTGCCCTCGCCGCGCGTCAACCGCGCGCTGACCGCGGTGTTTTCCGCCGAACGCCACCTGGTCGGCCGCGTGCCGATGCCCGCCGGCGTCTCGCTGCTGATCCTCGCGCGAAAGCCGGCATGATCGCCGTGGCCCAGAAGCGCGCGGCGCAGATCGGCCGCGCCGCGATCGACTCGCGCCTCTTGCCGGGCGCATTGGCGCTGGCGTTGGGCGCGGCCGCGCTGTTGCTCCAGCTCACACAGACGATCAACCACGACACCGCCTGGTATCTGCACGCCACGGCGCGGCTGTTGGACGGCGCGCGTCTCTATGTTGACATCATCGAGCTCAACCCGCCGCTCGCCTTCTATCTCACGGTTCCGCCGGTGGCCGCCGCGGGCTTCCTCGGCGTTCCCGCCGTCGACGCGTTCGTCGTGTATTGCTTCATCCTGATCGCGGGCTCGCTGGCTCTTTCACGGGCGATCCTGCAACCGCTTCCCGCCGGATCGGAGTCGTGCCGGCGGTGGACCCTGACCGTGGCGCTCTTCGCCTTGGCCGTGCTGCCGGGCGCCGCCTTCGGCCAGCGCGAGCATCTGATCGCCATCCTTGCGCTGCCCTATCTCGTCCTGACGGCGATGCGGGCAGCCGATCGCGCGCCTTCCCCGGGGCTGGCGCTGCTCGCCGGCATCGCGGCCGGACTGGCGTTTTCGATCAAGCCGCCGTTCCTGATCGTCGCGGCCATCCTTGAGGTTTATCTGCGCGTGGTGCGCGGGAGAAAGCTCGCGCCGTTTCGCGCCGAGACGCTGGCCCTCGGCGCCGTCGCCGCCGTCTATGCGACTTCGATCCCGGTGTTCACGCCCGAGTATATCGACTTCATCCTGCCGCTGACGGCCTCCGTCTACGGCGCCTACGAATCCGCATTTGCGGACGTGATCGCGCGCCTCGAAACCGTGCTGCTGCCGATCGCCATCGCCGCTCTCGTGGCGACGCGCGGCCACGTCACAACATCGCGCCTCGGGCAGACGTTCCTGATCGCCGGGGCGTCGTTCTTCGCGCTGTACGTCGCGCAGATGAAGGGCTGGCAATATCAGCTCTATCCCGTCACGGCGATGCTGCTGCTCGGCGCCGGCGCCATGCTGATCGGCACGGCGGTGCCGGACGCTCGCGCGATGCCGGGCCGCGTGACCGCTTGGCGCGCGGCGAGCATCCCCGCCCTGCTATTGCTGGTTCTCGCGATCGACCTCGGCGCGCGCGGGAGCTACGTCAATCCGATGACGAGCACGATGCTGCCGCTCGTGCGCGAGAACGCGGCGCGCGGCGGGCTGGCGGTATTCTCGACGAATGTGAGCTGGGGATTTCCGCTCGCGAACTACGCCGGTGCCGATTGGGCGTCACGGTTCCCGACGCTCTGGCCCCTGCCGGGAATTGTCCGCGGCCGGGCCGATCCGCGCCACGACGGGCCCGCGCTCGATCGCGTCGAGCGGTACATGACCGATGCCGTGATCGAGGACCTGACCCGCCGTCCGCCCGCTGTGGTGCTCGTCGACGTGCGCGCAGACAAGCACTACTTCGGCGGCCACCGGTTCGATTATCTCGAGTTCTTTGGCCGCGATCCGCGCTTCCAGCGTTTCTGGCGCGATTACGAGCGCGTGCTCGCGCGGCCGGAGTTCCACGTCTATCTCCGGCGGTGAGCCGCCGAATAGGCCCTCAGGGCTCCGCCTTCTCCGCCATCTGCTCGGCCGCGCGGATCGATTCGACGCGGATCTCTTCGGTCAGCCGCGCCTTGAGCGCCGCGAATTCGGGCGTCGTCTTCATCGTGTAATGGCGCGGGTGCGGGAGATCGACCGCGATCTCGGCCTTGATGCGGCCCGGCCGCGCGCTCATCACGACGACGCGGTTGGCCATGAAGATGGCCTCCTCGATGTCGTGGGTGACGAACAGCACCGTTTTTTTCTCCGCCTCCCAGATCGCGAGCAGCATTTCCTGCATGAGCGCGCGCGTCTGGTTGTCGAGCGCGCCGAACGGCTCGTCGAGCAGCATGATCTTGGGCTCGTTGGCAAGCGCGCGGGCCAGCGCCGTCCGCTGTTGCATGCCGCCCGAGAGCATCTTCGGGAAATGGTTTTCGAAGCCGCGCAGGCCCACCTTCTCGATCCAGCCCTCGCTGATCTCGCGTTGCTTCGCACCCGGCACGCCGCGCTCGCGCAGGCCGAAGCAGATGTTCTCGCGCACGGTGAGCCACGGGAACAGCGTGTAGGACTGGAACACCATGCCGCGATCCGGCCCCGGCCGCGTCACCGCCTGCCCGTCGAGCAGCACCTTGCCGGTCGAAGGCTTGTCGAGCCCGGCCACGACGCGCAGCAATGTGGATTTTCCGCAGCCCGAGGGGCCGAGGATCGTGAGGAAGTCGTTGTCGGCGATGCTGAGATCGACCGGCTCGAGCGCGCGCGTCGGCGCGCCGCCGCGCACGCCCGGAAACGTGCGGCTCACCTGCTCGATGACGAGCTTCGACACTAGGAAAGGCTCCAGGGGTAGAGCTTCTGATTGAGCAGCTTGAACATGTAGTCCGACACCAGCCCGATCACGCCGATCACGACGATTCCGAAGATGATCTGGCCGGTGTTGAGCAGCGCCTGGCTGTCGATGATCATCTTGCCGATGCCGCGCTCGGCGCCGATGAACTCGGCGACGATGACGTAGGTCCACGCCCAGCCGAGCACGAGGCGCAGCGCCTCGGCGATCTGCGGCGCGCTCGCCGGCAGTAGCACGCGGCGGACGATGCCGCTCTGGCTGGCGCCGAGCGTGTAGGCGGCCTCGACGAGGTCGCGGCGCGTGGTGCCGACGATGACGGCGACCATCAGCACGAGCTGGAAGAACGAGCCGATGAAGATGACGGCGAGCTTCGAGTTCTCGCCGATGCCGGCCCAGAGGATCAGCAGCGGAATGAAGGCCGACGCCGGCAGATAGCGCGCGAAGGAGACGAACGGCTCGAAGAACGCCTCGATCGGCTTGTAGGCCCCCATCATGATGCCGAGCGGAACGCCGATCGCGGCCGCGATCGCGAAGCCGCCGAGCACGCGCCACACGGTGAGGCCCACATCGATGTGGAACGAGAAATTGACGAACAGGTCGATCCCCGCCTGGAGCGCCGCGTAGGGGTCGGCCAGGAACTGCGGCTGGACGAGGCCGCCGAACGTGACGGCCGCCCACAGCGCGAAGAAGAACAGGAAGAACGCGATGCCGAGCACCACGCGGGCGCCCGTGCTCACGGGCTTGAGCGGCGTGAGCATGACACTCCCCCAATGAACGAAGCGCGGGGCGCCGTCGAACGCTACCGCGTTCGCGCGCCCCGCGCCCGCCGTGTCGTACGGCGCGTTACTTCACGAAGCTGGTATCGACGATCGCGTCGAGGTCGATCTTGGCCTTGATGACGCCGGTCGCGAGCAGCACGTCCTGCGCCTCTTTCAAAAAGGCCTGAAGCTCGCCGCCGAAGAACTTCTGGTTCGCCGCCTTGTCCTGCCAGCGCAGGAAGGATTGCGAGGTCTTGAACTTCTCCGCGTCCTGCTTCACCGCCGCGCCCATGATGCCGAACGACTTCATCGGCTCCTTCTGGATCATCGCGACCGCGTCGAAGTAGCTCTTGGTGATCGCCTCGGCGGTCTTGCGGCTTTCGGTCAGGAATTTCGGCGTGCAGGCGAAGGTATCCATCACCATCGGATAGTCGAGCGTCGTCGCGATGATGCGGCCGCTTTCCGGCTTCGCGCGCACCGCCGAGAGATAGGGCTCGTAGGTGGCGGCGGCCGAGATGTCCTGATTGGTGATGAACGCGTTGGCGGCGCCCTGCGGATCGAGGCTCACGATCGAGACGTCCTTCACCGAGAGGCCGTTCTTCATCAGGAACCACGAGAGCAGGAAATACGGCGCGGTGCCGGGCGCCCAGGCCGCGACCTTTTTGCCCTTCAGATCCTTGATCGACTTGATGTCGCCGCGCACCGCCAAGCCGTCGGCGCCGTAGCTCTTGTCCATCTGGAAGATCTGCTTGGTCTCGACGCCGGCGGCGTTCCAGACGATCCAGGTCTCGGCCGTCGTCGCCGCGCACTGGATGTCGCCCGACTTGATCGCGATGTGTCGCGTCGTCTGCGGGATCATCTTGATCGTGGCGTCGACGCCGTTCGCTTTGAACAGGCCCGCGTCTCGCGCGAGGATCAGCGGCGCGAAACCGGTCCACCCGCTGATGCCGATGGCCACCTTCATGTCTTGCGCCTGAGCGCCCGTGGCGCAGACGCCCGCCAGCAGCGCAGCCGCGATGCCATACCCGATACGCATAGTGCTCCTCCTTGTCCCTGAAACGCCGCGATTTTGGGGCGCCCGCGGGAATCGCGCGCGCCGCTGCCGAAGCCGCTGCAAGGCGCATGCCAAGCCGCGGTTCGAATTGCGAAGATGCTACCGGTGCGTGACAGCGCCTTCAAGCGGCGCCGGCTGCCCGTAAAAACCTGAATTGTCGTCCCCGCGAAAGCGGGGACCCACACGGTGTTTCGGCAAAATGGGTCATTGCTGCGAAAGACCGTCGCTGGAGGCATGGGTCCCCGCTTTCGCGGGGACGACAGGAATTAGCGCAGCAATCTCACCCCCACACTTGCCGCGCGGTTTCGCGCATCACGTCGAGCTTCTTCCACTGCGCGTCTTCGCTCAGCATGTTTCCGGCGATGCCCGAGGCGAAGCCGCATTGCGGCGAGAGCGCCACCTGGTCGAGCGGGATGTATTTCGCCGCGTCGTCGATGCGGCGCCTGAGCGCGTCCACCGTCTCGATCTCGCCGGTCTTGGTCGTGATGAGCCCGAGCACGGCGGTGACGCCCTTGGGCACGAAGCGCAATGGCTCGAACCCTCCGGCACGCTCGGTGTCGTACTCGAGCAGCAGGCGGTCGTATTTCAGGCCGCCGAACAGCGCCTCGGCGATCGCGTCGTATTTCCCCTCGCGGTGCCACATGCTGGCGCGGTTGCCGCGGCAGATGTGGAGACCCGTGATCGCCCTGCCCTGCACGCCCGCGATCACCGCGTTGTCGGCCTCGATCGCGCGGCGAAGGCTCTTCATCGGGTCCTCGCCCTTCGCCTTCATGCGCTCGAGCGTCGGCGGATCGACGTAGCCGGTGTAGGAAGGCTCGTCGATCTGAATGTAGTCGCAGCCATTCGCCACCAGCTGATCGACCATCTGCCGCTGGACGGCGACGACGTCGGCGAGGAACGCATCGGCATTCGCATAAACCGCGCGCGAGCCCTCGATGTCGCACATCTGGCAGACGCGGTCGGGCCCCATCAGCGTGATCTTGGCCGGCGCCTTGGCCACCGACTTCAGGAATTTGAGCTCGTGCAGCGGGAAGCTCTTCACGAGCTTCAGGCGCGCGGTCGCCGCCGTGCGGAACGAAACGACGGCATCCTCGCCCTTGGTGAGAGGCTTCTCGTTCGGCGCGATGTTGCCGGGGCTCTTGAGGAACCCCTTCCACGAGATGCCCCAGAGGTCCCAGCCCGAAACCTCCGAGAAGCTCACCTGCCAGGAGAGCCGGCGGAACTCGCCGTCGGTGACGAACGGAATCCCGTGCGCCTCCTGCTTCGCCACCACCTCGCGGATCGCGTCGTCCTGCGCCGCCTCGAAGAAATCCGGCCGCAACTCGTTGCGCGCGAACTGCTTGAACGCGTCGATGAGCGACGGCGGGCGGAGAAGGCTGCCGATGTGGTCGGTATGGATCGTCACGACGTCATTCCCTCAGAAAAGCCGTCATCCCGACCGGGGCGGCCGCGCCGCTTGCGCGGCCGCGGAGTGGAGGGATCGCGGCGCAGTTTCACGTGGCCACTGCCATGCGATGCCTCCACTACGCGAGCCGCAAGGGCGGCTCGCTGCGGTCGGCATGACGAATTTAAGTTAGAGGCGAATGCGGAATCAAACATCCACCTCTTCCACGAACTTCGCGCGCTCCTGGATGAATTCGAGGCGGAGCTCCGGCTTCCTTCCCATCAGCGCTTCGACGAGGCTCAGGGTTTCCTTGTGCGCTTCGGCTTCGTGGGGATCGATGTCGGACGGAATCACGACGCGGAGGAGAATCCGCTTCGCTGGGTCCATCGTCGTTTCCTTGAGCTGTGCGGGCGGCATTTCGCCGAGGCCTTTGAAGCGGCTGATCTCGACCTTGCCATTGCCCTTGAAGCCGCTCTTCAGCAGCTCGTCCTTGTGCGCGTCGTCGCGCGCGTACAGCACGGTGCCGCCCTGCGCGAGGCGATAGAGCGGCGGCATCGCGAGATAGAGATGCTGCTCGCGAATCAGGCGCGGCATCTCGCGATAGAAGAACGTGAGCAGCAATGACGCGATGTGCGCGCCATCGACGTCGGCGTCGGTCATGATGATGACGCGGTCGTAGCGCAGCTTCTCGGGATCGTAGGTGGCGCCGGTGCCGCAGCCGAGCGCCTGCACGAGATCGGCCAATTCCTGGTTCTGGCGCAATTTGTCGGCGGTGGCGCTGGCGACGTTCAGGATTTTTCCGCGCAGCGGCAGGATCGCCTGGATCTTGCGGTCGCGCGCGGACTTCGCCGAGCCGCCGGCCGAATCGCCCTCGACGAGGAAAATCTCGGTGCCGGCCGCGCGGCGTTCCGAACAATCGGCGAGCTTGCCGGGCAGGCGCAGCTTCCGCGTGGCGCTGGCGCGCGCCATCTCCTTCTCGTCGCGGCGGCGCTGGCGCTCCTCGGCCTTCTCGATCGTGTGATCGAGCAATTTCTTGGCCGAGAGCGGGTCGCCGGTGAGCCAGTGATCGAAATGATCCTTGAGCGCGCTTTCGACGACGCGCTGCGCCTCGGGCATGCCGAGCCGCTCTTTCGTCTGGCCCTGGAATTGCGGATTCGGGATGAACAGCGAAAGCATGATGCAGGCGCCGTCCATCAGGTCTTCCGCCGTCACCTGCCCCGCCTTCTTGTTGGCGACGAGATCGCCATAGCCGCGCAGGGAGCGCGTGAGCGCGCCGCGGAATCCGGTCTCGTGGCTGCCGCCCTGCGGCGTCGGCACCGTGTTGACGTAGGAGTGGCAGAAGCCTTTCTCGTCGCCGGGCCAGGCCACTGCCCATTCGATGCGGCCCTCGCCCTCGAATTTATGCGTGCCGGCGAAAGGTTTCAGCGTGTAGGTCGGCCGATTGGCGAGCGCCTCTTCGAGATACTGCTCGATGCCGCGCTCGAAATGGATGGTCTCGGTCTCGGGCACCGAGCCGTCGCCGGGCAGCAGCTTGGCCGCGCACTTCCAGCGCAGCTCGACGTCTTTGATCAGGTACGCCTTCGCGCGCACCATCTGATAAAGCGTCTTTGCCTTGAACGCCGCGCCCTTACCGAAAATCTCCGGGTCGGGGCTGAACGTCACGGTCGTGCCGCGCTGGCCGCGCGCGGCCGGGCCGATCTTCTTGAGCTTCGAGGTGGGCTTGCCGCGGCTGTAGGTCTGGCGATAGGCGTCGCCGTCGCGCGCGACTTCGACGATCATGTCGTCCGACAGCGCGTTCACGACCGAAGCGCCGACGCCGTGCAGGCCGCCCGAGGTCGTGTAGGCCTTGCCGCCGAACTTGCCGCCCGAGTGCAGCGTCGTGAAGATCACCTCGAGCGCCGAGATGTTCTTGAACTTCGGGTGCGGGTCGACCGGGATGCCGCGGCCGTTGTCGTGCACCGAGAAATATCCGTCCTCGCGCAATTCGATCTCGATGCGCGTCGCGTGGCCGGCCACCACCTCGTCCATCGCGTTGTCGAGAATCTCGGCGCCGAGGTGATGCAGCGCACGCTCGTCCGTTCCGCCGATATACATGCCGGGGCGCCGGCGCACCGGCTCGAGCCCCTCCAGCACCTCGATGTCGGCGGCGGTGTATTCGCCCTTCCTGGACTTGGCGGGCTCGGCAGTTTTGGGCGCGGGTTTCGGCACGGCGGCTCTGGGCTGCGGTTTCGAATCGTTGGCGGGCGCTGGTGCGGCGCGCGACGGCCCGGCATTGAACAGGTCGGGCTGGTCGGCGGGCTTCGCCTTGGCGGCGGATTTGGCTTTCATCGGCAATCCGGATACGGTGGTTCGACTACCATAATATAACAATATATTGTGATTGTGGGCGTTTTTCTACCCCGGAAGCCGCATGTAGCGCGGGGCGGCCGCCAAGGCTAGCTTCGGCATCGTCTATTTTTCGCGAGTGCAGCAATGCCCGATCGACCTGCCCCCCATGACCAAGCCGCGACGGAGACGCCACACGGCGAGCTTTCGATCCGCACCGTGGCCATGCCGGCCGACGCCAATCCCGCCGGCGACATCTTCGGCGGCTGGCTGCTGTCGCAGATGGACGTGGCCGGCGGCATCATCGCGCACCGCATCGCGCTCGGCCGCGCGGCCACCGTGGCCGTGGACGCGATGAAGTTCCACCTGCCCGTCTTCGTCGGCGACATCCTCTGCTGCTACGCCGCGGTCTCGCGCATCGGCCGCACCTCGATCGCCGTGCGCGTCGAGGCCTGGGCCGAGCGCCGCAATTCCACTGCGCGCGTGAAAGTGACCGAAGGCACGTTCACCTACGTCGCCATCGACGAGCAGCGCAAGCCGCGCCCGCTGCCGGCGCGCGCGCCGTGAGCGAGCGCGGGCGCATCGGCGGCGCGATCCGGCAGGCAGTGGCCGCGCGCAAGGCCGCGCGGTCATGGTCCATCGACGTGCCGAAGGGCTGGGAACTCGAGACGGAAGACACGCTCGACACGTTCTTCGATCCCGATGGCGTCGGCGCGCTGCAGGTCTCTTCGCTGACGAAAAGCGGCGGCGACGTCACCGATGCCGAGCTGATCGAATCGATCGAGGACATGAAGCTCGCCGACCGGCCGCGCGCGCCGGCTGCGTTCGGGCCGTTCACCGGCTACGCGCTCGAAAAGGTTCACGACGACGGCCAGGCCGGCCGCTACTGGTTCCTGCGCGCCGGACCTCTACTGCTGTTCGTCACCTATTTCTGCGACAAGCAGGACGCCGGCAAGGAAGCCCGCATCGTCGCAAAGGCGCTCGGATCGCTGCGCGTCGTGCCTGCGTCGAACGCGTAGGGGCGCGCTGCGCGCGCACTCTCTCCGCACAGGATTGATTTGAAGGGTGCCCGGCCGTCGAGCGTCATCGGGCGACGAAGGGTGGGCGTCGGCAGGGCGCGCGCAGCGCTATTTCCGCACGTAGGTCCCGAGCATGTAGCCATGCGCGCCGCAGAAATATTGCGCGAGCTCGAGGCACTCCTTTGGGCTCTCGCGCATCACGGCGCGGTTTCCGGTGACGGCGATCTCCAGCGCGCAGCTTTTGCTGGCGTTGGTATCGGCGTAGCGTAGCACGCCGTTCGTGGGCGCGATCCGCTCCATGAACGTGCAGGTGTGCGGGCTCTGGTGCCCCACGTTCACGGTCTCGATCAGCACGAGCGTGTTCCCGTCCGGCATCTCGGCCAGGAACATCTCGCCGCCCTCGCCCTTCTGGCGATAGTCGTAGCGGCCCGAGACCAACGGCCCGCCGGCGCCGCGCGCAACGCGCGACAGAGTCACGATGCGCTGCTTGTAGAGGTTCTCGATGCAGGTGACGTCGGGCTTCGCGCGCCCGCAGGCTGTGTTGCGCCGCCCGAGCCATTGCCGCTGCTGCGCCTCGACGGCGGCGCGCTGTGTGCCGGCCTTCGCGAGCGCTGCCTTGTAGAGTTCGTCCAGCGCACGATCGAGTTCCGCGGTGTGCAACCCGTCGCAGATCGCGCGCTCCACCGGCGTCGCGGCCTTCTTGCAGTCGAAGCTGGCCTTGGGCCCGTCTTGCGCGCCTGCCGGCGCGGCGGCGAGCAAGGCGGAGGCGAGGAGAATACGGCGGATCATGGCGTCGCGGTCCGTGGCGGAGGGTGCGCGAGTATCGCGGCGTCGCGCCGTATTGTCACGCCGCGCCTCGCGCACCTATTTTCGGCGCGTCCACAAGGGCTGTCTCTCCATGCTGCATCTTCGCTTCGAATCCTGGTCGGTCGCGTTCCCCGAGGATTGGGATCACGACATCGAGGATGACATTCTCGCGATCGCGCCGCCCGCGGGCGAAGGCGTGCTGCAGATCGGGTCGATGTCGAAGGACGAAGGTGCGGTCTCCGACGATGACCTCTGGGAGTTCATGAACGACGCCGGAGTCGAGTCGGACGAGATCCGGCGCGTGAAGCTCGGCGATTTCGAGGGACTCTCGGCGAGCACGCAGGATGAATCGACCTTGCTACGCTATTGGGTGATGCGCTCCGGCGAGGTGCTGCTGCTCGCCACGTTCCGCTGCCCGCCCGACCGCGCCGGCGCCGACATCGGCAGCGTCGAGGGCGTGCTGCAATCGCTGCGCGTCGAGCCGCCCGCCCCGCGCGGCAAGCCGCACTGATGCGCCGCGAAGCGCGCCGCCGGTTCCAGGTGCGCCGTTAAGGAAACCGTGCCATCCTTCGTTCCCGATCCAACCGGGGACGGGAACCCTTGGCGAAACGGCTGAACCGGCGGCTCTACGACCTGCTGGAAACGCGTCACCTGCATGGCTGGGGCTACGTCGTGCAGCTCGCGCTGTTCCTGCTCATTTTCGCGAACATCGTCGCGGTCGTGCTGGAGACGGTCGAGCCGCTCGGCAAGGCGCACGCGGCGTTTTTCCAGTGGTTCGAGATCGTCTCGGTCGCGATCTTCCTCGTCGAATACGTGCTGAGGCTCTACGCCTGCACCGCGAATCCGCGCGAGCAGTTCCGCCATCCGGTGCTGGGCCGCCTGCGCTTCGCCCTGACGCCGATGGCGATCGTCGACCTCGTCGCGGTTCTGCCGCTGTTCTTCCTGCTGTTCGCCGGCATCGACATCGGCTCGCTGCGGCTCCTGCGCGTGCTGCGCGTGTTCAAGCTGATGCGCTACTCGCCGGCGATGGCGATGCTCGGTCGCGTCGTCTACAACGAGAGAAAGGGCCTGTTCGGCGCGTTCGTCATCCTGCTCATCCTGCTGCTGCTGTCCTCGACGGCCGCCTACTATCTCGAGCGCGAGGGCCAGCCCAAGACGTTCGGCAGCATTCCCGACGCGATGTGGTGGGCGATGGCCGCACTCACAACGGTGGGCTACGGCGACGTGACGCCGGCGACGCCGCTCGGCCGCATCATCGCCGGCTTCGTCGCGATCCTCGGCATCGGCGCGATCGCGCTACCGACCGGCATCATCGCGAGCGCGTTCATCGAGGAGGCCAAGCGGCGCGACTTCGTCGTCACCTGGCAGTTGCTCGTCGACGTGCCGTTCTTCGACAAGCTGATGGCGCCGCGCATCGCCGATCTCGTGCGCGTGCTGCGCCCGCGCTTCGCCCAGCCGAACGAGATCCTCGTGCGGAGGGGCGAGGAGGGCGATTCGATGTTCATCATCGCCTCGGGCGAGGTCGAGGTGGAGTTCGGCGGCGGGCGCGAGCCAATTCGGCTAGGCCCCGGCCAGTTCTTCGGCGAGTTGGCCCTCATCGAACGCACGGCGCGCACCGCCACCGTGCGCGCCGCCGACGAGTGCAAGCTGCTCGAGCTCACCGGCAAGGATTTCCACGAGCTCGCGCGGCAGCATCCCGAACTCAAGGACGCGATCCACAAGATCGCCGCGGAGCGCAAGGCCGCGAACACCGGGACCGCCGCCTCGCCGGCGCCGGCGTAGGTCGCATTCACGCGCGCAACGCCCGCTCCAGCCCGTCGACGAAGCGATCCTCGTCGTGCGGGCTGACCCAAAGGTGCGGTGTCACGCGCATCGCCGCGCGGCTGCGCACGCTCGCGTACACGTTCTCGGATGCGAGCGCGCGCGCGAGGCCCTCGGGAACGCCGCTCGGGAAGCGCAAGCCCAGATAGTGTCCGGCGCGAAAGGCGCGCGGCAGCGACGTCAAGCCGAGCGGACGAACGCGATGCTCCAGCCGGTCGGTCATCGCGCGGAGGCTGGCCTGGATATTGGCCGTGCCCCAGTCGAGGATCTGCTTCAACGCCGCGATCGCCATCGGCACGAGATGGATGTTGACCTTCTCGCCCACGTCGAATCGGCGCGCGCCGGGCTGATATTCGTCGCGGTAATCGACCAGCCGGGTGAAATCCTCGCTGCCGGCCCGGGTGCTCCAATGCTCCTCGACCGGGCGGCCGGATTGCCGGTGCGGTGCCACGTAAAGGAAGCCCATGCCGTAAGGCCCGAGCAGCCATTTGTAGGTCGCGGCGACGAGGTAGTCGGGCCGCACCTCGCGCACGTCGAGCGGCAGCGCGCCGAGCGATTGCGTCGCATCGATGAACAGCGCGGCGCCAACCTCCCGCACCCGCTTTCCGATCGCCACGAGGTCGAGCATGGCGCCATCGGTCCAGTGAACGTGCGGCACGGCGACGAGGGCCGTGCCGGCGACGATGCGCTCCAGCACCGCCGGCGTCCAATCGTCGTCCGCGGGCCGCGGCACGGTCTCGACCACCGCGCCGCTGCGGCGCGCGGCTTCGCGCCACGGATAGACATTCGACGGAAACTGCTCCTGCAGCACGACGATCCGCGCGCCGCGCGGCAGATCGAGATTGGCCGCCGCGATCGCAGCGCCGTAGCTCGTCGAGGGCTGGATCGCGATATCGTCGGCCGTAGCGCCCACGAGCCGCGCGAACAAAGTGCGCGCCTCCTCGGGCTCGGTGAAGAAGTGCTGGGGAAATATCTCCCAGGGCCGCGCCTTGCGGCGGACTGCGACTTCGCCGGCCGCAACGACATCTTTCATCAGCGGCGAGATATAGGCGCAGTTGAGATAAGCAACGTCGTCAGGAATGTCGAATAAATGGCGCTGGCTCGGAATGATCGTCGGGGCGGCCTTCTCCATCGTGCGCGTCGTCACCTTCTGTGCTCCCCAAGGCCTATCGGCGACGACAGACTAGCCGACGCGCTGTTCGCGCGTAATAGCAATCGCCGTTCCGCGTTTCAGCGATACAGCGCCTTCAGCCCCTCGCGCGTGGCCGGGCACACGCCGCGCTCGGTGATGAGCGCCGACACGAGCCGCGCCGGGGTCACGTCGAAGCCGTAATTCGCGGCGGCGCTGCCGAGCGGCGGCACGCGAACGCGCGTAATCGTGCCGTCGGGCGCGCGCCCGGCGATCTCCGTCACTTCCTCGGCCTCGCGCTCCTCGATCGGGATCTTCATGCCATCGTCGAGTGTCCAGTCGATCGTGCTGTGCGGCAGGCCGACATAGAACGGCACGCCGTTGTCCTTCGCCGCCAGCGCCTTCAGATAGGTGCCGATCTTGTTGCAGACGTCGCCGTTCGCGGTCACGCGGTCGGTGCCGACGATGCAGAGATCGACCTTGCCGTGCTGCATCAAGTGCCCGCCGGCATTGTCGACGATGACGGTATGATCGACGCCGTGCTGGCCGAGTTCCCACGCGGTGAGCGCCGCGCCCTGGTTGCGCGGGCGCGTCTCGTCGACCCAGACATGGATCGGAATGCCGGCGTCGTGCGCTTTGTAGATCGGCGCAAGCGCCGTGCCCCAATCGACCGTGGCGAGCCAGCCGGCGTTGCAGTGCGTGAGCACTTCGAGCTTGCCGCGCCCGCCTTTCTTCGCCCAGGCCTGTTCGAACAGCTTCAATCCGTGATCGCCGATCGCCTCGCAGGTGGCGGCATCGTCGTCGCAGATCTCCTTCGCTTTTGAATAGGCGGCGGCAACCCGCTCGCCGCGCGGACGGTTGCGCACGGCATCGCGCACCGCATCGAGCGCCCAGCGCAGATTCACCGCCGTGGGCCGCTGTGCCAGCAGCATCGCGTGCGCGCGATCGAGCGCTTCACCCGAGGCGTCGGCGCGCAATGCGAGGCAGAGGCCATAGGCAGCGACGGCGCCGATCAGCGGCGCGCCGCGCGTCTGCATTGTCTTGATCGCGTGCGCGCAATCCTCGGCGCTGGCGAGGCGCAGCAACGCGAATTCGTGCGGCAGCTTCGTCTGGTCGATGATGCCGGCCGACCAGCCGTCGGGCTCGACCCAGACGCTGCGATAATGCTTGCCGCCGATCTTCACCCTCGCCTCCCGTCGCCCGCGCCGCGGAAAGAGCGTTCATCTGTGCGCGGGCGCGGCGCGAATCAAGCGCTTTCTCATCTGGCCCTGGCGCGCGGGTGTGACCGTGTTCACAGCGCGCCGGGCGCTGTTGCCGTATCTCCCTGCTCCCGAATTCGAACCTTCAGGAGCGTCGCGCCATGCGCCAGAATCTCTTCATCGTGCTGTTCGGCCTCGCCGCCATCGGGCTCGGCGTTTACGAGTTCTACGATCTCGCCGCGATGGAGGCCGAGGGCGGCACGCGCCGCGTCCACTCGCTCATCAAGCTGGTGTACGAGGCCGGCGGCAAGTTCGCGGTGCTCGGCGTGCTCGGCGGCGTCGGCGCCGTGATCGCGATCTTCGGCGGCGTGAAGATGCTCCGGAAGCCGCGCAACGAGCAGGCGGCGTAACCACACGCCTCGTCGGCCCGGCGCGGCTCAGGACGGGCCGCGCCGGCTGCGGCGGCGGATCGCCGCCGCCAATGCCTCCGGAATTCCGCTGAGCTCGGGCGCGATCATCGGCTCGCGTTCGGCGCGCGCGACCGGCTTTACGCCGAGGCCGACGATTGCCTCGAGCAGCCGCACCGCGGCGGCGGCGCCCTCGATCAGCGGCAGCGCCGTCTTGCCCTTGAGGCGCGGATAAAGTGCCGAAAGCGGCGGGCCGGAGAGCACGACGAGCTCGCCCGCATCGCCGGCGGCAAGCTGCGCGCAGAGCTCGATCGTGCGGCGCGCATAGGCCTCGGCATCGGCGATCGGCTCGAGCACGTGGATATCGGTGAGGCGCTCGGCGACGCCGTGCGCCTTGGCCAGCGTCCACATGCGCGGCACCGCGCTTTTCGCGATCGTGATCATCGCGAAGGGCTGGCCGGCAAGGCCCGCGGCCTTGAGCGCGGCCTCGGCCATGCTCAGCACCGGGATGCGGAAGAGATCGCGCGCCGCCGCGACGCCGAAATCCCCGAAAGCGGCGACGATGGCGGCATCGCAATCCGGCGCGTGCTCGGCCAGGGCCGCCAGCGCCGCATGGGTGCCGATTTCGTATTCCGCCGCGGTCAGCATCAGGCGGGCGCCGAACGCGCCGGTGAGCGGCACGATCTCAGTGCCCGGCGCGGCGGCGGCGCGGGCAATGGCGGCAAAAGCGGCCGTGCTTTCGGCCGACGTGTTCGGATTGACGAGCGCGATGCGCATGGTGATCCCCCGTGTACGGGCGGACTGTAGCGCAGGGCGCGCGGGCACGCTTTTTTCATCTTGATCGCCGGGCGGAATGGGACTAGATCAAAAACATTTATAGAACATAACGAGATCATGTCCTTACAGCATCTCCGCGCCGAGATCGCGCGTCTCGAGGGATTTTCCCCGCCCGGGGCCGCCCGCCACTGCCCGACCGGCTGGCCGGCGATCGATGCCGCCTTGCCCGGCGGCGGCCTGCTCGAGGGCGCGCTGCACGAGATCCATGCGCCTGATCCCGCCGACGGCGCCGCGATGGGGTTCGCCGCCCGCCTGATCGCCCGCTTCCAAAACCGGACCCCGGGCCATGCCGTGCTCTGGGCAAGCTGCCGCGCCGACCTGTTCGCCCCCGGCCTTCATGCGGCCGGGATCGACCCTGCCCGCCTGCTTCTGGCCCGCTGCCAGACCTTCGACGAGCTCTTATATGTCTTTGAAGAAGGTCTTAAATCCAAACAATTATCGGCCATTTTTGGTGAAATAGGAGAGCTTGATTTTGCCCTGAGCCGGCGCCTGCAACTGGCTGCGGCCGAGACTGGCGCCACGCTCATTCTGCTACGCCCGGCCCGCTTCGGCGGCGAGCCAAGCGCCGCCGTGACCCGCTGGCGCACCGTTTCCTGCCCCGGGGGCTGGTCCTTGACGCTGTTCCGCTGCCGCAACGGGCGACCCGGCTATTGGCCGATGCTCGAAAAAGCAGGCGAATGTCGGTGAAAGTAGGTGTTTCAGGGGGAGGGGGCTCCCTCCCCGATCTTCTCGCCCGGCTCCTGCCCGCCCGCCGGATCGCGGCCGTCTGGCTACGAAGATTCAGCGTAGATATATCAGTTAAGTATTTGCCTAAAAGCGATAAATATCCTCTTTCTATCATAAAACATGATGCCGGACGAAGCTGGATCGTGGCCGCTGATCCGGAGGCCGAGAGGCTCGGTATCCGTCCCGGCCAGGCGGTGGCCGATGCGCGCGCGCTTTATCCACAGCTGCTGACGCGCGAGACCGATCCGGCCCGTGACCGGCAGGCGCTGGAGCGGCTGGCCGATTGGTGCGGTCGCTTCACGCCCTGGGTCGGCATCGATCCTGCCGTCGGGCCCGGCGAGGCCGGGCTGTTCCTCGACGTCACCGGCTGCGCGCACCTCCGCGGCGGCGAGGCCGGGCTTCTGGCCGATCTTGCACGCCATCTGGCCCGCTCCGGGCTCGCGGCGCGGCTGGCCCTGGCCGGGTCGCCGGGGGCCGCCTGGGCCTGGAGCCGGTTCCGGCCGGCCGGGGCGCCGGCGATCCTGGCGCCGGGCGAGGCGGCGCTCGGCCCGCTCCCGGTCGAAGCGCTGCGCATCCCGGCCGCCAGCGCCGAGACCTTGCGCCGGCTCGGCCTGCGCGGGGTCGCCGATCTCGCCGCCCTGCCCCGCGCCGCGCTTGCCGCGCGCTTCGGCGCCGATCTGCTGCGCCAGCTCGACCGCGCGTTCGGCCGGGTCGAGGAACCGATCGCGCCGCGCCGGCCGCCCACCTCCTATTCCGTGCGCCGCGATTTCGCCGAGCCGCTGATGGTGCCCGAGGCGCTCGGCGCCGTGCTCGATCGCCTTTTGCCGCCGCTCTGCCGCCTGCTCGAGCGCGCCGGGCGCGGCGCGCGGCGGCTCGTCTATACGCTCTACCGCATCGACGGCAGCAGCGCTTCGGCCGCGATCGGCACCAGCCGCGCGGCGCGCGACCCGGCGCATCTCGCGCGCCTGTTCCAGCCGCGGCTCGAGACGCTCGATCCCGATCCCGGCATCGAGGCGCTGGTGCTCGAGGCGCCCGAGACCGCGCCGTTCATCGCCGACCAGAATGCGCTGGCGGACGGTGCCGCGCGCGCGGACCGGCCGGCGCTCGCCGACCGGACAGCTTTGTCCGGCCTCGTGGACCGCCTCGCCAATCGCCTCGGGGCCGATCGCGTGGGGTATCTCGCGCCGCAGGCGCTGCATCTGCCCGAGCGCCAGTCGCGCTTCGTCGCCGCGCTTGGCACGGACGCGCGCCCCCCCGATTGGTCGGCGTGGCCCGTCGCCGCCGCGCCGCTGCCGTTGCGCCTGTTCTCGCTTCCCGAGCGGGTTGAGATCGAGACGCCGGGCGAGCGCCCGGAAACGCCGCCGCGCGCGTTCCGCTGGCGCGGGCGCACCCACCGCGTCGCCGCCGCGCAGGGCCCCGACCGCCGCCTCGGCGCCTGGTGGCAGAGCGAGCACGCCGCGCGCGACTACTGGGCGATCGCTGACGAATCCGGCCGCCGCCTCTGGCTCTGCCGCGATCTCGCGATGGGGCGCTGGTGCGTGCACGGGGTGATGGCACCGGCGAACGAGGCCGCCGCATGACCGCCTACGCCGAGCTCCAGGTCACGACGAATTTCAGTTTCCTGCGCGGCGGTTCGCATCCGGAGGAAATGGTGATGCGGGCGGCGGCGCTCGGCCTTTCCGCGATCGCCGTCGCCGACCGCAATACATTGGCCGGCGTCGTGCGCGCGCAGGTCCAGATCCGCGAGGCGAAGCTCGATCTGAAGCTCATCGTCGGCGCGCGGCTCGATCTCGCCTGCGGCAACAGCCTGCTCTGCTTCCCGGTCGATCGCGCCGCTTACGGCCGCTTGTCGCGCCTGATCAGCCTGGGCCGCCGCCGCGCGCCGAAGGGCGCGTGCGAGCTGCATGCGAGCGATCTCGAAGAGTATGCGGAGGGGCAGATCGTCATCGCGCTTGCGAGTGAGGCGTTTCGTGCCTTCCCAACACCGCTTCATCCCGACCGGAGCGAGCGCGCCACCGGCGCGGTCGCGGAGTGGAGGGATCGCGGGACAGCTGCGACGCGATCCCTCCGCTCCGCACACCCTTCGCCGAGCGAAGGGTGTGCTCCGGTCGGGATGACGGGTGGCGACAAGTTTGAGCTATTCCTCTCCACTCTCGCCCGCCTCTTCCCCGGCCGCGCCTATCTCGCGGCGCAGTGTCTTTATCGCGGCGACGACGAGGAGCGGCTCGCGGAACTGGCGCGCCTGAGCGCGGAATCCGGTCTTCCGCTCGTGGCCACGAACGACGTGCACTATCACGTGCCCGAGCGACGGCCATTGCAGGACGTGCTCACCTGCATCCGCGAGCACGTGACGCTCGACGAGGCCGGCTTCCGCCTGTTCGCCAATGCCGAGCGGCATCTCAAGAGCCCGGCGGAAATGGCGCGCCTGTTCGCGGCCTATCCCGAGGCCGTCGCGCGCTCGGCCGAGATCGCCAATCGCATCCGCTTCTCGCTCGACGAATTGCGCTACGAATACCCGGTCGAGCCGGTGCCCGAGGGCCGCACCGGGCAGCAGGAGCTGGAGCGCCTCGCCTGGATCGGGGCCGATGAGCGCTACCCGCGCGGCGTGCCCGAAAAAGTGAAGGCGCAGATCGCGCACGAATTGGCCCTCATCGCGCAGCTCGACTACGCGCCCTATTTCCTCACGGTCCACGACATCGTGCGCGAGGCCAAGGCGCGCAACATCCTCTGCCAGGGGCGCGGCTCGGCGGCGAATTCGGCCGTGTGCTACGTGCTCGGCATCACCGCGGTCGATCCCGGCCGCGTCGATCTGCTGTTCGAGCGCTTCGTCAGCGCGGAACGCAAGGAGCCGCCCGATATCGACGTCGATTTCGAACACGAGCGGCGCGAGGAGATCATCCAATACATCTACGGCAAATACGGCCGCGACCGCGCCGGCCTCGCCGCCACCGTGATCAGCTATCGCGGGCGCAGCGCGATCCGCGAGGTCGGCAAGGCGCTCGGGCTTTCGCTCGACACGGTCGATCGGCTCGCCAAGAGCATCTGGGGCTGGGGCGAGGAAGACATCGACGACGATGCGATGATCGCGATGGGTCTGCCCCTCTCCTCATCCGACGCGCAGCGCCGGCGGGGTGAAGGGGAAAGGGGTGAGGGCCCGGCGACGGATGCCGTGCGGCTCGGGCCCTCATACCCTGCCCCTTCTCCCCCAAGGGGAGAAGGGGAAAGGATGCGCCTCGCGCTACGGCTCGCGAAGGAGCTGCACGGCTTCCCGCGCCATCTCTCGCAGCACGTGGGTGGATTCGTCATCACGAAGAGCCGGCTCGACGAGGTGGTGCCGATCGAGAACGCGGCGATGGAAAACCGCACCGTCGTCGAATGGGACAAGGACGATCTCGACGCGCTCGGCATCCTGAAGATCGACGTGCTCGGCCTCGGCATGCTCACCTGCATCCGGAAGGGCTTCGAATTGCTGCGCGCGCATTACGGCAAGGATCTCGATCTCGCCACGGTGCCGGCCGAGGATCCGGCCGTCTACGACATGCTGTGCAAGGCCGATTCGATCGGCGTATTCCAGGTGGAAAGCCGCGCGCAGATGTCGATGCTGCCGCGCCTCACGCCGCGCAAATTCTACGATCTCGTCATCGAGGTGGCGATCGTGCGGCCGGGCCCGATCCAGGGCGACATGGTGCATCCCTATCTGCGCCGCCGCGAAGGGCTCGAAACCGTCATCTATCCGTCGAAGGACCTCGAGGACGTGCTCGGCAAGACGCTCGGCGTGCCGCTGTTCCAGGAGCAGGCGATGAAGATCGCCATCGTCGCCGCCGGCTTCACGCCGTCCGAGTCCGACAAGCTCCGGCGCGCGATGGCGACGTTCAAGCGCAGCGGCACGATCGGCTATTTCCGCGACAAGATGATCGCCGGCATGCTCGCGCGCGGCTACGAGCGCGATTTCGCCGAGCGCTGTTTCCAGCAGATCGAGGGCTTCGCCGAATACGGCTTCCCCGAAAGCCACGCGGCGAGCTTCGCCCTCCTCGTCTATGTCTCGGCGTGGATGAAGTGCCACTACCCGGCCGTGTTCGCGGCCGCTCTCCTCAACAGCCAGCCGATGGGCTTCTACGCGCCGTCGCAGCTCGTGCGCGACGCGCGCGACCACGGCGTCGAGGTGCGGCCGGTCGACGTGAATTTGAGCGACTGGGACAACACGCTGGAGCCGGGCGCGCACGGCTTCGCGCTGCGTTTGGGCTTCCGTCAGGTGAAGGGCCTGGGCGAGGAGCCGATGAAGCGGCTCGTGGCGGCGCGCGGCAACGGCTACCCCGATCCGCGCACGGTGTGGCGCCGCGCCGGGCTCGCGCCGAAGACATTGGAGCGCTTGGCCGAGGCCGATGCGTTCGTCTCGATGGGGCTCACGCGCCGCGAGGCGCTCTGGGCCGTGCGCATCCTCGGCCCCGCGCCGCTTCCCCTCTTTGCCGCCGCGCAGGAGGACGAGCAGGCCAACGATCCGGCGGCGACGCTTCCCGCGATGACGCTCGGCGAGGAAATCGTCGAGGACTACACGGCGGTGCACCTGTCGCTGCGCGCGCATCCGCTCGAATTGCTGCGCGCGGCGCTCGAGCCGCGGCGCGTGACGCCGAACGCGGCGCTATCGGCGGTCGCCGACGGAAAGCGCGTGACGGTGGCCGGGCTCGTGATCGTGCGCCAGAGGCCGGGCACCGCGAAGGGCGTGATTTTCATGACGCTCGAAGACGAGGCGGCGATCTGCAACGTCATCGTCTGGCCGCACGTGTTCGAGCGCCTCCGCCCGATCGTCATGGGCGCGCGGCTGATCCTCGTGAAGGGGACTCTGCAGCGCGAGGGCATCGTCACCCACATCGTCGCCGACGATCTCGAGGACATCTCGCCGCTGCTCGACACGCTCACCGCGCGCGACGCGCCGCTGCCGATCGAAACCGCGCGCGCCGATCACGTCAAGCGCCCCGACGGCCGCGATTCGCGCGACCCCGAGAGCAAGCGCAAGCCGCACCTGCTCTATCCGTCAAGGGATTTCCACTAGAGCACGATCCGTTCAAACCGAATCGCTCTGTCTGTGACAAAGCCTCGAATGCGTCCATCCTTCGAGGCGCGCCCAAGAAGGCGCGCAACTCAGGATGAGGCGCGTTTGTTCGAGCAATATCACCCTCATCCCGAGGCGCCGCCGCTCTTGCGGCGGCCTCGAAGGATGGACGCAGGTACGACGCCCGCGCCGCGCAGCGCTCAGCGCTGCTTCGTGCAGGCGCGATACTGTTCGTAGCACTGCTGCACGATTTCGGGCGGAACGTAGCGCTCGCCGTAGGTGCCGGTGCGCGCGCCGGCCGAAAGGCAAGCCTGGCGCTGCGAGAGGCAGGTCGACGCGCGGTTCTGCGCGAGCTGGATCGTGCCCTCGCCGGCGCGCAGATGATCGGCCTGCGCGAACGACGCCACGGCGAGGCCGATCGCGATCGACGTCACCGCCGCGCCGGCGCCAAGCGCAAGGATGGAAAGGCTCTTCATGGTCGAACTCCCGTGAACGCGACGATTGCCCTTCTAGGCCGCCACGGCTTCGGCAACATTGACCCAGATCAAAATCCGGCGGCCCGGCGCTGGCGTGCCGCCGCCGGTTGCGACTAATCTCTCCCGCCCTTGGATACCCCGCAGCCCCGATGACATCCGCCGCGCGCCGCCATGATCCCTATGCCGCGCTGCGCGTTGGCGAAATCCGGCTGATGCTCACCGCCTCGGGCTGCGCGGGCCTCGCCAACCGCGCGCTCGCCGTCGTCATCGGCTACCAGGTCTACGCCCTCACCAAGAGCCCGCTGATGATCGGGTTCCTGGGACTCGTGGAGGCGATCCCGGCCATCGCGACCTCGCTCTACGGCGGCCACGTCGCCGACCGCACGGACCGGCGCGCGATTATCCTCTGCGCGCGCCTCGTCTCGTTCGCCTGCGCGGTCGCCTTCGCGCTGATCTCGCTGGACAGCCACGCCGCGTCGGTGCTCGCGCTGTTCGGCGTGGTGTTCGCGGCCGGCCTCGCGCGCGGGTTCCACGATCCGGCCGCGATCGCGTTCGAAGCGCAGGTGGTGCCGCAGCACCTGACGCTCAACGCCTCGAGCTGGTTCAGCACGGTCTGGCAGGGCACCGCGATCGTGGGCCCGGCATTGGGCGGTATCGCCTACGATCTCGCCGGTCCGGTCGCCACCTATGCCGGCCTCGCCGCGCTGCACGCGCTTTCGGCGCTGGCGCTCGCCGGTATCGCCAAGAAGCCGAAGCCGGTGCCGCGCGCGGGCGATTCGATCTTCGGCAGCATCAGCCACGGCGTGCGCTTCGTGTTCGGCAACCAGGTGCTGGTCGCGTCGATGGCGCTCGATCTGTTCGCCGTGCTGTTCGGCGGCGCGGTGGCGCTGGTCGCGGTCTTCGCCGACGAGATCCTCAAGATCGGGGCCACCGGCGTCGGCCTGC
>CAYZSG010000004.1:0-57551 GCA_964481045.1 uncultured Candidatus Odyssella sp. | reverse complement strand
CGCGGAATTCTTCGGA
This sequence comes from uncultured Candidatus Odyssella sp., assembly GCA_964481045.1. Taxonomy (GTDB): domain Bacteria; phylum Pseudomonadota; class Alphaproteobacteria; order Bin65; family Bin65; genus SBBV01. Next base: position 57,535 of record CAYZSG010000004.1, on the reverse strand, counting down.
CAGCGCCGCGATCGCCGCCTCACGCAGCGCATCGTCGGCGCTGCGCATGTCGACGGTGAAGCGCGCGGCGCCGGGGATCACGTTGATCGCGCCGGGCGAAGCCTCGATCTTGCCGACCGTGGCCACGAGCCCGGCCGCGCCGCCGCGTTTCTCGACCGCGAGCACGCATTCGGCCGCCGCGGCCAATGCATCACGCCGGCCCGCCATCGGCACGGTGCCGGCGTGGCCGGCCATGCCCTTGATCTCGACCTGGAGCCGCGTGAAGCCGGCGATGGCCGTGACCACGCCGACCGGCAGGCCCTCCGCTTCGAGGCGCGGACCCTGCTCGATGTGCAATTCGGCATAGGCGAGGAGATCGCCGCGCTTGCGTGCGATGGGCGGAATGCGCGCGGGATCGAGGCCGAACTTCGCATAGGCCTCGGCGAGGCTTATGCCGTCGGTGTCGCGCAGATCGAGCAGCGCCGGATCGAACGAGCCCGCGACGGCGCGGCTGCCGATCAAGGTGCCGCCGAAGCGCACGCCCTCTTCGTCGCCGAAGCCGAGTACCTCGATCGCGAACGGCAGGCGCTCGCCGGCGCGGTTGAGCGCGCCGACGCAGGCGATGGCCGTGAGCACGCCGAGGATGCCGTCGTATTTTCCGGCATCGCGCACCGTATCGAGATGCGAACCGAGCATCAGGCACGGCAGGCCGGGCGCGTTGCCCTCGTAGCGCCCGAAGCAGTTTCCGGCGGCGTCGAGCGCGGCGCTCATGCCGGCCGCGCGCATCCAGCCGAGCACCAGATCGCTCGCACGCCGATGCTCGGGCGTGAGATAGCTCCGCGTCAGCGCGGGCGGCGTCTCGGTGATGGCCGCGAGCGCATCGGCGCGTGCGAGTAGTTCGGCGCCCGCGATCATCGCGCGGGTGCCTTGTAAGGATGCGTCGCGATCCAATGGCGCGCGATGTCGATGCGGCGCGCGCACCACACGCGATCGAACCCGCGCACATAGTCGAGGAAGCGGGCCAGCGCCGCCGCACGGCCCGGCCGCCCGACAAGGCGGCAATGCAGGCCGATCGACAGCATTTTCGGCGCGGTCTCGCCCTCGGCATAGAGCAGGTCGAAGCTGTCCTTGAGGTACGCGTAGAACTGATCGCCGCTGTTGAAGCCCTGGCTCGTCGCGAAGCGCATGTCGTTGGCGTCGAGCGTGTAGGGCACGATGAGTTGCGGTCGGCGGTTGCTGGCGTCCCAATAGGGCAATTCGTCGGCGTAGCTGTCGGCGTCGTAGAGGAAGCCGCCCTCTTCGGCGACGAGGCGGCGCGTGTTCGGGCTGCACCGCCCGAGATACCAGCCGAGCGGACGGCTGCCGCAGACGCGCGTGTGGATCTCGATCGCCTTCCGCATGTGCTCGCGCTCGATCTCCTCGGGCAGGTGCTGGTAGTCGATCCAGCGATAGCCATGCGTCGCGATTTCCCAGCTGGCCTCGTTCATCGCCGCGACCGCTTCGGGATTGCGCTCGAGCGCCATCGCGACGCCGTAAACCGTGACCGGTAGGCCGCGCTCCGCGAACATGCGATGGAGCCGCCAGAAGCCGGCGCGGCTGCCGTATTCGTAGATCGACTCCATGTTGACGTGCCGCGCGCCGGGGATCGGCTGCGCGCCGACGATTTCGGAGAGGAACGCCTCGGACGCGGCATCGCCGTGCAGCACCGAGTTCTCGCCGCCCTCCTCGTAGTTGATGACAAACTGGAGCGCGATCCGCGCCCCGCCCGGCCAGCGCGGATCGGGCGGCGTGCGGCCATAGCCCACCATGTCGCGCGGATAGCTCACAGGCGTGTTCCCCGTTTGCGGCGAGGCCCATGTCTAGCGCGGCGAATGCGGCGCGGGAACAGGATTCCGGTTGACGCCGCGCCGCAGGAGGCCGGAGAGTCGGCCGGCATGTCTCCGCCGCTTCCCGCCGATGTGAACGCGCTCGACCGCGCGGCCTTCGTGGCCCGCTTCGGCGGCATTTTCGAGCATTCGCCCTGGGTGGCCGAGCGCTCCTGGCCGGCGCGGCCTTTCGCGGACGTCGCCGCGCTGCACGAGGCGATGGTGCGCGCGATGCGGGCCGGCAGCGACGCCGAGAAGACGGCGCTGCTGCGCGCTCATCCCGAACTGGCCGGGCGCGAGGCCAAGGAAGGGCGCCTCACCGCCGCCTCCACCGGCGAGCAGAAAAGCGCCGGTTTCGACCGGCTGGCGCCGGAGGAGTTACGGCGGCTGGGCGAACTCAATGCCGCCTATCGCGCGAAGTTCGGCTTTCCGTTCATCATCGCGGTGCGCGCGCGCACGAAGGACCAGATCCTGGCCGAGTTCGCGCGGCGGCTTTCGCGCGCGCTTGCGGAAGAATTCGCGACCGCGCTCGGCGAAGTGGAAACGATCGCGCGCATCCGCCTCGATCGCATGTTCTCGCCCCAAGGAGCCTGACGATGCCCGGCGGACGCCTCACCACCCACGTCCTTGACACGATGCGCGGCAAGCCGGGCGCCGGTATCCGGATCGAGCTTTACGCGCTCGAGGGCGTTACCGCGAAGCGTGTCGCCGATGTCGTCACCAACGCCGACGGCCGTACCGACGCGCCACTGCTCGCCGGCGACGCGTTCAAGGCCGGGCGCTATGAACTGCTCTTCCACATCGGCGACTACTTCCGCCGCGGCGGCGGCGAGTCTCCGTTCCTCGACGTGGTGCCGATCCGCTTCGCGGTCGCCGACGCCGCCGCGCACTATCACGTGCCGCTGCTGGCCTCGCCGTGGAGCTACACGACGTATCGGGGAAGCTAGCCCCCTCGCCGGCCGACGCGAAGCGCCGGCCGGCGAGGGAGAATCAGTACCGCACCTTGTCCTCTTTCTTCGTCCACGCGGCGAAATCGGCTTCGGCTTCCTCGGCGAGCAGGCGCTGCATCGGGATCGCGCGGCGCTCCATCGGCACGGCGAATTCGCGGTAGATGTGATCGTCGTCGAAGCCGATGCGGGCGGCGCCCTCGCGCGTGTTGCCGTAGTAGATGCGGCCGAGGCGCGCCCAATAGATCGCGGCGAGGCACATCGGGCAGGGCTCGCAGCTCGCATAGATCTCGGCGCCGGAGAGATCGAACGTGCCGAGCGCCTTGCACGCCTCGCGGATCGCGACGACTTCGGCATGCGCTGTGGGATCGTTCGTGGACGTGACGCGGTTGAAGCCTTCGCCGACGATGCGCCCGTCTTTCACGACGACGGCGCCGAACGGGCCGCCGGCATTGCCGTTCATGCCCTCGCGCGCGAGCGCCAGCGCGCGGCGCATGTATTCGTCTTTCTCCTTGCTCATGCGGACCGCGCGAGGCTGGCCGGAGCCGCGCGATGGCGGCGCATGATCTCGGCGGCGGCGGCGAGCGCGATCACGCCCGGCTCCTTGCCCGGAATGCCCTCGGCGCCGATCGGGCAGACGAGCCGCGCGAGCGCCGCCTCGCCGATGCCGGCCGCGCGCAGGCGCGCCACGAAGCGCGCGCGCTTCGTCGCCGAGCCGATTAGGCCGAGATAGGCGAAATCGCCGCGCCGCAGAACGGCCTCGACGATCTGCTGATCGCGCGCATGACTGTGGGTCATCACGAGAAAAAATGCTCCTTTCGGCGCCCGAGCCGCTTCGGCGGCGGGGTTCTCCGCGCGAGTGGGCGCGACATTCGCCGGCACCAAACCGGGGAACGCATCCCTGCGCTCGTCGATCCACACCGCGCGACACGGAAGCTGGCCGAGGATTTCCGCAAGTGCGCGGCCGACATGGCCGGCGCCGAAGAAATAGACGACGCAGTCGGGCGGGCTCACGCGCACTATGCGCCAAGCTTCGTCGGATGCGGCGCCCCCGGCAAGCACATTGCGCGCGGCACGCGCCGCGCCGGCGGCGTGCGGGCCAAGATCGCCGGCCACTTCGGCAGCCGAAACGACTAGGCATCCGCCGCCATCCGCATCGGCGGCGAAAACGAGCGCCGCTTCGCGCCCTTCGGCGATCCAGCGGCGTAGCGGATCGAGCCAAGCGCGGTCTTCAGCCGTGATCCGCTGGAAGCGCAGCGCGACGTGGCCGCCGCAGCATTGGCCGAGCTCGGGGCCGAGAGGAAATTCGCGCAGACGCGGCGCCGCGTCCTCGCGCAGCATCGCGCGCGCGAGCCGCGCGGCGCGGTATTCGAGCCGCCCGCCGCCGATCGTGCCGAAGAGGTCGCGCCCGGTGACGATCATCGCCGCGCCCGCCTCGCGCGGCGCCGATCCTTTGACGGCCGCGACCGTGACGAGCGCCGCCGGCACGCCGGCCTCGATCAGCGCCGCGAGCTTATCAGTCCACGCGCTCATTCCGCCGCCTCGCGCTTCTGCGCTTCCGCCGCCGCGTCCTCGAGCGCCAGCAGCACGCGCTCCGGCGTGGCGGGCGCGTCGAGATGCACCGCGCGGCCGGCCGCGCCCGCCATCGCGTCCTTGATCGCGTGGAACACCGAGATCGCCAACATCAGCGGCGGCTCGCCGACGGCTTTCGAGCGGTGGATCGAAGCCTCGCGGTTGCGGCCCTTCTGCCAGATCGAGACGCGGAAATCCGCGGGGCAATCGGAGGCCGCGGGAATCTTGTAGGTAGAGGGCGCGTGCGTGGCGAGGCGGCCTTTCGCATCCCACACCAGTTCCTCCGACGTGAGCCAGCCGGCACCCTGGATGAAGCCGCCCTCGATCTGGCCCAGGTCGATCGCCGGATTCAGCGATTGCCCGACGTCGTGCAGGATATCGACGCGTAGCAGGCGATATTCTCCGGTGAGCGTGTCGAGCACGACTTCCGACGCCGCCGCGCCGTAGGCGAAGTAATAGAACGGCCGGCCGCGCCATTTCGCGCGATCGAAATGGATCTTCGGCGTGCGGTAATAGCCGGCGGCGGAGAGCGAGACGCGCGCGAGGAACGCCTTCTTCGCGAGCGCCGCGAGCGACATCGACTTGCGGCCGCCCCGCACCTTGTTGCCGGCGAAGACGACGGCGCTTTGCGCGCAACCGAACTCCGCGGCGGCGACCGGCAACAGCCGCGCCTTGATCATGCGCGCCGCGTTGCGCGCGGCCATGCCGTTCATGTCGGAGCCGGCCGAGGCCGCAGTCGGCGTCGTGTTCGGTACCTTGCCGGTGTTCGTCGCCGTGATCTTCACGCGGTCGAGGCTGACGCCGAATTCGTCGGCGACCACCTGCGCCACCTTGATGTAGAGCCCCTGCCCCATCTCGGTGCCGCCGTGGTTCAGATGGATGCTGCCGTCGGTGTAGAGGTGGAGGAGTGCCCCGGCCTGGTTGAGATGCGTGGTGGTGAACGAAATCCCGAACTTCACCGGCGTGAGCGCCAGGCCGCGCTTCAGGATCGGACTTTTAGCGTTGAAGTGCGCGATCTCGGCGCGACGGCGGCGGTAGTCGGCGCTCTCTTCGAGCGCGGCCATCAGCGCCGGTGCCGCGTTGTCTTCCACCGTCATGTGGTAGGGCGTGACGTTGCGACCCTTGCCGCCGTAGAGGTTGGCGCGGCGCACGTCGAGCGGATCTTTGCCGAGCGCGCGCGCGATCTCGTCCATCACGTTTTCGATGCCCATCATGCCCTGCGGGCCGCCGAAACCGCGGAACGCGGTGTTCGAAACCGTGTGCGTTTTGCACCGGTAGGACGTGACGGTGACGTTCGGCAGGTAATACGCGTTGTCGCAATGCATCACCGCGCGATCGTTGATCGCGAGCGAGAGATCGGCCGAGCGGCCGCAGCGCGAGGCGAGCGTGAAGTCGATGCCCTGGATGCGGCCGGCGTCGTCGAAGCCCACGTCGTAGCCGATGACGAAATCGTGGCGCTTGCCGGTCATCTCCATGTCGTCGTCGCGGTCGGCGCGCGCCTTCACCGGCCGCCCGGTCTTCCAGGCGAGCAGCGCCGCGACGGCGGCGAAAAATGCGCCCTGCGTTTCCTTGCCGCCGAACGCGCCGCCCATGCGCCGGCATTCCGCCGTCACCGCCGCATCGGGCACGTCGAGCGCCGCGGCGCAGACATGCTGGATCTCGGTCGGGTTCTGCGTCGAAGAGAGTACAACCATGTCGCGGTCCTCGCCCGGAATGGCGAAGGCCGCCTGGCCCTCGAGGTAGAAATGCTCTTGCCCGCCGACCTCGAGACGGCCCTGCAAGCGGTTCTTCGCGCGCGCGATGGCCCGGCGCGCGTCGCCGCGCTTCATCACCTGCGGGGACTCGAGCAGGGATTTCGCCGCCATCGCCTCTTCGACCGTGAGCAGTGCCGGCCGGTCCTCGTATTCGATGCGCGCGAGCCGCGCGGCGCGGCGCGCCTCTTCGATTGTCGCGGCGGCAACGGCGAAGATGCACTGGCCGACATATTCCACGACGTCCTCGGCGAAGATCGGATCGTCGCCGAAGACCGGCGCGCAGTCGTTCTTGCCGGGAATGTCGGCCGCCGCCATCACCGCGACGACGCCGGGCGCCGCGCGCACCGGCGCGAGATCGAGGCTCTTGATGCGCGCATGCGGCCGCGTGCTGAGGCCGAACGCGGCGAACAGCGTGCCCGGCGGTTCGGGCATGTCGTCGACATAGAGCGCGGCGCCGCTGACGTGCTTCTCCGCGCTGTCATGCGCGATCGCGCGGTGCACGACGCCGCCCGTTGAGCTGGACCTGGCGCGCGGCTTCGCCATCGCTCAGGTTCCGTAGCGCAGCACGTGCGCCTCGGCCGGCGGTAGAGCCTCGCTGCGGAAGAATCGCCAGAGGAGATTGCGCGCGACGGCGGCGCGATAGCGCGCGCTCGCGCGCATGTCGGAGATCGGCGCGAAATCGCGCTCCAGCGCGGCGGCGGCCGCGGCGACCGTCGCCTCGGTCCACGGCCGGCCGATCAGCGCGGCTTCGCAGCCGGCCGCGCGCTTCGGCGTCGCCGCCATGCCGCCGAAGGCAACGCGCGCCCCGCGCACCGTGCCCGCGTCGATCTGGACGGCGAACGCCGCGCAGACGGCGGAGATATCCTGATCGAAGCGCTTCGAGATCTTGTAGGCGCCGAAGCGTAGGCCCGCGCGCGGTTTCGGGATGCGGACGCGCACGATGAATTCGCCCGGCGCCAGCGCCGTCTTGCGGTAGCCGAGGAAGAAATCGTCGAGAGGCACCTCCCGCCGCGCATCGCCCTTGCGCACCGCTATGCTCGCTTCGAGCGCCAGCAGCAGCGGTGGCGTGTCGCCGATCGGCGATGCGTTCGCGATGTTCCCTCCGAACGTTCCCGCATTGCGAATCTGCTCGGAGCCGAGGCGGCGCAATACTTCGCCGAAATCGGGATAACACGCGCCGATCGCCGCCATCGCATCGCCGTAGGGCGCCGCGGCGCCGATTTCGAGATGCGATGCGCTCTCGGCGATGCCGTCGAGACCGCGGACGCTGCCGACATAAATCAGCGCGTCGAGATCGCGGTGCAGCTTCGTGACCTCGAGCGCGAGATCGGTGCCGCCGGCGAGGATGCGCGCGGAAGGTTCGCGCGCAAGCACGTCCGCCAGCTCGTCTTCGCTGGCGGGCACGTAGAAGCGGCGGCCGGCCGCTTCGTAAGCGAAGCCCTTTTCGCGCCGGATCGCGCGCAGCAGCGCGAGCGTTTCTTTCTCGATGCGCGTGAACCTGTCCTTGCGCGTGCCCGCGCACGCGGCCAGCCCGGCATCGACGATTGGGCGATAGCCGGTGCAGCGGCAGAGATTGCCGGCGATCGCATCGTTGATGCGCGCGCGATCGGGCTTGGCCTCCTGATGGTAGAGCGCGAAAAGCGACATCACGAAGCCCGGCGTGCAGAAGCCGCATTGCGAGCCGTGCTGCTCCACCATCGCGCGCTGGACCGGGTGCAGCACGCCATCGGCGCCGCGCAGATCCTCGACGGTGACCAGCTCCTTGCCGTCGAGCGTGGGAACGAACTGGATGCAGGCGTTGAGCGCGCGATAGCGCAGGCGCCCACCCCATTCCTCGCCGACGGCGACTGTGCAGGCGCCGCAATCGCCCTCGGCGCAGCCTTCCTTGGTGCCGGTGAGCCCGCCGGCGCGCAGCCACCCGAGCACGGTCGTGTTGGGATCGACGCCGCGTATCTCGCGCACGCGCCCGCGATGCACGAAGCGGATCGGCTCTGCCTGGCTCATGGAGTCGCCGTTGCTCATTCAGCGGTCCTTGCGCGCGGTTGGCGCCAACAAGCTTACTTGCAAGAACGCGGCCAGTTCCAGACCCGTTCCGCTAACGCGCGCCGCCGCGATACCAGCGATCGACGAGCGCGCGCTCCTCGTCGGTCATCTCGGTGGCGTTGCCGGGTGGCATGGCTTTGAGCGTCACCGTCTGCGCGTGAATGCGCGCCGCGTGCGCGCGCACCCATTCGGGCTTGGTGAGATCGACGCCCTTGGGCGCCGCGGTGAGGCCCGGAAAGGTGGGCCGCGCGGCGTGGCAATTGGCGCAGCGCTGCGCCATCACCGGCATGATCTCCGCCACGGCGACGGCGGGCCCGGCGGGGGCGGGCGGCGGGCGCGGCACCAGCGCCACGGCCACGGCGGCCACGATCGCGGCCCCGCCGGCGAACCAGGCGAGGCCCGACTTGCCCTTGTGGCGCAGGTTGAATGTGTGGCGCATCAGCGCGCCACCGGCCATCAGCGCCAGCAGCCACAGCGGCGCCAGCACATCGCTGTAGAGCATCGCGTAGTGGTTGCTGATCATCGCGAACAGCACCGGCAGCGTGAAATAATTGTTGTGCACCGAGCGCTGTTTGCCGCGGCGGCCATATTTGGGGTCGGGCACCCGCCCCGCCTCCATCGCTGAAACCATCTTCTTCTGGCCGGGAATGATCACGAAGAAGACGTTGGCCGACATGATCGTGCCGAGCATCGCACCGGCGTGGAGGTAGAGCGCGCGGCCGCTCATCGCGAACGAAAGGCCGAAGACGGCGGCCGCGAAGATTACGGCGAAGAGGTAGCCCACGGCCTGATCGTTGCGGCCGAGCTTACTGCGGCAGAGCGCATCGTAGACGAGCCAGGCGCCCGCCATCGCGCCGATGCCGAGCGCCGGGCCGGTCCATGCAGGCCAGCCGAGCTCGGGCTGAAGCATGGTGCCGGCGCCCTGCAGATAGTAGGCGACGATCAGCAGCGCGAAGCCGGTGATCCAGGTTGTGTAGGCTTCCCACTTGAACCAGTGCAGATGCTCGGGCAGGCGCGCGGGCGCCACGAGATACTTCTGCGGATTGTAGAAGCCGCCGCCATGCACGGCCCACAATTCGCCGGCGACGCCCTTGCCCTTCAGCGCCGGATCGGCCGGCGCCTCGAGGCTGTTGTCGAGCCAGACGAAGTAGAACGACGAGCCGATCCAGGCGATGCCGGCCACGAAATGCAGCCAGCGCAAGGAAAGGTTCAGCCATTCGAGGAGGTAAGCTTCCATGATCGCCGCATGTTTGGGCCGGGCACGATGGCACCCGCCGCCTTCCCGTTGCAAGTTTCGCACCGGCGACGAGGCCGGCGGCCACTATTGCCGTGCCGCGCCACGCGATAGAGTGGCACATGGGACGGCCGGCGGAAGCGCTGGCATAGGGCTTGCTTCGAAAACACGGAATATCCGAACTCAGGGAGGGTGCTTCATGACTCGTTTCCGTTCGCTTCTCGCCGCGCTGACGGCCGCCGTGGCGCTGCAGGCGCCGGGTGCCTCGGCGCAGCAGGCGGTGAAATTCACGCTCGACTGGCGCTTCGAGGGGCCGGGCGCCCTCTTCCTGCTGCCTGCCGCCAAGGGCTACTTCAAGGCCGAGGGCCTGGACGTGACGATCGATTCGGGCGCGGGCTCGGCCGGCGCCGTGAACCGCATCGCCACCGGCGGCTACGACATGGGCTTCGCCGACCTGGCCGCACTCATCGAGTTCCTCGCTAACAATCCCACGAACAAGACGCAGGCCGTGTTCATGGTCTACGAGACCGCGCCGGCTGCGATCTTCACGCTCAAGAAGAACGGCATCGCGAAGCCGGCCGATCTCGCCGGCAAGAAGATCGGCGCCCCGCCCTTCGACGCGGCGCGCAAGGCGTGGCCGATCTTCGCCAAGGCCGTGGGCCTGAAGACCGACGCCGTGACCTGGCAGAACATGGACCCGGCGCTGCGCGAGCAATTGCTCGTGCGGGGCGAGGTGCCGGCGATCTCGGGCTTTTACTTTACCGGCTATCTCAACCTGCTCGCACGCGGCGCCAAGCCCGACGAGATCGTGGCCTTCAAGTACGGCGATTTCGGCGTGAAGCTCTACGGCAACGCCGTGATGGTGAGCGAGAAGTTCGCCGCCGCGAACCCCAAGGCGGTCGAGGGCTTCCTGCGCGCGCTCAAGAAGGGCATGGAAGAGGTCGTGGCCAAGCCCGACGAGGGCGTCGCGGCGGTGAAGGCGCGCGACGGCCTCATCGACGTGAAGCTCGAATCCGAGCGGCTCAAGCTCGTGATCGAGAACAACCTCGCCAAGGGCGGCAAGTTCAACGGCGCGGTGGACAAGGCGCAGCTCGAGAAGAACATCGCCGACGTCGTCGAGGCATTCGGCCTCAAGGCCAAGCCTTCGGCCGAGCAGGTGTTCAATTCGAGCTTCCTGCCGAAATAGGGCGCCGGCGCCGCGGCCTTGAAACCCTTCGTCCGCTTCGAGGACGTAGCGCTCAGCTACCGCGACGACGGCGAGTTCGCGATCGAGGACGTGACGCTCTCGATCGCGCCAAACGAATTCGTCGCCGTCGTGGGGCCGAGCGGCTGCGGCAAGTCCACGCTGATGAAGCTGTGCTCGGGCTTGCGGAAGCCCACGCGCGGCAAGGTCGAGGTGGCGGGCGGCGCCGTCGCCGGGCCGCTCAAGATCGTGGGCATGGCGTTCCAGAATCCGACTTTGTTGCCCTGGCGCACGACGCTCGACAACGTGCTGCTGCCGCTCGAAGTCGTCGAACCCTATCGCCGGAATTTCGCGGCGAAGAAGCGCGGCGAGTACACCGACCGCGCGATGGCGCTGCTGAAGACGGTGGGCCTCGCCGAGCACGCCGACAAGTTCCCGTGGCAGCTTTCGGGCGGCATGCAGCAGCGCGCCTCGATCTGCCGCGCGCTCATCCACGAGCCGCAGCTTCTGATGCTCGACGAGCCGTTCGCGGCGCTCGACGCGTTCACGCGCGAGGAGCTGTGGTGCGTGCTGCGCGACCTCTGGGCGGCGAAGCCGTTCACCGTGATTCTCGTCACGCACGATCTGCGCGAAGCGGTATTCCTCGCCGACACTGTGTTCGTAATGAGCGCGCGGCCGGGGCGCATCCTCGCGCGCAGATCGATCGAGCTCGCGCGCCCGCGCGATCTCGAGATCACCTACAGCGACGGCTTCATCAAGCTCGTCCACGATCTGCGCGAGCGCATCGGCAAGGTGCGCAAGCCTGCGGAGCCCGCGCAGTGAGCTGGCTCAAATCGACAAGGACCGCGCCGTGGCTGATGACGGCCGGAATCGTGATCCTGTGGCAGGCCGTCTGTAGCGTGTTCTCGGTCGACGAGTTCATCTTCCCGAGCCCGATCCAGGTCTGGCGCGCGCTGATCGAGTATGCGGAGCCGATCCGGATCCACTCCCTTCAGACGCTGCTCACCACGGTGGCCGGGTTCGGCATCGGCGTAATCTTCGGCCTGGCGCTCGGCGTGGCCGTGGGATCAAGCCCGTGGCTCTACGCCGCCACCTATCCGCTGCTCGTGGCCTTCAACAGCGTCCCCAAGGTCGCGTTCGTGCCGATCCTGATCGTGTGGTTCGGCATCGGCACGATCCCGGCCATCCTGACCGCGTTCCTGATCTCGTTCTTTCCGATCGTCGTGAACGTGGCCACGGGCCTCGCCACCTTGGAACCGGAACTCGAAGACGTGCTGCGGGCGCTCGGCGCCTCGCGGCTCGACATCCTGAAGAAAGTGGGCCTGCCGCGCTCGATGCCGTTCTTCTTCGCCTCGCTCAAGGTTTCGATCACGCTGGCCTTCGTGGGCTCGGTGATCTCGGAAACCGTCGCCTCCAATCTCGGCATCGGCTACTTGATGATGTCGGCCTCGTCGTCGAACCGCATGGCGCTGGTTTTCGCCGGCCTCGTCGTGGTGAGCGTGCTGGCGATGCTGATGTATGTCGTGTTCGCCTGGCTCGAGATGCGCATAACCGGCTGGGCGCATCGCCGCGGACGCTAGCGCCGAACCCTGCCCAGCGGCGCGCGATTGTGATAGATGCGGCGACGGGCTTTCGCGGTGAAACGGGAATGCGTGCGCATCTTCTTCGCTGGGCCGGCTGGGCGGCCCTCGCGCTGGCCGCCGCGCGGCCGATATCGGCGCAGGAGCAGCAGCGAATCTTCACGCTCGGCGAGCTCGTGGCGCTGTGCAAATCCGGCGACGCGCAGCGCCAGAGCGCCTGCAGCGGCTTCGTCACCGGCGTGCGGCACACGCTCGACGTGTTCAAGAACTCCCTCAAGGACCGCGTCGCCTACTGCATCCCGCGCACAGTGAACAATCGCACGTTCCGCGACGCCGTGGTCGCCTGGGCCGACCGCAACCCGGCCGAGCACCGCTTCGCCGCCGTGCGGGGCGTGATCAAGAGCGCGCTCGAGCAGTATTCCTGCGGCGGGACCGCGCCGAAGCCGTTCGAATTCTAGCCGATGACGAAGCGGCTCGAATCCGCGTAAGATCGGGCAAGGCCGCGCGGGCGGCCGCCCCGGCTCGAGGAGACGACCATGACCGTGCGTTCTTTGCAGCACATTTCGCTGACCGTGCCCGATCTGGCCGTGGCGCGGAAATTCTACACCGATTTCGGGCTCGAGGAGCGCGGGAACGGCGGCAACGCGCTCGTCATGCGCTGCCACGGCCGCGACCAGGATCAGGTCGTGCTCGTCGAGGGCAAGAAAAAAGCGATGCACCACGTCGCGTTCGGCACGCGGCCCGACGAGCTTGCCGCGCTCAAGAAGCGGCTCGAGGGCGCCGGCGTTCGCCTGCTCGACCCGCCCAACGACACGCCCGGCGAAGGCCTCTGGTTCCGCGACCCCGACGGCCTGCTCGTGAACGTGCGCGCGGCCGAAGCGGCGCGCTGGCGCACCGTGCCGGAATTCAAGATCAACAATGCCGGCCATCTCAACCGCGTGGGCGTGCCCGGCCATCCGCAGCGCGGGATGAAGGTGCAGCCGACGCGGCTCGGCCACACGCTGCGATTCACGCCGCAGATGGAGACGATGATCGATTTTTATACCCGCGTCGTCGGCCTGATCCTCTCCGACCGCTCGCAGGACATTGTGGCGTTCATGCGCGGGCACGGCGGCAGCGACCATCACGTTTTCGGCTTCATCAAGAGCGACAAGCCGGGCTTCCATCACGCCAGCTTCGAGGTGGGCAACATCGACGAGATCGGCATTGGCGCGGCGAACCTGCTCGACAAGGGCTATCGCGACGGCTGGGGCTTCGGCCGCCACGTGATCGGCTCGAACTTCTTCCACTACCTGCGCGATCCGTGGAACAGCCTCGTCGAGTATTTCTGCGACATCGATTTCATACCGGACGGCGGCAAGTGGGAAACGAAGAACTGGCCGCCCGAGGATTCGCTCTACGTCTGGGGCCCCAAGACGCCCGAGGATTTCGGCGCGAACTACGAGGCGGCGGAGTAGAAGCGCCTCTTCCCTCACGCGTCATCCTGAAGGCCGCTCTAAACGTGAATGTGCCCGATGATCGCTGCGCGCTCGGCCCGGCCCTTTCCTTCCGCCACCACTTGCCCCTTGTCCATCACGAGCCACCGGTCGGCGAGGCGCTCGGCCAGGGTGAGGTTCTGCTCGACGATGACGAACGCGGTGCCGGCGGCGCATTGCTCGCGGATCACCGATTCCATGCGCTCGATGTTCTCGGCCTGCACGCCTTCGGTGGGCTCGTCGAGCAGCACGAGCGCGTGATCCTCGATGGCGCCGCGCACGAAGGACAGGATCTTCTTTTCGCCGCCGCTCAACGTGCCGGCGCGCTGCTCGCGGCGGCGGCGCAGAATCGGAAAGCGCTCGGCGAGATGCTCGAGCCGCGCCGCGGCGCCGGGCGACGCCATCAGGAACAGGTTGTCGGCGACGCTCAACTCGTCGAACACCGCGCGCTCCTGCGGGCAATAGGTGATGCCGGCGCGCCGGCGCTCGGGCGGCGCGAGCGCCGTGATCTCGCGACCGTCGAACGTCACCGATCCCTCGCGGCACGGCAGGAAGCCCATCAGCGCCTTCATCAAGGTGGATTTGCCGACGCCATTGCGGCCGAGCACGAACAGAACCTCGCCCGGCGCGACCGCGCCCGCGACGCCGCGCAGGATCATCGTGCTGCCGTAGCCGGCGACGAGGCCCTGGAACTCGAAGCGCGCGCTCATTTCGTGCCGCCCGCATAGACGGCGCGCACGGCCGGATCGGCCTGCACCTCGGCGATATTGCCTTGCGCCAGAAGCTTGCCCTGGTGCAGCACGAGCACGCGATCGGCCAGCTCTTTCACGAGGCTCATGTCGTGCTCGATGATGACGATCGCGAGGCCGAGCCGCTGGCGCGCCCAGCGGATCACGTCGATGACGCGATGCGTCTCTTCCGGCGACAGGCCAGCGCAAGGCTCGTCGAGCAGCAGCAGGCGCGGTTCCATTGCCAGCGCCATCGCGAGCTCGAGAATCTGCCGCTCGCCGTGGGAAAGATCGCCAGCGCGGCGGCGGCCCTCGGCGAGAAACGGATAGCGCTCCGAAAGCTCGCGCAGCAGCGGGCTCGACCAGCGATGCAGGCGCAGCTTCAGGAGATCGCGCGCCCGCGCCCGCGCGCCCCAGAGCGCGAGATTGAGGTTCTCGGCGACGCCGAGATCGGGGAACACATTCGGGATCTGGAATTTGCGCGCGATGCCGAGCCGCGTGACGTCTGTCGGCTGCATGCCGGTGATCGCGCGGCCGGCGAAATGCACGCTGCCTTGCGCCGCCGGCAGTTCGCCGGTGAGCAGGTTGAAGCACGAGGTCTTGCCGGCGCCGTTGGGGCCGATGAGGCAGGTGATGCCCGGATGATCGACCGCGAGCGTGAGTCCATCGAGGATCTGCACCGGCCCGGCATTCGCCGCGATCCCCTCGAAGGCCACGGTGGCGCCGCCGCCCGGCAAAATGCGCGCCGGCGCTTCGCGCGCCGGGCCGCCGACGCGCGGGCGCAGCCGCTCGACGATCGGCATCGCGAAGCCAACGAGCCCCTGCGGTGCCCAGCGCACGACGACGATGAAGATCACCGCCAGCAGAACTTCCCAATAGGCGAAGGTGTTGCGCAATTCGGCCGTGAGCACGCCGATGAAGATCGTGCCGAGGATCGGGCCGTAGAGGCTGCCGCGCCCGCCGACGGCGGCCCAGATCACGAGTTCGGCCGAAAGCGTGAAGCCGACGAGCTGCGGCGTGACCAGATTCTGCTGCGGCGCGTAGAGCACACCGGCAATGCCGCCGAGCACGCCCGAGAGGCCGAACACGAAGGCCTTCGTCATCGTCACATTGAAGCCGAGGAAGGCAACACGACGTTCGTTCTGCGCCACCGCGCGCCACAGCACGCCGGCCGGGGCCTTCAGAAGCCAGCTTGTGCCGGCGATGACGACGCCAAGCGCTACCGCCGAGATCCCGTAGGCGTCGGAGAAATCGTCGAGGCCCGGCAGGCCGGGAATTCCCTTGAGCCCGTTGAAGCCGCCGGTGACGGAGTTCCACCCGTTCGCGATCTGGAACGCGAGCAGGCTCAGCGCCAGCGTGATCAGCGCGAAGTACGGCCCCGTCTCGCGCCGCCCGCGGAACAGAATGAGGCCGAGGCCGAACGCGAGCAGCCCCGGCACCAGCGCGGCGAGCGGCAGCAACACGAGCAGCAGCGCGCTGCCCTTGAACTGGATCAGCGCAAGGCCCGAGAGATAGCCGCCGATGCCGATGAACATCGCCTGGCCGAGCGGCAGGAAACCCGCGCTGCCCCAGCAGAGACCGACGCCGAGCGCCGCAATCGCGTAAAGGAAATAGAGCGCCAATTGATAGGCGGCGAAGTCCCCGAGCCCGAACGGCAGGAGGACGAGCACGACCGCGACCGCGGCGCTATGCGCGAGCCAGGAGCCCACGGGGCCTGAGCCAGAGGAACAGGATCGCGATGATCAGAACCGTGGTGTAGCCGGCGGTGCGGTCGGCGATCGCCGAGACAAGGCTGCCGAGACCGCCGATGATGCCCGAGCCGGCGATAAGACCCGCGATGCTGCCGAGGCCTCCCACGACGAGGACGAAGAAGCTGTCGAGAATGTAGTCGATGCCCATGAACGGGTGCACGGGCGTGAGCGGCGCGACCATCACGCCGCCGAGGCCCGCCAGCGCGCAACCGGCGATGAACGCATTGCGCGCGAGCCGCCCGGTGCGAATGCCGACGGCCTGCGCCAGTTCGGAATTCGCCACCATCGCCTTGATGCGCGTGCCGGCGCCGCTTTTCGTGAACCACACGGCCAGCGCCGCGACGCCGGCCAGACAGAGCACGATCAGCATCAGCCGATAGCGCGGATAAGCCGCGCCGAACACGTCCACCGTGCCCGGCATAGGAAGTGCCAAGCTCTTGTAGCCGAGTCCCCAGATCGCCTCCGCCGTCTTGCGCAGCAGCAGGCTGAGACCCCAGGTGGCGAGCAGCGTATCGAACGGCCGCGCATAGAGGGGGCGGATCAACCCCGCCTCGATCGCCCAACCGAGCAGGCCGCAAACGAGCATCGCGAGCGGTATGGCGAGAACGTAAGGCGCGCCCGCCGATTGCACGATCCACGCCGCATAGGCGCCGACCATGACCAGTTCGCCATGCGCGATGTTGAGCACGCCCAGGAGGCCGAACACGATCGCGAGCCCCAGCGCCAGCACCGCGAGCGTCGCGATGCCGAACGCGATGTTCAGAAGCTGCGTCGTGACGAGGGGGTCCACTAACGTGGGCCTCCGCCGTGCGGACGCGGGCCAGCGGCTCCAGCGTCGTGCGTGCGGCCGTCCTTCGAGGCCCGCGCCAAGGAGCGCGGGCACCTCAGGACGAGGCTGATGAGCTGCATCAAATTGGGCCTCATCCTGAGGTGGCCGCCCTCCTCAGGCCGGCCCTCGAAGGATGGACGCAAGTAGCGTGCCGCAACGCAGACTCAGGCCTGCTTGCAGGCTTCGCCCGAGCCCACGTTGTCGAAGGTCTTGATGATCTTGAAGTTCGTGCCTTCGCATTCGGCGAGATACATCGGCTTGTCGGGATGGCGGTTCTTCATCGTCACCGGCCCGGTGGCGGTCATGATCTGCAGGCCCTCGGATGCCGCCATGAGATCGCCCGTCTTGGTGCCTTTCGCCTTCTCGACCAGCGCCTTCGCGCAATAGACGCCGGCGTAGCAATCGACGCCGATGATGCTCAACTGCGGCGCCTTTTCGCCGAATTTCGCCTTGTAGGCCGCCTTGAACGCATCGTGCGCGGCGCCCGGCACGCTCGAGAAATAGGACATGCAGTTGAAGAGCTGCTTGCTGTTCTCGGCGCCGATGCCGAGCAGCGTGTTCTCTTCGAGCAGCATCGAGGCGCGCAGGATATCCTTGTCGAGGCCGAAGCCGGCGAAGGTGCGGCTGAAGTTCACGTTGTCGGCGCCGACGAGCGTGATCACCACCGCATCGGGCTTGGCGCCCTTGATGCGCGTGACCGCCTCCTCGAACTTGTTCGGCGCGCCGAGCGGCACGTATTCCTCGCCGATCACCTTGCCGCCGGCCGCCGAGAGATACTGCTTCACGCGGTCGTTGGTCTTGCGCGGCCAGACATAGTCGTTGCCGATCAGGTAGACCGACTTCACGCCCTTCTCTTTCGTGAGCAGATCGATCGAGGGGCGCACCTGCTGCTCGGGCGTGTCGGCGAGCACGTAGGTGTTGGGCGCGCATTCGCCGCCCTCGTAGATCGGCGTGTAGATGTAGGGAACGCGGGCCTTGATCGTGCCGACCAGCGCCTCGCGCGTGGCGCTGTCGTGCGAGCCGATGAAGAGATCGCACTTCTCCTGCACCATCAGGCGCACGGCGGTTTTCGTCGATTCGGCCGGCGGGCCGCCCGCATCGGCGAAGTGCATCTGAATCTGCCGGCCCATGATGCCGCCGGCCTTGTTGATCTGTTCGACCGCGAGCTCGAATGACGCCTTCTGCGTCGGTCCGAACAGCGCGGCGGGGCCACTCGCAGCGTAGAACAGACCGATCTTGAACGGATCGGCGGCGCGGGCGTGGCGCAAGACGACCGGCGCGGCGAGGATCGCGGCGCCGCCGGCGACGAACCCGCGGCGGGTGACGGTGCGTTTCTGCATGACGAGGCCTCCTCCAGAGAGCAGTTGAGCGGCGCCTTCCTAGTCGAGGCGCGGCGGCGGCAATTTCGGCAGGATCGGTTCGAGCGCGCGGCCGATCGCGAGCAGGCGGCGGTCGGTGCCCGCGGGCGAGTCGAGCTCCATGCCGACGGGCAGTCCGGCCGGCGTGAGCCCGGCCGGCAAGCTGAGGCCCGGAATACCGGCGACGCTGCCGGGGCCGGTGTTGCGGATGAAGGTCGGGAAGGTGGGCACCTGCGCGCCGTTGAGCATGGTGGTTTCGTCTTCGCCGATTTTCGCGGCCGGCAGCGGCGTGGTGGGGAAGATGACGGCCTCGACGCGCTGGCCCGCGAAATGGTCGGCATAGGCCTTCTGCAACTTCGGCCGGTGCACGGTGAGCGCCTCGCGATAGGCGGGCTCGGGCACCGCCATCTCGCCGAGCAGGCTCGAGAGGATGCCCTTCACGTCGGGGCTCGCGACTTGCGCCACGACCTTCGCGAAATCGAGGCCGGACTTGTGGCTGGTCAGGTAGGCGTTGAGATCGACGATCGTCTCGTAGAGCGCGATCGGGAATCCCGCGGCATTGTCGAGCGCGCCGACATCGGGGATGTCGGCCTCGACGAGCACGACGCCGGCCTTGGCGAGCGCCTTCAGCGTGTCCTCGGCGATCTTGGCCGTGTCGGCGTGCAGGTTCTCCCAGAAATGGCCGCGCGGCACGCCGATGCGCAGGCCCTTGAGATCGGCCGGCGCTTCCGTGAGCGCGCTGCCCGTGACGACGCCGTCGAGCAGCACGAGATCGTTCATGCTGCGCGCCATCGGGCCCGCCGTGTCACGCGTGTGCGAGATCGGCACGATGCCCGCTTGCGGCCAGCGCAGCAGCGTGGGCCGCAGGCCGAAGATTCCGCACAGCGCCGCCGGAATGCGCACCGAGCCGCCGGTGTCGCTGCCGAGCCCGGCCGGCGCCATGCGCGCCGCGACCGCGACGCCGGTGCCGCCGGAGGAAGCGCCCGGAATGCGCGTGGGATCGTAGGGATTGCGCGCAGGGCCGAACGCGGCGTTGTTGTTGGAGATACCGTAGGCCAGCTCGTGCAGGTTCGTCTTGCCGAGGATCACGGCGCCGGCCGCGATGAGGCGCGACGCCACCGGCGCATCCTGCTTCGGCCGGTGGCCTTTGAGCGCCGGCGTGCCGCCCGTCGTCGGCATCGCGGCGGTGTCGATATTGTCCTTCAGCACCAGCGGCACGCCTTCGAGCGCACCCACTTTTCCGGATTTGCGACGCCTGTCCGATTCCTCGGCCGCGGCCTTGGCGGCGGCGGGATCGAAATGGATGAACGCGTTGAGCTTGGCGTGGCGCTGGCAGCGCTCGACGAGCGCCGCGGTGAGCTCGGCCGACGAGAGCTTGCCTTCGCCCATCGCGGCGAGGGCGCCGGTAGCGGTCAGGGCTATGCGATCCATGCCGCCTGCTTCCGCGCTGCGCCGTATCGGATTTCGTTCACGTCCCGCGCCTCCCAACCCTCGGTCGAACTCAGCGGCGTTCGCCGCGATCCTATGGCCGGCGCCTCACGCCCGCCATCTACAGTAATGCCGATGGCGGCCCGGCGCGCCGCGTCATTAGCGCCGCCAGCTCCGCCCGGTTCGCGCAATCGAGCTTCTCCATCGCGCGGTTGAGATGCGTGCGCACCGTGCCGAAGCCGATGCCGAGCCGGTGGGCGATGTCGCGGTCGCGATAGCCCTCGGCGACGAGCGTGGCCACCTGGCGCTCGCGCGCTGTGAGGCCGCCATCCGATGCCGGCCAGGCGCGCAGGAGAGCCGTGCGCAGGAACGGGCACAGCGCATCGAGGATGTCGAGATCGCGGCTCTCGAAATCGGGCCGGTTGCGCGCGCGCCAGATGCGCAGATCGCCGAGATCTCGGCGCCCCTCGGCATCGAACACGAACAGGTTGATTCCGTGATGGAGCCCGTCGCGCGCGAGAAAATCGTTGTAGAACTCGGTCCGCCGCAGCGCCGCGCGCGGAATCACGGCATCGACGAGCGTCGCGCGGCGCCGGCGGCGCAACTCCGCCGTCATCGGATCGCGATACTGGAACCACTCACCGTAGCGGCGCAGATTGGCCGGATCCATGTTGTGGTTGACCGGGTGCTCGCTCTCGCCGCTTTCGGCCCGCCAGACATAGGAGGCGCCGAAATCCGCGCGCATCAGGCGCACGATGTCGGCGAAGACGCTGACGCGCACGTCGGCCGCCGCCGGCAGGCTGGCGAGGCGCCCGACGATGTCGCCGAAAAGCGAAAGCTCGCTGCTCGTGATGTCGCGAATGGCCATCGCGGCGCGGGAGTGCCCCCTCCTCCGAAAAGCGCCAATGCAACGCCGGATGCAAAAACTGTGAAACTTCCGCCCCCGGCGAGTCAAGTAGGGGTGAGGGCGCCCGGGAGGCTCAGTCGGCCGCCAGCGCCCGCCGGGCGGAACGCCGTTGGCCCTGCGCAGACGGCAGCAGCAGGTCGCAGACCGTGTCGATGACCGCGTCGCTGCAGGCCTCGCCGGTGCGAAGATGCGCGTGCATCGAGAAGCCGTCGAAGGCCATGAACACGACATGGGCGAACGCCCGGCTATCGACGGAGCGTCGCTCGGCCGGGGTGAGGCAGCCTTCGATCATTGCCGCGACGCGCGCGATTGAGGCCTGGAGCAATTTCGGCGAGTAGCCCTCGCGCTGCGTCGCGGTCGACACCGCCTGAATGAGATTGTTCGCGAATCCATGGCCATCGCCGGGGATGTCGCGCCAGAGCGCTTTGAACACCCGCGCGAGGCGCTGGCGCGGATCCTCGATGGTTGCCAGCGTCGCCTCGAGCGCGTCAAGGCGCGAGGCCATCCATGGCTGGAACACCGCGTAGAGTAGATCGAATTTCGAACGGAAGTAGACGTAGATGTTCGCGCGCGAGACTTTCGCCGCGGCGGCGATGTCCTGCAGCGTCGTCGCCACATAGCTGCGCCGCTGGAACTGCCGGTAAGCGGCTTCGAGGATCGCTTGCCGCACCGCTTCTTTCTTGACCTGCGCCAATTCCAAACTCCCCAGGTCGCCGCCCGTACTAATAATGACACGCGTTCGGTATTGACAGTGTAGCGCGAATCGCTACTAATTGCATCCGTCGTCATCGCAACGGCATGAATGGGGATTCGGCCATGACGCAGGCAGCCTTACGTCCGCAAGAGCTCAACCCCGCCAAGCTCGCGATGCTTTTCAAGAAGCAGTTCGAGCTGTGCAACGTCAAGCGCGGCGAGACCGTCGCCGTGGTCAGCGATCTCGGCACGCGACGGGAATACGTCGCCGCGGCCTTCGCGGCCGGCGAGGAGTTGGGCGCCGACATCTACGAGATGTGCGTCAACCTCGTGCCGGGCTGGACCAAGGTGGGTGTGCCCACGGTCGGCCAATGCAAGGGCACGCTCGAGGCGCTCAGGGCCGCGGACATGATCGCGATTTTCCACACGCCGCTGTTCGCCTCGTGGCTCAAGGAAGTGCGGGCCGGCGGTACGCGCGTGCAGATGATCATCGACGCGCCCGACGACCTCGAGATGCTGATGTCGCCGCCGGGCCTGAAGGAAGCCGTGCTGCACGCGCATCAGCGCCTCGCCAAGACGCGCGAGGTGCGCGTGCTCAGCGATTCCGGCACGGACCTGCGCTACAGCTGCGGCGAATACCCGGTGATGAGCCAATACGGGTTCGCCGACGCCAAGGGCCGCTTCGACCATTGGGGCGCCGGTCACGTCCACACCTTCCCGAACGAAGGCAGCGCGAACGGCACGGTCGTGATCGCGCCGGGCGACATCGTGATCCTGCCCTATTGCCGCTACGTGCAGGACCCGATCCGGCTCGAGATCCGCGACGGCTTCATCACGAAGCTCGAGGGCGGGCTCGACGCGAAGCTGATGAAGGACTGGCTCGACGACAACAAGGCCTCCGACGACGACCGCGATCCCTACGCGGTCTCGCATCTCGGCTGGGGTCTCAATCCGCAGGCGCGCTGGTACAATATCGCGCTCAACGGCGATTCGCCGGAGCGCAGCCGCGCAGCCGCGCGCGTGTTCCCGGGCAATTTCCTGTTCTCGACCGGCCCCAATTCGGAAGGTGGCGGCAAGCGCCGCACGCGCGGGCACTACGACGTGCCGATGCGCGACTGCACTGTGATTCTGGACAACGAGGTGGTCATCGAAAGAGGCCGCTTCACCGATGAGAAGATGAAGGTGAAACGCGTCCTGCGCTGATCGGCGCCGCAATGCGCGTCGAGGGATCCTTCATTGTGGCCGCGCCGCGCGAGCGCGTTTTCGCCGAGATCACCAATCCGGCGCTGATGGCCGGCTGCATTCCCGGCTGCGAGGCGATCGAGGTGATCGACGGCAAGACCTATCGCGCGCGCATCCTCGTCGAGGTCGGGCCGATCAAGGCGCGGTTCAATCTCGTCGTCGAGGTGACGGAGGAAGAGGCGCCTGTGCGCGTCGCCTCGGTCACGCGCGGCGAGGAGGGCACGCGCGCCAGCGTGATCTCGTCGACCAACGAATTGCTGCTGGCCCCGGCCGAGGGTGGCACCGAGGTGAAATACGTCTCCGAGGTGTCGGTGACCGGCCGACTCGGCAAATTCGGCCTCGGCATGATGAAGAAGAAGGCCGAGCAGCTCGGCGCCAAGTTCGCCGAGACGTTCCGCGGCAAGATCGAAGCGGCGGCGCTGTCATGAGCGTGCCCGGCTATCATCGGCCCGCCACCATCGAGGACGCAGCGCGCCTGCTCGCGGAAACCGAAGGCGCGCGCTGCCTTTCGGGCGGTGCCACGCTCGTCGCGATGATGAATGCCAACCTCGCCGAGCCGAAGGCGATCGTGAGCCTCGCCGGCGTATCCGAGCTTTCCGGCATCGCCGACCTCGCGGATGGCGGCCTGCGCATCGGCGCGATGACCCGCCACCGCATGACGGCGGAGGAAGCGCGCCTCACCGGCACGCTCGCCGTTCTGCGCAATGCGGCGCGGCAGATCGCGAACCCGGTGGTGCGCAACATGGGCACGATCGGAGGCTCGATCGCGTTCGCCGATCCCGCCGCCGACTATCCGCCGGCGCTCGTGGCCGCAAAGGCCGAGGTCGAGATCGCGAATGCCGCCGGCCGGCGCCGCGTGGCCGCGCAGGATTTCTTCGTCGACTGGTACACGACCGCGTGCGGCCCGGGCGAGCTGGTGACCGGCGTCTATCTGCCGCCGCCCCGCCCCGGCGTGGGCCTCTACATGAAGCTCGCGCGCGTTTCGGGCGATTTTGCGATCGCGTCGGTGGCGCTTTCGGTCGCGAGACACGCGAACGGCGTTTCGGTGCGCGTCGCGATCGGCGGCTGCGGCCCGAAACCCATCCGCGCCGACGATGCCGACGCCATGCTCTCGGCGAAGTTCGACGCGGCCACCGCAACGGCCGCCGGTGAAAAGCTGGCGGCGGCGAGCGACCCGGTCGACGATGTGCGTGCGAGTGCCGATTACCGCCGGCTCGTGATCCCGCGCCTGCTCGCCGCGACGGTGGCCGAGGCGCGCGACGCTTTGGAGGCGAAATGAATTTGGCCCTCACGATCAACGGCCAGTCCCGCCGGGTCGAGGCCGGACTGACCGATACGCTGCTGACCGTGCTGCGCGACCAGCTTCTGCTGACGGCCGCCAAGCGCGGCTGCAATCAGGGCGTCTGCGGCGCCTGCACCGTGCTGATCGACGGCCGCCCGCAGCGCGCCTGCCTTTCGCTTGCCGCGAATTGCGAGGGCGCCGCGATCGCGACGCTCGAAGGCCTGCAGCGCGACGCCGGCATGGCGCGGCTGCAAAAGGCGTTCGCCACGACCGGCGCCGTGCAATGCGGCTTCTGCACGCCGGGCGTTCTCATCTCGGCGCACGCCCTGCTCGTGGGCAATGCCGATCCGCAGACGGACGAGATCCGCGCAGGGCTTTCCGGCAACCTCTGCCGCTGCTCGGGCTACCGAAAGATCATCGACGCGGTGGCCGCCGCGGCGCGCGAGGCGAAGCCGTGAGCGCCGCCCTGAAATCCGTCGGCGCCGCACTGCCGCGCGCCGAAGTGCGGGAGAAGGTGGAAGGCCGCGCCCACTACATCGCCGATCTCTACCGCCACGGCATGCTGCACGGCGCGATCCTCGGCAGCCCGCACGCCCACGCGCGCATCAAGAGCTACGACATCAGCGAGGCGCTGGCGGTGCCCGGCGTGCACGCGGTGCTGACCGGCGACGATTTCGGCGACCACCGCATGGGCGCCTTCATCAAGGACGAGCACGCGATCGCCAAGGGCAAGGTGCGGTATGTCGGCGAGCCGGTGGCGGCGGTTGCAGCGGAGACGGAAGCCGCCGCCAAGCTGGCCGCGCGACTCGTCACCGTAGAGTACCAGGAGCTGCCAGCCGTCCTCACGCCCGAGGATGCGCTGAAGCCAGGCGCCGCGATCATCCACGAGGAGCTGGACTCCTACTTCAAGGTTTTCGACACGGGCAGCCGGGGCAACATCTGCTCGCGCACCGATTTCACCCAGGGCGACGCCTCGGCCTGGTCGAAGGCCGAGGTGGTGGTCGAGGGGAACTACACGACGCAGCCGCAAGCGCATGTGTCGCTCGAGCCGTGCGGCGCGCTCGCGGAGATCGATGCAGCCGGCCGGATCACCCTGTGGTCGGCCAATCAATCGGTGTTTCGCGTCCAGGCCAATGTGTGCGAATCGCTCGGCATCCCGATGGCGCAGCTTCGCTGTGTTACGCCACGCGTCGGGGCCGGTTTCGGCAACAAGATGGAGGCGCACATCCAGCCGATCGCGGTGAAACTGGCGATGGCGTCCGGCCGGCCGGTGAAGCTCATCCTCACGCGCGAGGAGGATTTCGAGATCGTGCGCGCGCGGCATCCGTTCAAGATTCGGATCAAGACCGGCGCAAAGCGCGACGGCACGTTGGTGGCGCGCGAGGTGGAGGTGCTGCTCGACGGCGGCGCCTTCGCCGACGACAGCCCCGGCGTGCTCGGAAACGGTCTCTGGTTTTCCTGCGGCCCCTACCGGTTCGACTACATTCGCGCCTGGGGAACACTGGTCTACACGAACAAGTTGCGCTTCGGCGCGTTCCGCGGGTTCGGCAATCCGCAGGTGACGTTCGCGAGCGAACAACAGATCGACGAGATCGCGGCACGGATCGGCATGGATCCGGTCGCGCTGCGCGAACGCAATCTGCTGCGCGGCGACGACCGCTGGTTTGGCGGTACCGAGGTCGGCTCCAACGCGCTCGGCGCATGCCTGGAGCAGGTAAAGACGCGCTCGGGCTGGAACCGGCGCGCCGAGCTCAAGCCATCGACGCCGGCGCGCAAGCGCGCCATCGGTATCGGCGTCACCGCGCATGTCAGCGGACTGCTCGCCACCGGCGCCATCGTGCGCATGCTCGAAGACGGATCGATCGTGCTCAACACCGGCGCGGTGGATATCGGCCAGGGCTCCGACACAGTGCTGAGCCAGATCTGCGCCGAGGCGCTGAAAGTACCGATCGATCGTATCCGACTTGCGAGCCCCGATACCGACGGCTCGCCTTATAATTGGGGCACCACCGCGAGCCGCGTCACCTACACCACGGGGCGCGCCGTGGTCGCCGCTGCGGCCGAAGTCGAGCGCCAGGCCAAGGAGCACGCCGCCGAGATCCTGGAATGCGCGCCGGCCGACCTCGAGCTGAGGGACGGCGGCCAATTCGGCATCGTCGGCGTGCCGGAAAAGACCGTCACCTTCGCCGCGATCTCGGCGCGCGCGCATTGGGCCAAGGGCGGGCCCATCGTCGGCACCAACAGCTACGTGTTCGACCGGCCGACATTCGATCCGAAGCGCGCCATCGCGATCGGGCTGCCGTTTCCGCAGATCGGCGCGCTTGCGTTCGGCGCGATCGCGGTGGATGCGGAGGTGGATACGGTTACCGGCAAGGTCGAAGTCAAGCGCGTCTGGTCGGCGGTGGATGCCGGGCGCGCCATAAATCCGCAGTCGGTCGAGGGACAGATCGAGGGCGCCTTCGTGCAAGGCATGGGCCTGACATTGACCGAGGAATTGGTGTGGGACGGCGCCCGGCTCGCGAATCCGAGCCTGATGGACTACAAGGTACCGACCGCGCTGGACGCGCCTTACTACATCGAGCCGATCATCGTCGAATCCTACGAGCCGGATGGGCCGTTCGGTGCCAAGGGCGTCGGCGAGATTGGCATCAATGCGGTGCCCGCAGCGATCGCCAATGCCGTGGCGTCGGCGATCGGGCACCATATTCACGCCCTGCCGCTGACGCCCGAACGCGTGCTGCGCGCGATGCTCACTAAACCGTCCTGAGGTGAGGCTGCGAGGCGATGCGCATCGAAGACTATCCTCCGCAGGAGCCGCTCTCGCCGATCGGCCGAGCCTACGCCGAGGAATGCATGCGGCGCGGTGAAGGCGTGGCCGGCGCGGAAGACGCGCAATACGGCGCCGATCCGTATCAAAGCGTCGCCGTCCACCACGCCAAGACGCCCAGTGGAATCGTGCTGCTGTTTTGGCATGGCGGCGGCTGGACCAGCGGGTACAAGGAACACATGGCCTTCATGGCGCCGTCTTTCACGACAGCGGGCGTCACCTTCATTTCGGGCGGCTATCGCCTCGCGCCACAGAATCTGTTCCCGACCGCCCTCGAGGATTGCGCCGACGCGATCGCCTGGATTCATGCCAATGCGGCCCGCTTCGGCGGCGACCCCACGCGCATTTTCATCGGCGGCCATTCGGCCGGTGGTCACTACGCGGCGCTACTGGCGGTGACGCGGGCTTGGCGCACGAAACGCACGCTGCCGCACGACGTCGTGAAGGGCTGCCTGCCGATCTCGGGCGTCTATCAGTTCGGCGAGGGCGCCGGACTATCAGTGAGGCCGCGTTTCCTCGGCTCCGATCCCGCCGCCGAGCGCGCGGCGAGCCCGATCCACAACATCGAAGTCGCGCCGCCTTTCCTGCTCGCGCATGGCGACAAGGATTTTCCGCATCTGATGAAGCAGGCCGAGGCAATGGAGGCCGCGCTGAAGAAGGCCGGCGGAAATGTCGAGCGCATCGTGCTGCCCGGCCGCGACCACTTCTCGGCCAGCCATGCCGGCGGCGAGGCCGAAGGCCCGTGGGTGCCGAGAGCGCTGGCCTGGATCGCAAGGACGAGTGCCTTGGCGCAGCGAGTCGCCTCGTGACCGAAATCGACAAGAAGCGCGCGGCCGAGGCCGACCCGCTCGCGAGTGCCGTGCCTTCAACCAAGCAGGGAGAGAGTACCGTGATCAGAAAGCTCAGTATCGCGTTGGCGGCCATCGCGGCCTTCGCCGCGCCCGCCACCGCCCAAAACATCAAGATCGGCTTTTCGCTCGCCAAGACTGGCCTGTTCGCGCAGGCGGCGCCGTCGCAGCTCAATGCCTACGAGCTGTGGCGCGAGCAGGTGAACGCCAGCGGCGGCCTCGACGTCGGCGGCAAGAAGCGCATGGTCGAGTTCGTGCAATACGATGACCAGTCGAACCCCGGCAATGCCGTGAGAATCTACGAGAAGCTCATCACCGACGACAAAGTGGAGCTGCTGCTCGCGCCGTGGGGCACGCCGCACCACTTCGCGCTCGCGCCGGTGCTCGAGAAGTACAAGTTCCCGATGGTCGGCAACACCGCCGCGTCGGTACAGCTGCGCACGCTCAAGGCGAAGTACATCTGGTTCCCGACCTCGACAATTCCCGACAAGATGGCGGTCGAAATGGCCGCGATGATGAAGGCGAATGGCTACAAGACCGCGGCGTTGATCTCCAATGTGTTGCCCTTCGCAAAGGAAGTGAAGGCGTCTCTGGTGCCGGCGCTGAAGCAGAGCGGCATCGAGCTCAAGGTCAGCGAGGAATACCCGCCGGACATCAAGGATATGACGGCGATCCTGACCAAGGTGAAAGCGGCGGCCACGCAAGCCGTGATCGTTCTCTCCTATCCGAGCGATTCGGTGCTCTACGCCAAACAGGCGAAGGAGATGGGAATCGCGGCGCCGTTCCAGTTCGTCGCTATCGGCCCGACGATCGATTTCTACAGCAAGGTGGTGGGACCGGCGGCGGACGGCTTCGTCACCATGGGGCACTGGTCCCCGGCCAAGGCCGAGTGGAAGCGCGCCAAGCCGTTCTATGACGCCTATGTGAAGAAGTTCAACGCGAAGCCCGACTATCTCGACTCGGTGCTTGCCTACATGTCGGCCGAAATCCTCGAGCAGGCCGTGGCCAAGGCCGGCACCGACAAGGAGAAGCTGCGCCAGGCGATCGCGTCGATGACGTTCGACACGATCAACGGGCCGGTGAAGTTCCAGGGCGTGCAGAACGCGATCACGCCGACCGCGTTCCTGCAGATCCAGGGCAGCGAGCTTCAGCTCGTCTGGCCGAAATCGATCGCCACCAGCGCGTTCAAGGCGAAGACCGGCTGGTAAACCTCTGATGCCGGCGCCCGGGACTCCGGGCGCCGGCTTCTCTCACACGCTTCGGGTGGCGGAGTGGTTGACACGCTTCTGTCGGGCCAGCTCCTCGCCGCGGCGCTCGTCACGGGCGCCCTCTATGCGCTGACCGCGCTCGGCCTCAATCTCGTCTACGGCACGATGCGCCTGCTCAATGTGGCGCATGGCGACCTCGTGATGATCGGCGCCTATGTGGCGTTCTGGGCGTTCACGCTGCTGTCGCTCTCGCCGCTGCTCGGCCTGTTCGCGGCGGCGGCGCTCGCCGCGCTGTTCGGGCTCGCGCTCTATCACGGGCTCTTCCGCCGCCTGCTGGAAGGCGGCAAGGCGGCGCAGCGGCTCGAGGCCAATTCGCTGCTGCTGTTCTTCGGCGTTTCGGTGATCGTGCAGAATCTCGCGGCGCTGCAATTCACCGGCACGCCGCGCGGCTATCAGTATCTCGACGCCGTGTATCGTTGGGGCAACGTCGCCGTCACCGGCAACCGCATCGCGGCCTTCGCCGTGGCCGTGCTGATCTGCGCCGGCGTGCTCGCGTTCCTGCGCTTCCACGTGACCGGGCTCGCGATCAAGGCTCTGATCCAGCACCGCGAGGCTGCCGCCATCGTCGGCGTCAATGTCGAGCGCGTGCAGAAACTGGCGCTCTGCCTCGGCTTCGCCAGCGCCGCCGTCGCCGGCGCCCTTGTGAGCATGACCGAGCAGATCTCGCCGTTCATGGGCTTCCCGTTCACGATCGCGGCCTTCGTCGTGATCATCCTGGGCGGGCTCGGCAACATCGGCGGCGGCATCGCGGCCGGGCTGCTGCTCGGCGTGCTCGAGACCTACGGCGTGGCGCTCACCTCTTCCGCCTATCGCTCGATCCTCGTCTACGGCGTGTTCGTGCTGATCCTGCTGCTGCGGCCGCAGGGCCTGCTCGGCGGGCGGCGGATCGTGCGATGAGGGGCGCGCTCTTCCTCGCGGTGCTCACGCTTGCTGCCGCCGCGGTGCCGTCGGTGGCAGGCGATTACTACGTCGGCGTGGGCCTCTCACTGCTGATGTATGTGGCACTGACGCAGAGCTGGACCCTGCTTTCCGGCATGACCGGCTATGTCTCGCTCGGCCACGTCGTGTTCTACGGTCTCGGCGCCTATGTCGCCGTGCTGCTGTGGCGCGAGGTTCCGTTGGCCGCGATCGTGGCGCTGGCGGCGCTGGCGGCATTCCTGTTCGCGGCGCTGATCGGCCTGCCCGCGCTGCGCGTGCGCGGGCCCTATTTCGTGATCCTCACCTTCGGCCTCGCCGAGCTTGCGAAATACATCGTCATCGTGATCGAGGGCTGGCTCGGCAAGTTCAGCCGCGTCGTCTTCGGCGCGCCGGGGCTCGACACGCTGTTCTACATCATGCTCGGCCTTGCCGCGGCGGCGACCACGCTGACGTTCCTCGTGCGCCGCAGCCGCTTCGGCCGCGGCCTGCTGGCGCTGCGCGAGAACGAGGAGGCGGCCGAGACCGTGGGCGTGCCCACCGTGCGCTTCAAGCTCTTCGCCTACGCGCTTTCGGCGCTGATCCCCGGCGCCGTCGGCAGCGTGATGGTGCTGCGCCAGAACTACTTCGAGCCCGCGCAGATCTTCGATCCCGTCATCTCGTTCTCGATCGTGACGATGGCCGTTGTGGGCGGCAGCGAGGACGTGAAGGGTCCGCTGCTCGGCGCCGGCGCCTTCGTGCTGCTTTCGGAGCTGCTGTGGGCGAACGCGCCGCAGCTTTACATGGTGCTCGTCGGCCTGCTGCTGATCGTGTTCGTGCTGTTCGCGCCGCAGGGCCTGAGCGGCCTCATTCCCGCGCGGCGGAGATAGGCATGACGCTGCTTTCGCTGCGCGGCGTGAGCAAGCAGTTCGGCGGCCTGCGCGCGCTCTCCGACATCTCGTTCGACGTGGCGGCAGGCGAGATCGTCGGCATCATGGGCGCCAACGGCGCCGGCAAGACGACCCTGTTCAGCCTGATCGCCGGCAACGAGCGGCCGAGCGGCGGCGCGATCCTGCTCGATGGGAAGTCGCTCGCCGGCCTGCCGCCGCATCGGATCTGCCGGCTCGGCATCGCGCGCACGTTCCAGATCGTGCGTCCGTTCGGCGGCCTGACCGTGGAGGAAAACGTGGCCACGGCCGCGATGTTTGGCGCCGCCCAGGCCGCCTCGCCCGCCGCCGCGTCCGCCCGCGCGCGCGATGTGCTGGCGCTGGCCGGACTCGCCGAGCGCGCCGGCGATCTCGCAGAAACGCTGACGCTTTCGGGCCAGAAGCGCCTCGAGCTGGCGCGCGCGGTGGCGACTGGGGGGCGGATCCTGATGCTCGACGAGGTTATGGCGGGCCTCACCGCGGCCGAAGTGGCGGCGATGCTGGAGATCGTGCGGCGGCTGCATCGCGAATACGGCCTGACCATCATCATCATCGAGCACGTGATGCGCGCGCTGATGCAGCTCGCGCAGCGCATCGTGGTGCTGCATCACGGCGAGAAGATCGCCGAGGGCACGCCGGCCGCGATCGGCGCCGATCCGCGCGTGCACGAATGCTACTTCGGGGCGGCGGCATGAGCGCGCTGCTCGAGGCCGAGGGCGTTGTCGCCGGCTATGGCGACATCGAGATCGTGCACGGCCTCGGCTTCGCCGCTGCCGAGGGCGAAGTGACCGCCCTCGTCGGTGCCAATGGCGCCGGCAAGACGACCTTGATGCGCGCGCTGGCCGGCGTCTTGCCGCTGACCGGCGGCACCCTTCGATTCGAAGGCCGCAATATCGCGGGCGTGCGCGCGCATGCACGCGTCGAGGCCGGCATCGTGCTGGTGCCGGAAGGGCGGCTCATCTTTCCGCACATGAGCGTGGCCGAGAATCTGCGCATCGGCGCGATCAATCCGCGCGCGCGGCGCGACGCGGCGCACACCGCCGACGAAGTCTATGCGCTGTTCCCGCGCCTCGCCGAGCGCCGGCATCAGCTCGGCGGCACGCTTTCGGGCGGCGAGCAGCAGATGCTGGCGCTCGGCCGCGGGCTCATGGCGAAGCCCAGGCTGCTCTTGCTCGACGAGCCGACGCTCGGCCTCGCGCCGATCATGGCCAAGCTGATCTTCGCCACGATCGAGCGGCTCAGCGAAAGCGGCCTCACGATCGTGATCGCCGAGCAGGATGTGGGCCAGACCCTGGCGATCGCCGACCGCGCCCATGTGATCGAGAACGGCCGCCTCGCGCTTTCTGGCCCCGGCGCGGCGCTGCTCGACGACCCGCGCGTCAAGGCGGCCTATCTCGGACTTTGAACGGCGGCGGGAAAAGGATTGCGATGGCGGACGGAAATCTCGAGCGCCTCGGTGTGCGTGAAGCGGCGCGGCGCGTCGCGGCTGGCGAAATCACGTCGGAAGCGCTGGTGACGGCGTGCCTCGCGCGGATCGCGGCGCGGGAGAGCGAGGTGGGCGCGTGGATCCATCTCGATCCCGCAGCCGCGCTCGAGCGGGCGCGCGCCGCCGATGCCGCATCCCGGCGCGGCCCGCTGCACGGCGTGCCGATCGGGATCAAGGACCTGATCGACACGGCCGACATGCCGACCGCCTACGGCTCGCCGATCTACGAGGGGCATCGCCCCGCCGCCGACGCGGCGCCGGTGGCGCTGCTGCGCGAGGCCGGCGCGGTGATCCTCGGCAAGACCGTGACGACGGAGTTCGCCGCCGTGACGGCGGGCAAGACCCGCAACCCGCGCAACCTCGCGCACACGCCGGGCGGCTCCTCGTCGGGCTCGGCGGCGGCGGTAGCCGATTGGATGGTGCCGGCGGCGCTCGGCACGCAGACGGTCGGTTCGACGATCCGCCCCGCCTCGCTTTGCGGCGTCGTCGGCTTCAAACCGACCTATCAGGCGCTGAGCATCGCGGGCGTCAAGGCGCAGGCCGAATCGCTCGACACGCTGGGCCTCATGGCACGATCGGTCGGCGACATCGGTCTGCTGCACGCGGTCCTCAGCGGCGGATCCGCGCCGACGGAGCGTACCGCGCCGGCAACGCCGCCGCGCCTCGCCTTCTGCCGCACCGCGCATTGGGCGAAGATCGAGCCCGCCGCCGTCGCCGCGATGGAAACGGCGCAGAAGAAGCTGCGCGCGGCCGGCGCATGGATCGAGGAGGTGGAGCTGGCGAAGCACTTCGCCGAGGCGATCGACGCGCAATGGCTGATCCTGCGCTTCGAGTTCGCGCGCGCCTTGTCGTTCGAGCGGACGCAGCGCCGCGATCTGTTGAGCGACCGCCTGCGCGGCCTGCTCGACGACGGCATCAAGATCGCGCCCGCCGACCATGCCGCGGCGCAGGCGCTCGCGCGGACGTGCCGCGCCGAGATCGCCGGCTTGTTCGAGCGCTTCGACGCGATCCTGACGCCGGCCACGGCCGGCGAAGCGCCCGAGGGCCTGCACGGGCCGAGCGACCTTCTGTTCCAGCGGCTCTGGACGCTGCTGCACCTGCCGGCGATCACGTTGCCGGGCATGGTCGGGCCGCGCGGCCTGCCGATCGGCATTCAATTCGTCGGCCCCCATGGCGGAGACTTGCGCCTGCTCGACGTCGCGCGCTGGGCCGAGCCGATCCTCGGCGGCGGTTGAGCTGTTTTAGATGTCCGGCGCCGCCGCCTTGATCTCGGCGGCGAGAGACGGGTTCCACGTGGCGGCCGTCGCCGATTGCACGGCGTAGGCGCCGGCGTCGAGGAACGCACGCGCGTCGGCCGCCGACGTGACGCCGCCGACGCCGATCACCTTGAGCGGCAATCCGCGACGCCCAATATGCGCGGCGGCGTCGGCGACGGCGCGCAGCGCGATCGCCTTGATCGCGCCGCCGGTGACGCCCGCGCGCTCGCGCCCGGCGCCGAACGCGGGCGCGCCGGCGCCGTCGACGATGCGCCGGCTCGGCGCGTTGATCATCACGACGCCGTCGGCCGCGCCCGCGACGCTCTCGAGGAACGTGGCCATCTGCGCGCGATCGGCGATGTCGCCGATCTTGAGCAGCACCGGCTTGCCGCCCGAGGCGGCCTTCGCCGCGCGCGCGATCGCGGCGGAGAGCTTCGTGTCGAGATACACCTCGCCCTCGCGCCGCGCGACGTTGGGGCACGAGAGATTCACCTCCACCAGATCGGCGCCGCCCTCGACGACGATCCGGGCCAGCGCCGCGTAGTCCGCGACGAAATCCGCTTCACTCAGGCCGGGCCGCGCGGTGCCGACGACCGAGACGATCAGCGCCTGCCCCGCGCCGAGCGCGCGGCGCGCCGCCGCGATGTCGGGCTTCCACACCTCGGGCGCCACCGAAGGAATGCCGAACGACCCGCCGGCCGTGGCGAAACGCGGGTCCGCCGGCGGGCGCGCGGCCAGCGCCAGCGGCGTTTCCGGATCGGCGAGGCCGGCCATAACCGAGCGATCGTCGAGAAACAGCCAGTTCGGCGGCGCGTGGCAGAGGCGCGCCTGGCTGCGCACGGTCTTGTAGGTGAGCAGGTCGAAGCCGAGCCGCGCGTAGGTCTCGATCCAGCGGCTATTCACGAGAATGCTGGCCGGAACGCCGAAGCGCGAGCGCACGGCGAGGCCGAAGAACTCCTTCATCGGCGTTTCCGGCACCGCCGGCCATGGCCCCGTGAAATCCGGGCCGTTCGCGTGATTCCATTCGAAGCTGCGGTCGGTGCGATAGGTCGGCCGCGAAGCCGGATCGAGCGGACGGGCGAGCGCTTCGGCCATGCCGGGCCTCAATACTGAACAGTGTTCAGGGTAGGCGGGCCGCGCCGCCCCGGTCAAGCACGGATGCCGCCGCCCTTCACATGGGCGGGCGGCGTTCGTGGTGATCCGTGACCTGCTGGAACGCAACGCCGATCGCGAACAGAAGCGGCTCGGCCAGCGGGCGGCCGGCGAGCTGTATGCCGAGCGGCAACCCTTCGCGCGAGAATCCGGCGGGCAGCGCCAGCGCCGGCAGGCCAAGATAGTTGAACGCGCGCGTGAAGCGGCCGGGATCGGACGGGGTCGCCAAGGTGAATGCCCCGGCGTCGTAGCGGCGCTGCGCCGCGCCGGGCATCACCTCGTCGACGCGCGGCGCAACGTCGGGTGCGGCCGGCAGCAGCAGCGCCTCGGCGCGCGCGAACACCGCCTCGACGAACATGCGCGTCAGGTGCGCGCGGATGCGCAGGGCATCGAGATAATCGGCTGCGGGATAAACGAATCCCGCCGCCATGCGCTCGCGCACTTCGGGCGAATAGGCTTCGGGCTCGGCGGCGAGGCGCCGTCGGTGCGTGGCCGCGACTTCGCTCGCGAAAACGATCGCGGTCAGTGCATTGAGCGCGTCCCACTCCGGCAATTCGGTTTCGACGAGATCGGCGCCGGCGGCGCGCATCGCTTCCGCCGCCGCCTCATAGGCCTGCCGCGCCTCGCCCGAAATCGAGCTGAGCTGCGTTTCGCCGAGCTGCGTGATCGCGCGGCCGCGAAGCTCGGGCTTCGTGTCGGCCGGCACCGTCGACAGCACGCAATCCGGATCGCGCGGATCAGCGCCCGCGACGGCGGCATGGAGCAGCGCGCAATCCGCCGCCGAGCGCGCCATCGGCCCGGCCGCATCGAGCGATGGGCTCGAGCGCATCATGCCGTGGCGGCTGATCGTGCCGCGCGTCGGCAGGAGGCCGACGACGCCGCATTGCGCCGCGGGGTGCCGGATCGAGCCGCCGCTGTCGGAGCCCATGCTGCCGAAGATGAACCGGGCCGCGAGCGCCGCCGCCGAGCCGCCCGACGAGCCGCCGGCCACGCGCGCCGGGTCCCACGGATTGCGCGCCGGGCCGGCGACCGCGTTGAGCCCGTGCGGATGGAACGCGAATTCCGACATGTTGAGCGCGCCGAGATCGACGGCGCCGGCCGCATCGAGCCGCGCGAGGCACGCCGCCGTTTCCAGGGCGGGCGTTGCCGCGCCGCGCGAACCGCAACTCGTGGCGAAGCCGGCACGGTCGAACAGATCCTTGCGCCCGACTGGAATGCCGTGCAGCGGCCCGCGCACCCTGCCCGCGCGGCGCTCACTGTCGCGCTCCTCGGCCTGGCGTAGCGCGGCTTCTCCGTCGACGCGGAAGAACGCCCGCAGCGTGCCCTCGCGCGCGGCGATTCGCGTCAGCGCCGCCGCCGTCAGTTCGCGCGCGGAAACGGCGCCGCGCTGCATCGCGCGCGCGGCGGCGGCGATGCCGCCGTCGAGCAGCTCATCCATGCCGGGCCAGCGCGCGCAGCGCCGCCATGTGTAGCTCGGGCGTATCCATGGGCTCGGCGCGTTCCAGCGCGGGCCGGGCCGCGGCAAGCTGCGCGCGGCACAAGGCGATCAGCCGCTCGGCCAGCGCGCGGTCGGGCGCGCCGCCGAGGATTTCGGCGAGCTTCCGCGCAAGCGCATCGGGATCGGGCAGTGTCGTCGTCTCGGGTGCCATGATGAAGCTGCATTGTGCCGGCGCGCGCGCTTCGTTCATAGTGCTTCGCGAGGGAGACATTGCATGTATGCCGGATTGATCCGCGATTGGCCGAAGCGCGTGTGCTTCGGGCCGGGCTCGGTGCGCGAGCTGCCAAAACTGATGGCCGAGCTCGGCGCCAGGCGCGCCGGCGTGATCTGCGGCAAGAGCGTTGCGAGCGGGCCGATCCTGCCCGCCGTCAAGGCCGCGCTCGGGCCGCTCTATGCCGGCGTGTTCACCGAGGTGCCGGCGCACACGCCCTTTTCCTCCGTCGTCGCCGCGGCGGCGGCACTCAAGGCGATGAACGCGGATTGCGCGATCTCGGTGGGCGGCGGCAGCACGATCGACGCCGGCAAGGGCGTGGTGCTGCTGGCGGCGACCGGCGGCGAATTCGCACCCTATGTGATCGACTACGGCGGCAAGGGCTCGATGGAGCGCGCGCCGATGCCGCCCTCGCCGATTTTCCACATCGCGGTGCCGACGACGGCCGGCTCGGCCAGCGACGTGATGCCGACGGCCGGCATCCGCGACCCTGCCGCCAAGAAGAAGCTGCTGTTCTGGGACGATCGCATGGTGCCGGAGGCGACGGTGCTCGATCCCGAGCTGGCCGTGCACGCCTCGCCCACGCTCACCGCCGCCACCGGCATGACCGCGGTGGCCCGCGCGATCGAGACGCTCTATTCGAAGCACCGCCACCCGATCTCGGTCGGCCTCGCGCTGCACGCCGCCCGCCTGCTGCGCACGGCGCTGCCGCGCAGCGTGGAAGCGCCCGGCGACCTCGCAGCACGCGCGGACTGCATGATGGCCGCGATCATGTCGGGCACCGCCTCGATCAACGCGATGGTTTCGGTCGTGCACGCGATCGGCCACGTCGTCGGCGGGCGCTACGGGCTTCAGCACGGCATCTCGCATGGCATCCTGCTGGCGCCGGCGCTGCGCCTGATGCTGCCGGCGATCGGCGCCGAGAAATCCTATGCGCTCGAGGCGCTCGGCTGCGCGCCCGGCGGCACGCCCGAGGATGCAGCGCGCGCGATGGAGGCGCTATTGCGCCGCCTGCCGCTGCCGCAGCGGCTCGGCGAGGTCGGCGTTACGGCCGACGACCTGCCCGGCATCGCGGCACAGACGATGGGCGACTACATGATGGCCAACGTGCCGATGCCGGTGACGGCCGCCGATGTCGAGGCCCTGCTGCGCTCGGCACTATGAGCAGCGCGCCCTCCGCGCTGACGGCGCTGGCCGCGTGGTGCGCGGCGCTCGACTGGCGCGCGGTGCCGGAAACGCAGCGCGCGCTCGTGCCGCTGCGCGTGCTCGACACGGCCGGACTCGTCGCCGCCGGATGGAAGACGGATGCGGTGCGCGCCGCGCTCGCCTTTGCCGAAGCGGAAGGCGGAACCGGCACGGCGGCGCTCTGGTGCGGCGCCGGCCGGCTTCCGGCCTCGCGCGCGGCGTTCGTGCACGGCGTCGCCGCGCATTGCCGCGACTTCGACGACACCTTCACCGATTCGGTCGTGCATCCCGGCAGCGTCGTGGTCTCGGCCGCGCTCGCGGTCGGCGAAGCGGCCGGCGCCGCGCCCGAGGATATCGGCGCGGCCATCGTCGCGGGCTACGAGATCGCCGCGCGCATCGGCGGCGCGGCCGGACGCCGCTTCCATGCACGCGGTCTGCACGCGACCGGCATCGTGGGGCCGATCGCCGCCGCCGCCACCGCCGCGCGGGCGCAGCGACTTTCGGCCGAGGCGACGGCCTGGGCGATGGGGCTGGCCGCCAGCATGTCGGGCGGGCTCATGGCGTTTCAGGCCGACGGCGCCTGGTCGAAATGGCTGCACACGGGATGGGCGGCGCAAGGCGGCATCGTCGCGGCGGAACTCGCGGCGCGGGGCTTCCGCGGCCCGCTCGCCGCACTGGACGGCACGGCCGGGCTCTTCGCGGCGCTGCTGCACGGCGAGGCGATCGACTTCGCGGCGCTCACGCGCGGCCTCGGCACCGAATGGCAGGGCGGCGCCGCGCATTTCAAATTCTATCCGTGCGCGCACGTCATTCAGCCCTACATCGACGCGGCGCTCGCGCTCCGGCGCGAGCATGCGCTCGCGGCAAGCGATATCGCCGAGGTGCGCTGCGCGATCGCGCCCTGGGCCGTGCCGATCGTGTGCGAGCCGCGCGCCCCGCGCCTGGCGCCTGCGACCGAGCTCGATGCCATAGCAAGTCTTCCCTATATGGTAGCGCATGCGCTGGCCGAGGGCGCGGTGACGCTCGCGGCCCTCTCCGCCGAAGCGCGCGGGCGCGGCGACCTTCACGATCTCGCCGCGCGCGTCAGGCACGAGACGGATACCGCGATGGGCCGCGGATTCGATGCGCGCCTCGCGATCCGGACGTTCGCCGGCCAAACGCTGACCGCTTCCGCCGATGCCGCCACAGCCGACGCCGGCCGCGTCGCGGCGAAGTTCGCGGCCAATGCGGCGCCGATCTTGGGCACGCTGCGCGCGCGGGATGCAGCGGAGCGCCTGCGGGCGATGTCCGAGCCCGATCCGCGCGCGATCGCGGACCTGATGCGCGCCGGAACGCCCGCTTCGCCTTGACCTTCGCTCCGGGCAATGCCTAGAGTTTTCCCGAACGTCATTCAGTAATGGAACGGGCGGCGGGAAACGCGCCGCGCTGTCGAGGGAGAACCACATGAAAACGATCGCTGGCATCGCCGGCGCCGCCATCGCGCTCGCCGTTGCGGCCGGAGCCTATGCGGAGACGACCGTGCGCGCGGTCGGCTTCATTCCGAAGAACCACCCGGTGATGGCGCAGGCCAATGCCTGGGTTGCGCACATCAACGACAAGCTCAAGGGCAAATTCCGCGTGAACTACGTGGGCGGCCCCGAGGTGATCGGCCGCTACGAGCAGCTCAACGCGATGCGCACCGGCGTCATCGACATGCTGTTCGCCGCCGAGGCGGACTTCACCGACCAGATGCCCGAGGTGGCCGCGCTCGTGCTGTCGAAGCTGAGCCCGACGGAGGAGCGGAAATCGGGCTTCTACGACATCATGGTGAAGACGCACGAGCGCGTGAACGCGCGCTACATCGGCCGCGTGCAATACGGCGACTTCTATCTGTGGTTCAAGAAGAAGCCCGAGAACCTCGCCGCGCTGAAAGGCCTCAAGATGCGCACCGGCTCGCTCTACGACCGCATGATGCGCGAGCTCGGTATGGTGCCGGTGACGGTGAACCAGCCGGAAACCTATACCGCGCTCGAGCAGGGCACGGTGGACGGGCTCGGCTGGCCGGTGTTCGGCGTGCGCTCGATCGGCTGGACGCGGCACATCAAGTTCGTCGTCGACCTGCCGTTCTACGGCGCCAGCAACATCGGCGCGATCATGAACCTCGAAAAGTGGAAGGGCCTGCCCGCGGACCTGCAGAAGGAGATCGTCGAGGCCACGGCCGAATTCGAGCCGAAGATGATCGCGTATTTCAAGAGCGAGCAGGAGAAGGAACTGAAGCTGCTCGAGCCGCTCGTCGCCCGCGTGAAGTTCTCCGACGCGGAGAGCAAGAGGTATCTCGACGTCGCCTATGCCGTGGAATGGGACGCGATCGCGAAACGCGTCTCGCCCGAGATGCTGGCGCAGCTCAAGAAAACGACCGGCAATTGAGCCGGCGCGGGCGGCCGCCGCGCGCGGCCGCCCCTTTCGGGGGATTCATTTGAGCCGACTGCTACGCATCCTCGCCGCCGGCGAAAACATCGCCGCGGCCGGCGCCACGCTGCTGTTCGTCGGCATGACGATCTCGATCTGCGCCGAAGTTCTGCTGCGCTACGGCTTCAACAGCCCGATCGCCTGGGTCGTCGAGATCAGCGAATACTCGCTACTCTGGATCACGTTTCTCGGCGCGTCCTGGGTGCTGCGCAACGGCGGGCACGTGCGTGTCGACATCCTGCTGCAATACCTGTCGCCGGCGGGGCTCCGCGTCTGCGGCCTGTTCTCGTCGGCGGCCGGCGCGCTCACCACTCTCGTGCTGCTCGTCTTCGGCGTCGAGGCGACGGCCAGCGCAATGATGCGCGGGGCGTTCAAGCCCACCGGCATCGACGTTCCGACCTGGATGATCATCGTCGTCATTCCGGTGGGCGCGCTCCTGCTGTTCCTCCGCTTCGCCCGCCTGTTCGCCGAGTATTGGACGCGCCAGCGCGATTTCGGCGCCGAACCGTCGCACTGAGCGCCGCCATGGAATGGTATTACACGCTGATCATCATCTTCGGCGCCTTCCTGGTGCTGATGGCGGTCGGCGTTCCGATCGCCTTCGCGTTCCTCGCGATCAACGTCGTCTGCTGCTACATCTTCTGGAACGGCCCGGCGGGGCTCACGCAGCTCGTTCTCTCGATCTCGAGCTCCGTCACGCATTTCACGATCGTCTCGGTGCCGCTGTTCGTGCTGATGGGCGAGGTGATGTTCCGCTCGGGCATCGCCACCAAGATGATGGACGTGCTCGATTCGTGGTTCGGGCGGCTGCCGGGGCGCCTCGCGCTGATGTCGGTTGCCGGCGGCACGGTGTTCGCGGCGCTGACCGGCTCGGGCTCGGCCGCCACCGCGATGCTCGGCAAGCTGCTCGTCCCCGACATGGAGAAGCGCGGCTATCACAAGGCGATGTCGCTCGGGCCGATCATGGGTGCGGGCGGCCTCGCGATCATGATCCCGCCCTCGGCGCTCGGCGTATTGCTGGCGGCGCTCGGCCAATTCTCGGTCGGCGATTTTCTCGTCGCCATCATCGTTCCGGGCCTGATGATGTCGGTCGCCTACGCGGTCTACATCGTCGTGCGGTGCTGGCTGCAGCCGCACCTGGCGCCGCCCTATCCGGTCGCTGCGATCCCGCTCAGCAAGAAGATAAGCAACACGCTGCTCTACATCTTCCCGCTGTTCTTCGTGATGTTCCTCGTGGTGGGCCTGATCTTCCTCGGCGTGGCGACGCCGACGGAATCGGCGGCGCTCGGCGCCGCGGGCACGTTCCTGCTCGCCGCGCTCTACGGCGGGCTCAACTGGCGCATGATCAAGGAGTCGCTGCTCTCCTCGATGCGTATCACGGTGATGCTGCTGATGATCATCACCGGCTCCACCGCCTTCTCGCAGATCCTCGCCTTCACCGGCGCCACCTCCGGCCTCGCCGATCTCGCCACGTCGACGGGCCTTCCGCCGATCGTCGTCGTCATCATCATGCAGCTCGTGCTCATCCTGATGGGGATGTTCATGGAGCCGCTGTCGATCATGATGCTGACGGTGCCGATCTATTTCCCGGTGATCCAGGCCTTCGGCTACGACCCGGTATGGTTCGGCGCGATCATGCTGCTGAACATGGAGATGGCGACGATCTCGCCGCCGTTCGGGCTCAACCTGTTCGTAATGCGCGGCGTTGCGCCGCGCGGCGTGACGATGGGCGACGTCTACGCCGCCAGCATTCCGTTCCTGCTGCTCGACCTGGTGGTGATGGCGATTCTGCTTGCGTTCCCGCCGGTCGTGATGTGGCTGCCGAGCCTGATCTCGAAATAGCGCCTCACGCCGCCGGCGGCGCGCGGCGGTGCCAGCCGGTTTCGCGCTGATAGGCTTCGCCGGCCGCGAGCAGCGTCGCTTCCGAACCGGGCCGCGCCACGAGCTGAAGCGCGGCCGGCATCCCGTCGCGCTGGAATCCGCAAGGAAGCGCCAGCGCGGGCAGGCCGAGATAGCTGAACGGCCGCGTGCAGCGCCCGAAGCGCGCGAGGAATTCGCGCATCGCGCCGGGCCGCACCGGATCGCAATCGTCGAGCCGCGGCGTCGCGTGTTCGAACACCGGCGTCAGCAGCAGGTCGCAGCGCGCGAAGACGCCATCGACCCAGGCGCGCCGCGCGGGCTCGCGCGCGGCGA
This sequence comes from uncultured Candidatus Odyssella sp., assembly GCA_964481045.1. Classification (GTDB taxonomy): domain Bacteria; phylum Pseudomonadota; class Alphaproteobacteria; order Bin65; family Bin65; genus SBBV01. The sequence goes on along the minus strand of CAYZSG010000004.1, from coordinate 15,493 downwards.
GGCTCTCCGCGTACTCGTGCGCGGCGATGGCGAAGCCGGGCTCGATGCCTTCGACCGTTCCGTGGTCGTAATCCGCCCGGCGCCCGGCGATCCAGCGGCGATGAATCGCCGCGGCCTCCGCCTGCGCGAGAACAAGCGCATGCGCGAACAGCGGCGCGGGATCGGGAGCTTCGGCCGAGATACATGACGCGCCGAGGCGGAGGAAGTCGTTCCGCGCCGTCTCGATGAGATCGCCGATGTCGGGCTCGACGCGATCGAAAAAGAAGCGATCGGGAATGCCGATGCGCAGCCCCGCGCGTTCGGTCGCGGCCGAAGCGGCGGCCCCGCCCGCGATCGCGGCGAAGATCGGCGCGATATCGGCGGCATCGCGCGCGACAGGGCCGACCGCATCCATCGACCAGGCGCGCGGAAAGACACCCTCCGCGCTGACGCGGCCCAGCGTCGGGCGCAGCGCCGCGACGCCGCAGAAATGCGCCGGCAGCCGGATCGAGCCGCCGGTGTCGGTGCCGAGCGAGCCATGGACGAGCCGCGCCGCGACGGAAGCGGCCGATCCGCTCGACGATCCGCCCGAAATGCGTGCGTGGTTCCACGGATTGCGGCAGGCACCGAAGTGCCGGTTGTGGCCTGTGGCGCCGGCCGCGAACTCCGCGAGATGCAGCGGGCCGAGATCGATCGCCCCGGCCGCGTCGAGCTTCGCGAGCGCCGGCGCGGTATGCGCCGGCACGGCATCGAGGATGATCGATCCGCAGGTGAGCCGCCGGCCGGCGCGCGCGAAGATGTCCTTGTGCGCGAGTGGAATGCCATCGAGCGGGCCGAGCGAAGCGCCGCGCGCGCGGCGCTCGTCGGCGGCGAGCGCGGCCTTGCGCGCGCCCTCCTCGTCCACGGCGATGAACGCGTTGATCGCGCGGCCCTCGCCGGCGATGCGCGCGAGGCACGCTTCGACGAGCTCGCGCGCGGAGGCGCGGCGCGCGTCGAGCAGCGCCGAGGCCTCTACGAGCGAGAGCTCCGCGAGCGACGACATGGCGTTTGCATAGACACGAATTCCGCGCGCGGCTAGGGTCGCCGCTTCAATGTGAGGCTTCGGCGCGCGCATGGCGGGAACGGTGCAGATGAGCGTGGACGGCGCGGTCGCGACCGTGACGCTCGACAACGAGGCGAAACGCAACAGCATCGATCTGCCGATGTGCGCGGCGCTGACCGGCGCAGCCCGGGCAATCGCCGGCGACGGCACGCTCGGCGCCGTGATCGTGCGCGGCACGGGCGAGCGCGCGTTCTGCGCCGGCGGCGATTTCGACGCGATGACGGAAGGCGACATCGCCACGGCGATGCGCGCGATGGACGCGGCGCTCGACGAGGCGATGGCGGCGCTGGCGCGGATCGAGATTCCGATCATCGCCGCGGTGCACGGGGCCTGCTTCGGCGCCGGCGTGCAGATGATGCTGGCCGCCGACATCCGCCTCGCCGCCGACGACGCGCGCTTCGGCATTCCGGCCGCCTCGCTCGGCATCGTCTATCCGCTGCCGGCCATCGCCGAATTGCTGCGCACGGCCGGCCCCGGCCTCACCGCGCACTTCCTGCTGGGCGGCGCGCCGATCGACGCGGCCGTGGCGCTGGCGCGCGGCTGGGTATCGCAGGTCGTGCCGAAAGCGCAGCTCGAGGACGAGGCCTTGGCGCTTGCGCGGCGCATCGCCGAGGGACCGCGTGCCGCGGCGCGCGCCTACAAGTCGATCATCCGCGGCCTCGCCGAGGGCCGCGCGCCGAGCGATCTCCGCGCGATCCAGCAGCGCGCGCACGAAAGCCCCGAGATGGCCGAGCGCCTCGCGGCGGTGGCGGCAAGACGCGCGAAACGGTGATACCCCTCGCCCTGGGGCGAGGGGAATCAGGCGACGACGCCGTCCTTGAACAGGCGATCGATTTCGCTCGAAGCGAGTTTCGCTTCGGCGAGAATCGCCCGCGTGTGCTCCGCATAGCGCGGCGGCGGCGAGAAGGCGCGCGGCAGCGCCGGAAGATCGACGGCGGCGGGCGGTAGCCGCACGCTGCGGCCGCCAGGCAGCTCCGTTCGGTTGAGCCGCCGCGCCACGGCCTCGAGCGCCGCCGCATCCGCGAGCGCGTTGATGCGTGTGTGTGGAACCTTCACCGCGGCAAAATCGGCCGCCACCTCAGCCATCGTTCCGGTCGCCGTCGCGGCGCCGAGGACGCGGTAGATCTCCTGCCGCCCGGCGTATCGGCCCTCGGCGGTCGCCCATTCCGGCCGCGCCAGCGCGGCGAAGCGCGGCAGCGCCACGAAGCGCTGCCATTGCGCGTTGCTGCCGAGCGCCATGTAGATGAAGCCGTCGCGCGTCGGATAGACGTTGGTCGGCACGAAGCGGCGATGCGCGTTGCCGTTGCGCGCAAGCTCGCCGGGTTCGGCATCCATGTCGAGCAGCGGCAGCACCGCCACGAGCCACGAGGCGGCCGCCTGCAGCATCGAGACGTCGATGCGCTTGCCGCGCCCGGTCTCGGCGCGTTCGAGCAGCGCCAGCAGCACGCCGGAATAGAGCTCGTCGCCGGCCTTCAGATCGGTGATCGGAATGCCCATTAAGGTCGGCGGGCCATCGGCGAAGCCGTTCAGATCCATGAGGCCCGACATGGCCTGGATCACGGGATCGTAGCCGGCGACCTCCGGGTAGTCGGGACCCATCGCCGAGATCCCGGCCCAGATCAGGCCCGGCCGCGCGGCCGAGAGCATTTCGCAGTCGATGCCGAGCGGCGCATAGCGCTGCGGCAGCGTGTTGCAGCAGAAGATGTCGGCGTCGAGCGCATCGAGCAGGCGCAGCAGCAGCGCGCGGCCCTCGGCGCTCTTGAGGTTCAGCGCGATCGCCTCTTTCTCCACGTTCGGTGCCACGAACAGCGCGTGGCGCGACTCGTCGATCGCGCGCTTGCCGACATAACGATTGGGATCGCCGGGCTGCTTCTCGCCGGACGAGGGCGTCGCCTCGATGCGGATCACGCGCCAGCCGAGCTGCACGAAGCGCTGCGTGGCATAAGGCAGCGCCGTCGCCTGCTCGAGCGAAAGAACGACACGGCGGGTCAAATCGGGCCTCCGACGAAATATGTGCGCGAGACTATCGGGCGCACGCGGCCGATGCGAGCGAGATGGCGTTCATGCGGCGAGGCAACCTGCCGCCCAGCGCGCGAGCGCGATCAGCTCCGCATCGCGCCAGTGCGCGGCCACGAGCTGGATGCCGACCGGCAGGCCGTTCGGCCCGGTGCCCGCCGGCAGCGTGACGCAAGGCAGGTGGCCGGCCGTCCAGGCGCGGTTGAAGACGGCATCGCCAGTGGATCCGAGTCCGCGCGGCGCCTCGCCGGGCGTGGCGGCCGTCAGCACGGCGTCGTATCCGGCGACCGCATCATTCAGCGCAGCGCGCGCCGTGAGCGTGCGCGCGAGCGCATCGCGATATTCGTCGAGCGTCATCGCGGCCGCCAGCGCGAAGATTTTGCGCATCGGCGGCGAAACGCGGTCGCCATGCGCGAGGCGTTCGTAGGAAAGGTTCTGGTAGGTCTCGTAGCAGAGGATCGTCCACGCCGTTTCGCGCAGCGTTTCGAGCGCAGGCGGCGGCGCCACCTCTGCGATGCGGGCGCCCGCGCGCGCGAAGCGCTCCGCCGCGCGCTCGATTGCGGCGACGCTTTCGAGCTGCGCCAAGTCCCAGGCCGGCCCACGCATGATCGCAATTCGCGGCGACTCGGGCGACGGCACAATCCAATCACGCCGCGGCGTGAGCGCGCCCAGCAGCAGGGCCGCGTCGGCGATGTCGGCCAGCAGGAACCCGACCGTGTCGAACGACTGCGCGCCCGGCTTGGCGCCTTCGGCGCTGACGAGGCCGTAGGTGGGTTTGAAGCCGTGAATGCCGCAATAGGCGGCGGGGCGGATGACCGAGCCGAGCGTCTGCGTGCCGAGACCCGCGGGAACCATGCCGTCTGCCACCGCAGCGGCCGAGCCGCTCGAGGAGCCGCCCGGCGTATGCGCGCGATTGCGCGGGTTCACGGTCGGCCCCGGAAACGCCGCGGCGAACTCGGTCGTCACCGTCTTGCCGAGAATTACGGCCCCGGCGTCGCGCAGCAGCGCCACCACGGCGGCATCGCGCGCGGGGCGAAGGCCAGCGTAGATCGGCGAGCCGTAGGCCGTCGGCATGTCGGCCGTGTCGAAAATATCCTTCATCGCGATCGGCAGGCCGTGCAGCGGCGAGCGCGGCCGCTCCGCATCGCGCGCGCGCGCCTGCGCCAGCGCCGCCTCCGCATCGAGATGAGCCCAGGCCTGGATGACACTTTCGCGCGCCGCGATGCGCGCGAGGCAATCGCGCACGATGTCTTCCGAGCGCTTGCGCCCCGCCGCGATCTCCGCGCCGAGCACCGCGAGCGAAGGCGCCGGGGCGCCGCTCATGCGACGCTCGCCACGCGCGGGGCGATGCCGCCGTCGGCGCGGTCCGTATTGGCGAACAGCAGGCGGTTCACCGCCGTGGCGGGCTGCGGCCAATCGGGGCACATGAGCCAGAGGCGGAACATCACGCGCTGGCGATCCGGCTCCGGCCACTCCTCGTAGTCGGTGCGGCCGTGGACGGTTGTGCGGTTGTTCAGGAACTGGATGTCGCCGGGCTCGATCGCCATGTCGAGGAACACGCCCTCGCGATTCGAAACTTCCTGGAAGAACGCGAGCGCCTCGGACCCGCGCTCCGGCCACGCTTCGCCGGCTTTGTCGACCGCCCATTGCGCGAGCTCGGCGATCAGCGTGCAGTGGAGCGGCCCGTCGGGGTCGAGCGCGAGCACCGGAATCTTCACCGGCGTGAGCGGCGGCGTCGCGCTGCGGTCGTCGCGCGTGGCGTAGAGCCGGAATCCCTCGAGCAGCACCGGCGCGAGATCGGGCCGTTCGGCGAGCACCGTGTTCCACACCGTGGCTGCGCTGGCGATGCGGCTCAGGCCGCCGGCCTTGGCCTTGCGGTAGCAGAGCAGGCCGACGATGTCGCACGGATCGCGGTGCATCTCGATCGCGCCGCCGCGGCGATAGGGCCGCTCGTTGCCGGGCTCGCGGTAGTCCTTCACCTCGCCGAGATAGTCGCCGCGAAAGCTTTGCGAGACCGGGATGCCGAGATGCGTGCCCATGCCGACATAGATCGTGCGCAGCAGCGCCGGATCGAAGCGCTCGACGGCAAGCCCCTTGACGAGCACGAAGCCGCGCCCGGCGCGCAGTTCGGGCCGCAGCCCCGCGAGAACCGGACCGAGCCGCGGCAGCGGGAAATCCGCCGCTGCGATATCGCGGAACGAACGCGCCGCGACTGCGCGGCCGGCGGCCTCGAGCTCGGCGACGTGGCCCGCGTCGAGCCGCAGGATCCAATCCTCGCGCCCGGCGAAGTCGCGGCCGTTCCAGGCGAGCGGCCCGTCGATCGGTTTGCGTGCGGCCAGCGGGTTCGGCGTGCCCATGGTCCTCCTCGGGTCCGGCGGCCCGCGCAATAGCACGGATTGCGGCGGCGCCGATGCCCGCCCGCCGCAACGCCCTCATGCTTCACCGCGGGCGGTCAGCTCTCGATCGCCGGATCGAGGCGCGCCAGCGCGCTCGACGCCGTGTGCGGGTCCCACACGTGATGCACGTCGTCGGGCGGCACCGCGGCGAGCAGCGCCTTCGTGTACCAATGCTTGGGCGAGCGGAACACCGCCTCGGTCTCGCCCTCCTCCACCGCCTCGCCGCGATACATGACGATCACGCGGTCGCAGAGATAGCGCACGACCGAGAGATCGTGGCTGATCAGCACGAGCGCGATATCGTGATGGCGGCGGAGATCGGCGAGCAGATTGAGGATCTGCGCCTGCACCGAGACGTCGAGGCCCGAGACGATCTCGTCGGCCACCAGCACGCGGGGCGTGTTGCAGAGCGAGCGCGCGATGTTCACGCGCTGGCGCTGGCCGCCCGAAAGCTGGGCCGGATACCGCTCGGCCAATTCCGGCGCAAGGCCGGTTTCGGCCAGCAGCGTCTTCGCCCGCGCCAGCCGTTCGGGCCAGGCCGCGCCGCTCGCGACCTCCATCGGCTGGGTGACGATCGAGGCCACGCGCCGCCGCGGATTGAGCGCCGATTGCGGATCCTGGAAGATCATCTGGATCTGCTTCGTGCGCTCGGCCGCGTGATCGGAGAAGCGGCCGGTGACGTCGGCGCCGTCGAGCGCGATGCGGCCTTCGCTCGGCACTTCGAGCCCCAGCAGCATGCGCGCCACGGTGGATTTGCCGCTGCCGCTCTGCCCGACGATGCCGAGGAACTCGCCGGCGCGGAGGCGGAACGAGACGTTTTTCACCGCGTCGACGCGGCGCCGCTTCCAGAACAGCAGCGGATGGCGCGAGTGGAAGGTCTTGTGGAGGCTTTCAGCAGCCAGCGCGACGCGGGCGCCGCCTTCGGCATCGCCCTTGCCGTGCGGAACGTCGCCGCGCGCCGTAAGGTCGGCGGCGAGGCATTGCCCGGCGGCGCGCACCCAGCGGCCCGGCGACGTCTCGACCAGCGGCGGCGAGTGGCCGACGCAGTGGTGGTCCGCCACCGGGCAGCGCGGCGCAAAGCGGCAGCCCGCCATGCCCGCGAGCGCGCCGAGGCCGGGCATGTGCTCGGGCAGCGAGACGAGGCGCGCGAGCGGGCCATCGAGGCTTGGGCTGCAATTGCGCAGGGCTTGCGTGTAGGGATGGCGCGGCGTCGAGAGCAGATCGCGCGCGGGCGCGCGCTCGACGACCTCTCCGGCATACATGACGGCGATCTCGTCGCAGATCTGCGCGGCGAGGCGGAGATCGTGCGTGACGAACATCACCGCGGTGCCGTATTGGCGGCAGAGATCGCCAAGCAGCGCCATGATGCGCGCTTGTGTGATGACATCGAGCGCCGTCGTGGGCTCGTCGGCGATCAGCAGCTTCGGCCGGCTCGCGAAGGCCATCGCGATCAGCACGCGCTGGCACATGCCGCCCGAAAGCTCGTGCGCATAGCGGCCGAGCAGCGCCTCGGGATCGGGCAGATGGACGGCTTCGAGCGCCGCGACCGCCTGTGCGCGCCGGTCGACGCGGCTGGAAACGCCGAGCTTCGCCAGGTGCTCGGCGAACAGAGAACCGACGCTGCGCACGGGATTGAGCGACGTCATCGGCTGCTGCGGGATGAAGCCGATCTCGCGGCCGAGCAGCGCGCGCCGCTCCGCGGCCGACATGCCGAGCAGGTCGCGCTCGGCGAAGATCATGGCGCCCCGATCGACGCTGAAGCCCGGCGGCAGGATTCCGCCGACGAGGCGCCCGATCATGGACTTGCCGGCGCCCGATTCGCCGACCAGGCCGAGTACGCCGCCCGGCTTCACCGAAAGGTCGATGTCGCGCAGCACGGCGACACGGCCATCGCCCGCGGGCGCCGTGACCACGACGCCCTGAATCTCGAGCAGCGACTTCATTGGATGACGCGCTGGCGCAGCTTCGGATCGAGCGCCCGGCGCAGCCCGTCGCCGAGCAGGTTGAAGCCGAGCACCGTGATGATGATGGCCAGGATCGGCAGCACCAGGCCCCACACCGCCTGATACATGTCTTTCCGCGCGTCGGCGATCATCACGCCCCAGGCCGGGATCGTGGACTCGACGCTCATGCCGACGAAGGAGAGGATCGCCTCGACGATGACGGCGATGCCCATCTCGAGGCTCAGGATCGTGAGGATCAGCGGCGTGACCGCAGGCAAGACCTCGCGCCGGATCGTGCGCCAATGGGAGAAGCCGGCAAGGCGCGCGGCGTCGATGTAGTCGTTGCGGCGGACAATGAGGACCTCGGCGCGCACGACGCGGCAGAAGCGCGTCCAATCGACGAGGATGATCGCGAGGATGACGTTGCGCAGGCCGACGCCGAACCCGACGATGAGGATCAGCGAGAGCACCACTGGCGGAAAACAGAGCCATAGCTCGACGAGGCGCGAGACGAGCCAATCGACGACGCCGCCGAAATATCCGGCCACGATCGCCAGCGCGGTGCCGAGAACGAGGGCGCCCGACGCCGCGGCCACCGCCACGATCATCGCGACCCGGCTGCCGTAGATCATGCGCGAGAGCGTGTCGCGCCCGAGGTTGTCGGTGCCGAGCGGATGCTCCCACCCGCCGCCGGCCCACACCGGCGGCAGGAGCTGCGAAAGCAGATCCTGCTCGTTCGGATCGTAGGGCGCCAGCAGCGGCGCGAAAATCGCCGTGAGCGCGATCACGGCGACGATGACGCCGCCCACGATGGCGCGGCGCCAGGGCCGGAGGCTCGCGCGCCGCCGCGGCGCCGGCACGGCGCCCACATGCTCTGCGGCCAGTTCGCGCCGGCTCATTTGGCGATCCGGAGCTTGGGGTTGAGCATCAGCGCCGTGAGATCGACGCCGAGATTGATGAGCAGCACGGCGACGGCATAGACGAGCGCAACGCCCTGGATCACCGGCAGATCCGTGTTCGCCACGGCCTGCACCATGAGGCTGCCGAGGCCGGGATAGGAGTAGATCACCTCCACCAGCAGCGTTCCGCCGAACAGGAACGAGAACTGCACGCCCATGAGATTGAGCGTGGGCAGGAAGGCGTTCTTGAACGCGTGGCGCACGAGGATCTGGCGCTCGCGATAGCCGCGCAGCCGCGCCATCATCATGTAATCCTCGTTGCCGACCTCCATCAGGCTCGAACGCAGCACGCGCATGAGCAGCGGCGCGGTGCCCAGCGCCAGCGACATCGAGGGAAGAAAAAGATGCGACACCGCATTGGCGAACGCGCCGAAGCGGCCCTGGAGCAGCGTATCGACGAGCAGGAAGCCGGTGATGCGGTCCACCGTGATGCCGGCATCGAGCCGCCCGGTGAACGGCAGGATGTTTAGCGCCACGCCGAACAGCAGGATGAAGAAGATCGCCCAGAGAAACTCCGGGATCGACATGATGAGCGTGCTGACGAGATCGGACACCGCCTCGCCGCGGCTGCCCGAAAGGCGATACATCAGGAGGCCGCCGGCGAGGCCGATGATCGTCGCGAACACCGCGGCCATCAGCACCAATTCGATCGTGGCGGGCAGCGCCTGGCCGATGAGCCGCGCGACCGGCTGGGCGAACGCGATCGACCGGCCGAAATCCGCCGCGACCGCTTTCGTGAACCAGATCCAGAACTGCTCGTGGATCGGCAGCGTCAAGCCCATCTCGGCGCGCAGCGCCTCGATCTCGGCGCGCGTCGCGTTGGGCGGCACCGACATGGCGACCGGATCCGCCGGGATCAGCCGCAGGACGACGAACACCAGGACCGAGACGAGGAAGATCAGCGGCAGCGAAACGCCGATACGCCGCAGCGCGACCCCGAGAACGCCCCCGCTCATGGCGCCCGATCGAACTTGCCGGAGAAAGAACGGGAGGGCGGCGCCGGCCGCCCTCCCGCGCGCGTCAGCTCCACGACCAGTACTGCGGCAGGTTCCAGCCGTTGTTGTAGTTCACGGTCTTCAACCCGCTCTTGTAGACGAACGTCATCACCGACTGGAGGAGCGGCATGACCGCGCCCTCGCTTGCGGCCATCACGTTCGCCGCCTTATAGCCCTTGATCCGCTCGTCGTAGTCGACGACGGAGAAGAGCTTCATGATCTCGCCGCCGATCTTCTCGTCCTTCCAGGCCGAGAACGGCAGCTTCGGATGCAGCAGATAGCCCGCGAACATCTCCGGATCGCCGGTGGCGTTGTCCCACGAATAGAGCGTCGCCTCGGGGAGCTGGTTGCCGCGGTTGAGCTCGAAGTACTTCGGCTGCTCGATGACGTCGATCTTCGCCTCGATGCCGACGCGCTTCCACATCTGCGCGATCGCGCGCGCGATGTCGTAGTCGCCGGGGAAGACGCCGTTGAACGAGGCCATGCCGATCTGGATCGGCTTCGCGGGCGAATAACCGGATTTCGCCAGCAGCTCCTGCGCCTTCTTGGGATCGTAGGGGAAGTTGAAGCCTTCGACGAAGCCCGGCGTCCCCGGCGTGGCCACCACCGAAAGCGGAACGGCCTTGCCGGCGAAGAGCGCGCGCGAGAGCGCCGCCTTGTCGATCGCATGATGCGCGGCGAGGCGCACGTTCTGATCGGCGAAGGCGCGGTCGCTGCGGATCTGCAGCATGATCACGCGTGTGATCGGCAGGATTTCGGCGGTGAGGCCGGCCACCTTGCCGAGGCGCTCCACCTCGCGGATCGGCACTTCGGCCACCCAATCGGCCTGGCCGGACTGGATCGCCGCCACGCGCGCCGAGGGATCCTTCATGATCAGGATCGTGATCTTCTTGATCGTGGGCTTCGGGCCCCAATACTTGTCGAACGCCTCGAGCACGATGCGCGAGTTGCGCTCGTAGGACACGAGCTTATAGGGGCCCGTGCCGATCGGCTTCTCGGCGAACTTCTCCGGCCCCACCTCTTCCATGTAGTGCTTCGGCACGATGAAGTTCGCGAGGAACGACATCCACTGGATCACCGTCGGCATCGGCTGCGACAGGATCATCTGGCACTTGGTGGGCGATTCGACCTTGACGTCGGTGAGGTTGCGGAACACCGAGGCGAGATCGGACTTGTGGCCCTTCTCCTTGCGCTCGAAGTAGGTGTAGCGGAAATCCTCGGCGGTGAGCTTCTTGCCGTCGTGCCACAGCACGTCGTCGCGGAACTCGAGATCGATCGTCTTGCCGTCGGCCGAGACCTTCCAGGCCTTGACCACCGCCGGGATGACCTTGAGGTCCGGCTGCTGGGTAACCGGCTGGTCGAAGATCATCTTGTAGATCGACTGGATCCCCGGATTGGTCCGGATGATCGGATCGAACGTGGGCGGATCGATCGGCCAGCCCATCACCAGGCTGTCCTTGGCCTGGGCCAGCAGCTGCCCGGGCAGTGCAAGGGCCGTGGCACCCGCAGCCGTCGTAGCGACGAAGCTGCGCCGTGTAATCCCGTTCTGTTTCGACATGGTTCCTTCTCCCTCGTAAGGCAGGTGGGTGCCGGCCCGCGCCCGGCTGCTTGCCTCGCCACGGTAGCGCGACACTGTTAGATCAAAATCCGTGCCAATCACCCGACCGCTCGAACGCATCGGCGGCGCGATATATCGTGGATTCGTCCCAGTGCTTGGCGATCAGCATCATGCCGATGGGCAACCCGTCCCGCAAGGCGCAGGGAACGCTCATGGCGGGGTGCCCGGTGCAGTCGAACGCCGTCGTATTCACGATCGGCACGAAACCCGGCGTCATCTGCTCGGCGCGCGTGCCGTTGGGCGGCGGCAGCTTCACGCCGGCCAGCGGCGACGTGGGCATCAGCAGAAGGTCGTATTGAGCCAGTGCCTTGTCGTAGGCAGCGCGGAGCTGCGTGCTCAGATTTTGCGCTTTGGCGTAGTAGCGCCCGCGATAGGCCGCGTGCATGTGTTCGCCGGCCAACACGCCGAGCTTCAGGATCTCCGAGAACATGTTGGCGCGGCCGCGCCAGGCCGAATGCGCCTCGAGCATGCTCGTGGCGTAAAGGCCTTTCCAGCCCTTGCCGAGCCCGTTCTCGTGGAACACGTGCTCGTACACGCCCTCGATGGCGATGCCGGCCCACACCGCCATGCCGTTCCGGTGCATCGGGATCGAAACGTCTTCGACCGTGGCGCCGAGCAGGGCGAGGCGCTTGACCGCCTCGCGCACCGCCATGTCGACGCGCGGCTCGCTCGTTTCGAGGCCGAAACCTTCCTTGACGACGCCGATGCGCAAACCCTTCACGCCCTGGCCGAGCGCCTTCGTGTATTCGGCCGTGCGCGGCGCGTATTGGCGCGGATCGAGCCCATCGGCGCCGGCGAGCACTTCGAGAAAAAGAGCGTTGTCGGCCGTGCTGTTGGTCATCGGCCCGAGATGATCGAGCGTGGGCTCGACCGCGAACGCGCCGGTGTAGGGCACGAGGCCCCAGGTGGGCTTCATGCCGTAGATGCCGCAGAACGCCGCGGGCAACCGGATCGAGCCGCCCTGATCGCCGCCGATCGCGAGATCGACCTGGCGCGCGGCCACGAGCGCCGCGCTGCCCGACGACGAGCCGCCGGTTGTGTATTCCGGATTGTGCGGATTGCGCGTCGTCGCGATCGCGTTGGTGTGGCTGCTGCCCGAATAGCAGAAATACTCGCAATGCGATTTGCCGAGGATCGTGGCGCCGGCCTCGAGCGTGCGCGTCACGACGGTGGCGTCGATGTCGGGAACGTAGCCCTGGAGCGTCGAGGCGCCGTTCATCAGCGGTACGCCGGCCACCGCGATGTTGTCCTTGATCGCGACCGTCTTGCCCTTGAGCTTGCCGGTGGCGGCGCCCTCGATGCGGCACAGGACATACCAGGCGCTGTAGCGGTCTTCTGCGGGCTCCGGCGCGCGCCAGGCGCCGCGCGGAAACTTCACCGGCGGCATCTGCTCCGGAATGCGGTCGAGCGCGCTGATATATTGCTCGATCGTGTCGCCGATGATCGCCGTGAATTCCGCGACGTCGGCCGGATCGAGCGTGAGGCCCACGCGATCGGCCGCAGCCTGAATTTCCTTCTGAGTCGGACGTTTCGCGCCCATCCCGCGCCTCCCCCGAAGCCAGCCAACGGCCCGACGCTATGCCCCCAAGGCGGCGCCGGTGCAAATGCTAACTTGCGATAGCCTCAGCGCATGGGTTTAGCGGCCCAACGCCCGACGGTCAGCCGCCGGCGAGGCCGTCGTGAAACGCCGCGAGCACGTGATGGAACGCGGCGCGATCCTCGCGGAACGGGAAATTGCCGGTGCGGTTCAATACGTGCAGGTGCGCGGCGCGCTGGCGCCCGGCGATGACGCCGTAGAGCACGCGCGCGTGCTCGATGCTCGTCATCGGATCGTCGGCGCCCCAGACGAGTTGCGCCGGCACCGGAAACGCGCCGTCGCGGCACACGGTGTAGAACTGCCCCTTCGCCCGGGCGACGCTTTGCGCGAAATCGAGCGCGATCTCGGCCGGTGCGCGCGTCGCCGTCGCGCTGTGGGCGGGCGCCGCCGCGCATTCCGCGCAGCGATCGAGCAGCGCCGCATCGACGTGATGCGGATCGTGCGACATGCGCGCGAGCGACCATGCCTGCGCGGCGCGGCTCCAGCGCGGACCCGGCGCATTCGCGAGCGTGAGATTCTCGACACTGTCTCCCGACGGGGCAGCGGTGGGGCTGGCCACGACCGTGATCGAGCGCAGCGCCGCAGGCGCCGCGAGCGCCATGGCGATCGCGATGGCTCCGCCCTCGTCGTGGCCGACGACGTGGCACGGCCCGAGCTTCAATGCCCGGACGAGGCCGAGCGCAGTCTGTGCCATCGCTTCGATGCCGTAAGCTGCAGCGGCGGGATCACTTTCGCCGAAACCCGGAAGATCGGGCGCGACGACGTGGCGCTCGCACGCAGCGAAAGGCAGATAGTCGGCCCAGAGATGCGCGCCGCTGCAATAGAGCGAGAGGCCGGGCACGCCGCCGTGCAGGAACAGCACGGATTCCGCTCCGGCCCCGCCGCGCAGCAGTGAAACCTTCCGCCCGCCGACCTCGACCTGCGTTCTTGCGACCGCGCTCATGCCGCCGCTCCTTCGCCGAAGCGCGCGGCGAAGCCGGCAAGCAGCGCGTTGAAGCGCGCAGGGTGCTCGCGAAACGGAAAGTGGCCGGATTCGTTGATCACGTGGATCTGCGCGCGGCGCTCGTGCGCGGCGATCATCGCGAAGAGATCGAATCCGCCGTCTGTCGTCGCCGTGCGGTCGTTGAAGCCCCACACGATCTGCGCCGGCCGCTGCAGGCGGCCTTCGCGCAGCCAGCCGAGCGTTTCGCGCTTGTCGCGCGAAAGGTTGGGCACGAACTTCGTGAAATTCATGCGCTCGTCGACCATCTTGCGCACGCTTTCGCGGTACTTCGGCAGGTTCAGCGTCTCCATCACCGCGTCGAGCCAGGCCTCGGTGACGATCGCGCGGTCGAAGCTGTAGTTCTCGTAGACCCAGCGCGCGCATTCGCGCGTGTACGATGGGAATGGCGGCTTGCCGAGCACGACCTCGTTGGTTCCGACGCGCGGCATCAAGGTGCCGCTGTTGACGATCGTGAGCGTGCGGATGAGGTGCTGCTTCTGGAGCGCGAGGCGCATCGCCGCGAAGCCGCCGCGCGAATGGCCGACGAGATGCACCGGCGGCAGCTTCATCGCCTCGATGAACGCGCCGGCGTGATCGACCACGGCCTGCATCGTGTAGTCGTCGTTCTTCGGATTGTCGGTGTGCCCCTGCCCCACCTTGTCGAACGCGATCGCGCGGAAGCGTTGCCCAAGCGGCACGAGATTGAGATTCCAGGTGTAGGCGCTCGAAGCCGAATCGGCCGTGCCGAAATTGCCGCCGTAGATGAAGACGATCGGCTCGCCGCGCCCCGCCTCGTGATAGCGCGTGCGAATGCCGCCCACGTCGATCCACTTGCCTTCCGGCATCGGAACGTCGCCCGCTCCGGCCCGGGGCGCCGCCGTCGCTGCTACGGCCATGGTTTCCATCCCTCGCACCGGGCTTGCCGCCGGCTCGCTCGCGTGCGGCCTGCTTGGCGCATTTCGCGCCGCGGCGCATCCGGGGGATTGCGGTGGGCCGGATTGCGCCCGGCGCATGCGGCGGTTCAGAACGCGACCTTGTCGCCGCCTTTGAGAGCCAGCATCTCGCGCGCCTCGTCGGGCGTCGCGATCGCAAGGCCGATGCCCTCGATGATCTGGCGCGCCGCGCGCACCTGCTGGGCGTTGCTCTCGGCCAGCCGGCCGGCGCCGATCCAGAGCGAATCCTCCATGCCGACGCGGACGTTGCCGCCCATCGACGCGGCCATCGCCGCGATCGGAAGCTGGTTGCGCCCGGCGCCGAGCACGGACCACTGATAGGAATCGCCGAACAGTCGATCGGCCGTGCGCTTCATGTGCGCGACATCCTCGGGATGCGGGCCGATCCCGCCGAGGATTCCGAACACGCTCTGCACGAACAGCGGCGGCTCGACGACACGGCGGTCCACGAAATGCGCGAGCGTGTAGAGGTGGCCGATGTCGTAGCACTCGATCTCGAAGCGCGTGCCGTTTCCGGCGCAGGTCTTGAGGATGTATTCGATGTCGGCGAACGTGTTCTTGAACATGCGCTCGCGCGAGCCCTCGAGATAGGGCCGCTCCCAATCGAACTTGAATTCCTTCTGCCGCGCGAGCATTGGAAAGAGCCCGAAATTCATCGTGCCCATGTTGAGCGACGCGACCTCGGGCTTGAACGTGGCGGCCGGCTTCACCCGCTCCTCCACCGTCATCGTCGGCGCGCCGCCGGTGGTGATGTTGAGGACGCAGCCCGAACGCTGCTTGATGACCTTCAAGAACGGCGCAAAGGCCTCGGGCCGCTGATCGGGCCGCCCGTCCTTGGGGTCGCGCGCGTGCAGATGCACGATGGCGGCGCCGGCTTCGGCCGCGCCGATCGCGGCGTCGGCGATCTCCTGCGCCGTGATCGGCAGATGCGGCGACATCGACGGCGTGTGGAT
>CAYZSG010000003.1:59020-62933 GCA_964481045.1 uncultured Candidatus Odyssella sp. | reverse complement strand
CCAGGAACGCGGCAAAAACGGCCCCGCATCCGCTTCCGAACGCCGGAGTTCCCCTGCATTGACAGAGCCTTAAGCGGGGCCGATAGTCCGCGTTTTCCGCTGCCGCCTCGGGCGGCGGCACCGGCCAAGAGCCGGGCGGCCGCGACGAGGCCGGGGGAAAGCGCCCGAAAGCGGAGTGAGACGAATGAGCGCCGCCGCACAAAAAACGCCGGCCAAATCGGCCGTTTTGCCGACCTACAACCGCACGCCGATCGCCTTCACGCATGGCGAAGGCGTCTATCTCTATTCGACCGACGGCCGGCGCTATCTCGATTTCGGCAGCGGCATCGCCGTCACGGCGCTCGGCCATTGCCACCCGCATCTCGTGAAGGCGCTCAGCGAGCAGGCGACGAAGCTCTGGCACTGCTCGAACATCTACACGATCCCGGACCAGGAGCGGCTGGCGAAGCGTCTCACCGATCTCACCTTCGCCGACGCGGTGTTCTTCGCCAATTCGGGCGCCGAGGCGGTGGAGTGCGGCATCAAGATGATCCGCCACTACCACCACAGCACCGGCCACCCCGAGAAATACCGCATCCTCTGCGTCAACAACGCGTTCCACGGCCGCACGCTCACCACGATCTTCGCCGGCGGCCAGGCCAAGCACACCGAGGGCTTCGGCCCGCCGGTCGATGGCTTCGATCACGTGGCGTTCGGCAACCTCAACGAGATGCGCGCCGCGGTGAACGCGAACACCGGCGGCATCCTCGTCGAGCCGATCCAGGGCGAAGGCGGCTATTCCGCCACGCCGCCCGGCTATCTCCAGGGCCTGCGCGCGATCTGCGACGAGTTCGGCCTGCTGCTGATGTACGACGAGGTGCAGACCGGCAACGGCCGCACCGGCAAGCTCTACGCCTACGAAGTGTATGGCGTGGCGCCCGACATCATGGCCACGGCCAAGGGCTTGGGCGGCGGCTTCCCGGTCGGCGCCTGCCTTGCCAACGCCAAGGCGGCCACCGGCATGGTCGCCGGCACGCACGGCTCCACCTTCGGCGGCAATCCGCTGGCGATGGCGGTCGGCAACGCCGTGCTCGACGTGCTCACGGCGCCCGGCTTTCTCGAAAAGGTCGCCGCCGCCGGCAAGCAGCTCCACGCGAAGCTGCGCGACCTGCAGAAGCGTCATCCGCGTGTGTTCACCGAGGTGCGCGGACTCGGGCTGATGGCGGGCCTGCGCTGCGCCGAAGGCGTGCCCTCGGGCGAGATGGTGGCCAAGCTGCGCGAGGCCGGCCTCTTGAGCATCGGCGCCGGCGAAAACGTCGTGCGGCTCGCGCCGCCGCTGATCATCGGTGAAAGCCACATCGCCGAGGCGATCGCGATTCTGGACAAGGTCGCGGCCGCATGGCCCGTGCCCGCGGAGAACGTCCGTGCCGCGGGATAACGGAAGCCATTTGCGCGGCCGGCACTTCCTCGATCTCGACCGTATCGCGCCCGCCGATCTGCGCCGCATGCTCGATTGGGCGGCCGCCTACAAACGCGGCCGGCCGCCGGCCGGCGAGAAGAAGCCGCTCGCCGGCAAGGCGATGGCGATGATCTTCGAGAAGCCCTCGACGCGCACGCGCGTCTCGTTCGAGCTGGCGATCAAGCAGCTCGGCGGCGACGCCGTGGTGCTCGAGCGCGGCTCCTCGCAGTTGGGGCGCGGCGAGACGATCGCCGACACGGCGCGCGTCCTATCGCGCTACGTCGATGCGATCATGGTGCGCACGACGAAGGAAGAGAAGCTGCACGAGCTGGCCGCCGCGGCCACGGTGCCGGTTATCAACGGCCTCACCGACCGCACCCATCCCTGCCAGCTCATGGCCGACGTGCTGACGTTCGAGGAGCACCAGGGTCCGATCAAGGGCCGGGTCGTCGCCTGGAGCGGCGACGGCAACAACATGGCCACGTCGTGGATCCACGCGGCCGTGCAGTTCGGCTTCGAATTGCGCCTCGCCTGCCCGCCCGAATTGCCGCCGCCGGCCGACGTCGTCGCCTGGGCCAAAGCGCGCGGCGGGCGCATCGGCGTCACGTCAAACGTCGATCAGGCGGTCAAGGGCGCCGATTGCGTCGTCACCGACGTGTGGGTCTCGATGGGCGAACACGAGCCCACGAATCAACACAATCTGCTGCGACCCTATCAGGTGGACGAGCGCGTGATGTCGCTCGCGAAGAAGGACGCGATCTTCATGCACTGCCTGCCGGCGCATCGCGGCGAGGAAGTGACGGCCGCCGTCATCGACGGTCCGCAATCGGCGGCGTGGGACGAGGCCGAGAACCGCCTGCACGCGCAGAAAGGCATCCTCGCCTGGTGCATGATGCCCGAGGGCTGGGGCGGAAAGGGCGCGCAGGCGCCGCGCCGGGGAAGCAAGCGATGATCGGAGGCGGCGCGCCCCGCCTGGATATCTCGCTGGCGCCCGACGACGACGCGATCCAGCCCTTCATGATCGAAGACATGCGGCTGCGCGGTCGCCTCGTGCGCCTCGGCTCCGCGGTCGACGCGATCGTCACGCGCCACGACTATCCCGAACCGGTCGCGGCCCTCCTTGCCGAAACGCTCGTGCTCGCCTGCACGCTGGCGAACACGATCAAATACGAGGGAGTATTCACGCTCCAGGCGCAGGGCGACGGGCCGGTGCGGCTGCTGGTGGCCGATGTCACCTCGGCCGGCCATGTGCGCGCCTATGCCGGGCTCGATCGCGCGCGCTTCGATGGATTGACGGGAACGGCGCCGGGAAATCCGGTGCCGCGCTATCTCGGCGCCGGGCATCTCGCCTTCACGGTCGATCAGGGCGCCCGCACCGAGCGCTATCAGGGCATCGTCGATCTCGCCGGCGCCACGCTGGCGGAATGCGCGCAGCACTATTTCCGCCAGTCCGAGCAGATCCAGACGGTGATCCATCTCGCGGTCGGCAGGCGCGCCGGCACGTGGCGCGCGGGCGGGCTCATGGTGCAGCGCCTGCCGCGCGACACGCAGGATTTCGACACGGCGTGGAACATGGAAAGCCTGGCCGAGGAGGAGCGGGAGGACGATTGGCGCAAGGCGGCCGCGCTCGTCGGCTCGGTGAAGGATGCCGAGCTGCTCGATCCGCTGCTGGCGCCGCCGCAGCTCCTCTATCGCCTGTTCCACGAAGATGGCGTGCGGCTCTACCGCCGCCGGCCGCTCGCCGATCGCTGCCGCTGCTCGCGGGAACGCGCGGCCAACGCTCTTCGTATGCTTGAGCGCCGCGAACTGGATGAGGCCAAGATCGACGGCGCCGTCGTCGTCACCTGCGAGTTCTGCAGCCGCCATGAACGCTTCGACGATCGCGATCTCGATACGCTGTTCGCGAATGCGCCGGGCTAGGCTCGGCCTGATCGCGGCACTCGCCGCGCTGGCGCTGGCCGGCTGCACCGGCATGGGCCGCGACGGCGCGCGCGCCGAGCGCGAGGTGGCCGAGCGCAGCGTCGAACCGCCGCCGGCGCCGGTCCTGCCGCAATTCAATCTCGCGGTCGCCGAGATCAAGATCGTGCCGGCCTATGCGCCGGGGCCGGGCGCCACCGCGGAGCAGGCCGTGCCGTTCGCGCCCAGAGCGGCGCTCGAAACCTGGGCGAAAACCCATGTCCAGGCGCGCGGCCGCCAGGGCCAGGCCTGGATCGTGATCCGTGATGCCAGCATCAGCGCCAAGCAGGTGCCGCCGCGCACGCGCGACCCGCGCGACTGGTTCCGCCGCCAGCCCGTCGAGCGCTACGACGCCGTGCTCGAGCTCGAAGTGCAGATCAAGGACGATTCCGGCCGCACGCGCGCGCAAACCGTGGCCCGCGCCACCCATGCGCGCTTCCTCATGGACGATTTCCGCGATTACCAGCGCGAGCGCACGACTCAGCTCCAGGCGCTCAGCGACGAGATCATCGCCGCCGC
>CAYZSG010000003.1:56079-58920 GCA_964481045.1 uncultured Candidatus Odyssella sp. | reverse complement strand
GCGAGGAACACCGCGCACTGCGCGAGCTGGTCCACGGCCACGAATTCGTCGGGCTTGTGGGCCTGCTCGATGTCGCCGGGGCCGCAGACGACGGAGGAGATGCCGGTGCGCTGGAACAGGCCGGCTTCGGTGCCGTAGGCGACGGTGCCGCTGCGGTTGGCGCCGGTGAGCTTCCGCGCCAGCGCCTCGGCGATCGAGTTGGGCTCGGGCATGAGGCCCGGGCCGCCCGCCAGCTGGATCAGCTCCACATCGGCGCCCGGATGCTTCTTCTTGAGCGCGGGGCGCAGTTCGCCCTCGACATAGGCGCGGATGCGCGCGCCGAGCGCCTGCCAGTCGGTGCTCGGCAATGGGCGGAACTCCCAATCGATCGTGCACTGGCCAGGCACGATGTTGATCGCCTGGCCGCCGGTGATCTTGCCGACATTGATCGTCGTGAACGGCGGCTCGAAGGCGGGATCCTTCGTGCCTTCGCGCAGTTCTTTCGCGACCGATTTCAGATACTCGATGAACGTCGAGGCCGCGAAGATCGCGCTCACCGCTTCCTCGATGCGGGAAGAGTGCGCCTCCACGCCGGTGAAGATCGTGCGCCACGCGGCGAGGCCCTTGTGGCCGGTCACGACGCGCATCATCGTCGGCTCGCCGATGATCGCGGCGGCCGGCTTCGGCAGGTCGCGCGCAAGCCGCGCGAGCAGATGCGGCACGCCGATGCAGCCCACCTCCTCGTCGTAGGAGAAGGCGAGGTGGATCGGCGTGGCCAGCTTGGCGGCAAGGAAATCCGGCACCGCGGCCAGCGCGCAGGCGATGAAGCCCTTCATGTCGGCGGTGCCGCGGCCGTAGAGCCGCCCGTCGCGCCGCGTCATGTGGAACGGCTCGCTCGACCAGGCCTGGCCCTCCACCGGCACCACGTCGGTGTGGCCCGAGAGCACGACGCCGCCGGCGCGCTTCGGGCCCAAGGTCGCATAGAGATTGGCCTTGGTGCCCTCATCGTTGGGAACGACGGTGCTCTCCACCCCGTGGCGCAGCAGGTAATCGCGCACCCAATGGATGAGCGCCATGTTGCTGCGCGCCGAAACCGTGTCGAACCGGATCAGCGTCTCCAAAATCTCGTGCACGCGTTCCAATGGAGTCATCCTTCGATGCGATGTTCTGCGGCGCGAAAGCAAAGTGAACAGGAGGCGGGGAGGCGGGGAGAAGCAAGAAAAAAGAATCGCCACGAAGACACGAAGACACGAAGAAGAACAGGAGTGCGCCGCAAGAGCGGCGCGGAGAGCGTCTCACGAAGCTGTCTTCGCGCGCGCGCAACCCGTCTTGTTGTCTTCGTGTCTCGATGCCTTCGTGGGGCCTTTCCTGGCTTCTCCCCGCCTCCCCGCCTCCTGTTCACTTGACTTCACGACCGCCAGAAGCCGCTCCAGAACAGCACGAAGACGGTGAACACTTCCAGCCGCCCGATCAGCATCCCGAACGAGCATAGCCACTTGGCGCCGTCGGGCAGGTTCGCGTAGTTGCCGGTGGGGCCGATCAGCGGGCCGAACGCGGCGCCGGCATTGCCGAGAATCGCGGCGGCGCCCGACAGCGCGCTCACGAGATCGACTCCGAACGCGGCGAGTCCGAGCGCCAGCCCCGCGAACGTGAACGCGAACAGGAAGAAGAAGCCCATCACCGCCGAGGCCACGTCGTCGGTCACGGGCTGGCGGTTGTAGTGCGGCACGAACATGCCGTGCGGCTGCACGAGCTTCGCGATCTGCGCGCGGAACACCTGATACGCGATCTGGAAACGGAAGATCTTGATGCCGCAGGCGGTGGAGCCCGCACAGCCGCCCACGAACATCAAGAGGAACAGCAGCGTCAGCGCGAAGCCGCCCCATTGCCGGATGTCGCCGTTGATGAAGCCGGTGCAGGAGAGGAACGAGGTCACGTCGAACACGGCGTTCTCGAGCGCGGCGCCGAACGGCTCGCCCAAGCCGAGCCACAGCCACAGGAACGCGGCGAGCGCGAACACGCCGAGAATGCCGAAGAAACCGTGCACCTGCGCGTCGAGCAGAAGCCGCCGCCAGCGCCCGCGCAGCGCCTCCACGTAGAGCACGAAGGGCAGGCTGCCGAAGATCATCGCGGCGACGATGATCCACGGAATCCAGCCGCCCGCGAACGCCTGGATCTGCGCGTCGCGCGTCGAGAAGCCGCCGGTCGAAATCGCCGTCATCGCGTGGATCACGGCGTCGAAGCGCGTCATGCCGGCGCTCCAGAGCGCCGCCGCCGTCAGCGCGGTCGCGATCAGATAGAGGCCGCCGGTGGCCGAGATGATCTCGGCCGCGCGCGGCAGCAGGCGCTCGGGCGTGTCGATGCCCTCGGCGCGGAAGATCTGCATGCCGCCGATGTGCAGCATCGGCAGCACCGAGCTTGAGACGACGACGAAGACGATGCCGCCCATCCAGTTCATCATCGCGCGCCACAGCAGAATGCCGGGCGGCGCGCCGTCCACCGATTTCAGGATCGTGGCGCCGGTGGAGGTGATGCCCGAGATGCTCTCGAAGAACGCGTCGGTGTAGGAAAGGCCGAGGCCCGCGAACCAGAACGGCAGCGCGCCGAACGCCGCCGCCGCCACCCAGCTCGCGACCGTCAGCAGGAAGGCGTCGCGCAGGGTCAGGCGGCCGCTCTCGCGGCGCGTCGCCAGCATCAAGCCGCCGCCGACGAACACGCACACGCCGGCGCCGAGGATGAACGCGATCCAGCCGCGCTCGCCGGCCGCGGCATCCACGAGCGCCGGCACCGTCATCGCCACGGCGAGGCCGGTCAGCAGCAGGCCGATGTAGAAGAGGATCTGGCGGAAATCGAGCAAAGGCG
>CAYZSG010000003.1:0-55979 GCA_964481045.1 uncultured Candidatus Odyssella sp. | reverse complement strand
GCGGGATCGCCCACCATCGCGAGGAATTCGCGGCGCGTGGCCGGGTCGTTGCGGAACGCGCCGAGCATGCGGCTCGTCACCATCGTGACGCCGGGCTTGTGCACGCCGCGCGTCGTCATGCAGTGATGCGTCGCCTCGACGATGACGGCGGCGCCCTTGGGCTGCAATACGCGGTCGAGCGCATTGGCGATCTGCGCCGTCATCTTCTCCTGGATCTGCAGGCGGCGCGAATACACCTCGATGAGCCGCGCCAGCTTGCTGATGCCGACGACGCGGCGGTCGGGCAGATAGGCGACGTGCGCGCGCCCGATGATCGGCGCCATGTGGTGCTCGCAATGCGATTCGAAGCGGATGTCGGTCAGCACCACCATCTCGTCATAGCCTTCGGTCTCGCTGAAGGTGCGCTCGAGGAAGGCTTCCGGGTCTTCGCGATAGCCGGCGAACCACTCGGTGTAGGCGTTGACGACGCGGCGCGGCGTGTCGCGCAGGCCCTCGCGGTCGGGGTCGTCGCCGGCCCAGCGCAGCAGGATGCGCACGGCCGCCTCGGCCTCCTCGCGCGAAGGCAGCAACACGCCCGAGGGGTTGAGCGCCGCCTGCGCCGCTTGCGTCGCCGGCTGCCTAGGCAGCGGCTGCTCGGGCAGCTTGGCCGTTTTCGCCGACATCCGTTTCTCTCCCTGGCGCTTCAGTGAATCCGCTGCGCCGCGTGCGGGCTGTCGAGCGAAAACATCGGAACCCGCACTTCAAATCGCGTGCCGTCCGCGCGCTCCATCTCGTAGCTGCCCACCATGAAGCCCGAGGGCGTGCGCAGCGGGCAGCCGCTGGTGTATTCGAACGATTCCCCCGGCTTCAGCACCGGCTGCTCGCCGACGACGCCGGGGCCCTTCACCTCCTCGAGCTTGCCGCGCGCGTCGGTGATCTTCCAATGGCGATTGCGCAGCTGCACGGTATCGCTGCCGCGGTTCTCGATGCGCACCTTGTAGGCCCACACGTATTTGTCCTCGGCGGGCTTGGATTGCTCGGGAACGAAGACCGGGCGCACGGTGACGGTGATGTTGGCGGTGGTTTCGGAAAACATGATCTCGATGTGCCGCGGCCGCATGCGCCCCGGCGTGAAGGGGAATTTAGAGCCGGCGGCGGGCGAGTCCAGCCCTTGCGGCCATCCGCGCTGATGCGCCCCACGCACGCGCGCCTTGATCCGCGCGCCCGAAACGGTGCATAGGCGAGCCTTGCGCGGCCATGCGTGCACCGGGAGGATCTCGTTGCTGGGCAGATTGCGCCGATGGGCCGATACGCGCCGCATCCGGGCCGCACCGCGCATCGGCGCGATGGCGACGATGCCGAGCCGCGCCGAGAGCTTCGCCCGCGTCCTGCCGATGGTGGCGCCGCAAGTCGAGCGGCTCTACCTCTATCTCGACGGCTTCGCGCGCGTGCCCGACGCGGTCGGCGCGCATCGCAACGTCGTTCCCTTGCTGGCGCAGGAGCACGGAGACCTGCACGCGGCCGGGCGCTTCCTGCCGCTCCGCTGGCTGGGCCGGCGTTCCGTTTACGTCGTCTTCGATGACGACATCGTCTATCCGCCGGTCTATGTTGATGCGATCGTCGAGGGCCTGGCGTCGTTCGCGGGCCGCGCGCTGGTGGCGTATCACGGCAACGTCTTTCGCCCGCCGTATCGGTCGTATGTCCGCGACCGGCAATGCTTTCACTTCGCCCAGCCGCTCGCCGAGCACCGGCCGGTGCATAGCGTCGGCGCCGGCGTCGCGGCATTCGATACCGCGCGCCTCAGCTTCGATCCGGCGGATTGGCCGAGAGTTCCGGTCGACGATCTTCGGCTCTCGATCGAGGCCAAGCGCCGCGGCCTTTCCCGGATCGTGCTGGCGCATGCGGCGGGCTGGCTCGAGGCGATCGGCGGCGTTCAGCCCGACAGCCTTTACGCGGCGGCGCTCAAGGACGACCGCGTGCAATCGGCGATGATGCGGACGCTGCTCGACATGCCGCCCGCCGAAGCGGCGGACACGCCGGCGGCGGCGCCGTCAGCCCCGGCGCCGGCTTAGTCGATCACGATATCGACGCGGCGGAGGCCGGATTCGATTTCCGTGGCGAGCGCGGCGCGCTGCAGCAGGCGGATGCGCTCGGCGGGAACGCCGGCCTCGGCCAGCGCCTCGGCGACGGTTTCGGCGCGGCGCCAGGCCTGGCGCGTTTCGATGTCGCGATGTCCGCGCGGCAGGGCCAGCGCGGAAACCGATACGAAGGCGTTGCGCTCCAGCACCATGCGCGCGGCGCGCGCGATCTTCGCGCGCTCCGACGGGTCGATCGCCAGCCGGTCGAAGCCGAAGCGCACCGCCGTGATCTCGCCCGGCGTGGGCGGCTCGCCCTCGAGAGATTTCATCGCGTCGATGAATTCCCCGCGGCATTTGGCGGCATGGGCGGCGCGCGCGTGCTCGGCGGCGCGGTCCACCCAGCAATCGTAGCGCGCCAGCGCGATCGCCGCCGTCTCCGCCAGCGGGCCCGCGCGATGTTTCTCGATCGCAAGGCCGAGCCGGATTCGCCAGAGCGCGAGATCGTGCAATTCGCGCCGCTCGAATGCGAACCACCGCTCGAGTTCCTCGGGTTCCACCGGGTTCTGCGCTTCGGCCGCGCGCAGGCCCTTGTCGGCGAAGTGGCGGGCGTCGATCTGGTCGCCTTCGGCGGCGGATTTGTAGTGCGCATAGGCGAGATATTCGCGCGCGAGGCGGCGATGGAACGCGTCCGGGGTCTTGAGCGGCAGCAGCGCATCTTCGAGCGCGAGAACGGCCGTGAAGAACTGGCCTCGGCATTCGGCGATCGCGGCCTCGTCGCGGCGCAGCGAAGCGCGCAGCGCCCAGCATTCGAGCGCGGTCTGCGCGGCGGCCGCCTGGCGCGGATGCGCCTCGCGCGCGCTCAGCGCGTAGAGGCGGAGCAGGCGCTGCCGCGCCTCGTCCACGGCGATGCCGCTCGGCCCGCCGAGGCCGCGCGCGGCGGGATGCACGGGCTCGGGCCAGGTGCGCGCGTCCAGGTGCTTCAGGCCGTGATCGAGCGGCGCGCGGTCGAAATCGCCGTCGAGCGCGGTGTGTTCGGCGCGGGCGAAGGCGTCATAGGCTTCGCGCAGCGCGGCCGCGAACCCCACATACGGTGCCTGGTCTCCGGCGTTGCCGGCCGCGGCGCCGACCGGGGCGTAGGCTGGAAAGGCGATGAGCTGAACGGCCACGGTCGCGGCCAGCGTGGAGCCGAGAAAGCGTGCGCCGATGAACCGCTGCCAGTGCACCCGGCGCAGCCATTGGTACGCGACAGCAAATTTTGCGCCGGCGCCCTTCACCGGTCGCTCCACTCCCGCGGGCGCCCCCGCGCCCTGCTCTAACCCCTCAGGTCTCCGTCAATGCCATCGGGAGCTCCTGTCAGGCTCTCCCAATGACGGTCCGAGTGTGCCTCGGTTCCCTTAACTTACGTTTATTCTGCCGCCGCCCGTTCCGCCACCATCCAAAAGTTTCGGGTCGTGGTTAACGCGCGCCCCGCAGCCGCCCGTTCGGCCGGCGGCAGGATGTCGGAGGGCGGCCAAAGGCCGGTTTCGAGCGCGCGGGCGTAGCCCTCGGCAAGCCCCGCCCGCCGCATTTTTTGCGCCGCTCGCGCGTGATCGTAGGTAAGAGCGCGTATGGAGACGGAGATCGCGCCCAGTCTTTCCGGCGCCAGAATCGCATACCACGCACGGGGCGTGCCGTCATTGGCGGGCAGGCCAACGGTGCCGGCGTTGCACCAGAGCCGGCCGCCGGAAATATCCACAAAAGGCAGGCCGCAATGCCCGGCCACGACGCCTTCGGCGCCGGCCAATGCCGCCTCGGCGTGCTTCTCCGCGGCCGGCGTCGAGGCGAACACCCAGCGGTTGATCCTGCTCGCGCCGCCGTGCAGCGCGGCCATGCGCCGGCCGGCCAGCGTGAAGCGGATGAGGCGCGGCAGGCCCGCCATCCAGCGCCTGTCGTCCGCCATGATCTCGCGTTCGGCGTGCGCATACCATTGCGTGGCGAGCGTCTCGCAGGCGCTGCCGGGCGTGAAGCCGCAGGCGCAATCCTCGGCGCCGGCGCCCAACTGCTCCTCGACATTGCCCAGGACGACCGGAATGCCCCAGTCGCGGATGAGGGCCACGGTGGCGCCCGGATCGGCGCAGTATGCGACCGTGTCGCCGGTGCAGATCGTGCGCGCGGGCGGAATGCCGAGGCGCGCGGCCTCGGCGCGGATCGCCTCGGCCGCCTCGAGATTGCTGTAAGGCCCGCCGAAGACGAGGACCGGGCCGTCCAAGGTGCCGAGGTCCGCTTCGCTCACTTCGCGCTGCATGAGCCGCCGCCCAGCACGCAGAAGCGCGCGCAATGCGGATGATTGAGCTTCACGGCGCCCGCCGCGTCGGCGAGCGTGGCGCCAAGCTCGAACTGCCGATCGTGGGGCAGCAAGGTGCACGCGACGACCGCCGGCCGGGCCGCGCCCTTGCGCTTCACGATCATGCGCGAACTCGCGCACATCATCGCGTCGGGATGCACGTCGAGCATGTCCCAGCACGCGGTGGTGATCTCGGGCACATCGATCGTCGCGTCCATTTCGGGGAACAGCACGAGGCGCGACGGATCCCGGGCGTCGAGCACAAGGCCGATCTCGCGGAACAGGCGCTGATAGCCCTCGCGCAGCTTCTCCTCGCTTTCCTTCCACACGGTGCGGCCGGCGATCGCGACGCTGAAGCCGTTGGCGGCGAGCCAGGCGAGGCCTTCCTTCATCGGCGCCCAGCTCCGCTGGCCGCGCTCCATCTCGTGCAGGGTCGGCGAATAGTGATCGACGGAGATGCGCAAGGTGAGACGCGCGCCGTGGCGCTCCTTGAGCGCCAGCAGCGCCGCCTGGTGCCGGTGCATCGGCTTCATCGCGTTGGTGAGCACGAGCGCGTCGAAGCCGCGCGCCAGCGCATCCTCGAGCATCGCCATGATGCCCGGATTCATGAAAGGCTCGCCGCCGGTGAAGCCGATCTCGCGCACGGGCCAGCCCAGCGCCGCGATTTCGTCGAGATATTCGGAGACGTCGCCCGGCGTCAGATAAGCGAGCGCGTCGTTGGTCGGGCTCGACTCGATGTAGCAGTTCGTGCAGGTGAGGTTGCAGAGCGTGCCGGTGTTGAACCACAGCGTCTCGAGCTTCGCGAGCGCCACCGCCGCGCGTTTCTCGCCCTTGGCCGTGATGTCGGGGTCGCGGAACTTCCGCGGGTCGAGCCCCGGCTTCTCTTTGCGCAGCGCCTCCACGGCGGGATTCATCGGCACGTCACACCCCCAAGCGCGCTTTACGGCCGCCATCTAGGCACGCCCGCGTGCGCGCTGCCAACCACGTTGGCGAAGCAGCCGTTCAACAATATGTCAGGCGCGCGTGTGCCGTTTTCAGCCGTGCGCGAAAGGATAGGGGCCGCCGAATTCGCCGATCGGCACGGTGTGGGTCACGAGCCCCGCGCCCTCGCTCCAGATGTGAAGCTGGAAGCCCGGCGGCTCGAACACGTAGCGCAGCGGCGTGCCGGGCACGAGGTCGAGCGCGATCTGGTGCGCGGTGGAAGGGCAGGTGGAGGCGAGCGTACCCGCGAAGCGCGCCTGGATCGCGCGATGCAGGTGCCCGGCCACGATCCGCTCGACGTGCGGGTGGCGCGCGATCACCGCGGCGAGGCCGGCGGCGTTGGCGAGGCCGTAGCTGTCCATGTGCCTGACCCCGGTCGCGAACGGCGGGTGATGCATCATCACCAGCGCGGGCCGGCCCGGCGCGGCCGCGAGCGCGCGCTCGAGCCAGGCGAGGCGCTCCGCGCAGAGCGCGCCGCCACCCTCGCCGGGCACGAGCGTATCGAGCGCCAGGATGCGCACCGGCCAATCCTCGAGCGTGTATTGCAGGAAGCCTGCGCTCGGGAGATAGCGATGGGCTGGAAAGCCGGCGCGCAGCGTCTCGCGCGCGTCGTGATTGCCGGGAATGAGGAAGGCCGGGGCCTTGAGCGGCGCGATCAGTCCGGCGAGATGCGAGTACTCCTCTGCCTTGCCGCCCTCGACCAGGTCGCCGGTCATCAGCACGAGATCGGGCGGCGGGTCGAGCGCGTTCACCGCGGCCACTGCGCGGGCCAGGAAGCCGGCCGTGTCGATGCGCCCCATCAGGAGCTTGCCGGGCGCGCGGATATGGGTGTCGGTGATTTGGGCGATGATCATGCCGCCATGCTGCGCCGCCAGCCGCCGCCCGCGCAACCTCGCCGTCTTGCGCCGCCGCCGCCCCGCGCCTAATTTCCGGCCAGCGCGGGCGTAGTTCAGTGGTAGAACGTCAGCTTCCCAAGCTGAATGTCGTCGGTTCAATCCCGATCGCCCGCTCCATTTTCCCTCGGGAGGACGCCCATGCTTCGTAAGCTCGCCGTGGCCGTCGCTGCGCTCGTCCTCTCGGCCGGAGCCGCCTCGGCGCAGGCCACCACCTCCGCCGCCAGCCCGGTCGGCCTCTGGCAGACCGAGGGCGGCAAGAGCCATGTGCGCATCTATCCGTGCGGCGCGCAGCTCTGCGGCCAGATCGTCTGGCTGCGCGAGCCGCTCGGGAAAGACGGCAAGCCCAAGGTCGATCTCCGCAACCCAGACGCATCGAAGCGCGCGCAGAAGATCGTTGGGCTCCAGATGCTGTGGAACTTCGCGCCATCGTCCGATCCCAAGGAGTGGGAGGGCGGGCGCATCTACAACCCCGAAGACGGCGAGACCTACAAATCGACGATGAAGCTGCGCCCCGACGGCAAGCTCGAAGTGCGCGGCTATGTCGGCATCTCGCTGCTCGGCAAGTCGCAATACTGGGAGCGCGCGCGCTAAAGGCTGCGGCGCATTGCCCGGGGCCGTTCGCGGCCGGATAACGTTAGGTTCGCGAGGCTTTCCGGAGACTCCCGCCGCGATGCGTGCCTTCGTCTGTGCCGTTTTCGTCCTGCTGCTCGTGGTGCCCGACATGCGCGCCGGCGCGGGCGGCACTGCGTCGCCGCTCGGCCGCTGGGTGACGGAGGGCGGCTCGAGCCATGTCGAGATCTACCGCTGCGGCGAGGCGCTCTGCGGCCGGATCGCGTGGCTTCGGGAGCCGATCGGGAAAGACGGAAAGCCCAAGCGCGACTCGAAGAATCCCGATCCCGCGCGGCGCGCGCAGACGATCGAAGGCCTCACCTTCCTGTGGAGCTTCGCCGCCGTCGCGCCGGACGAATGGGACGGCGGCCGCGTCTACAATCCGCTCGACGGCGACACCTATCGCGCGCGCATGCGCATGTTGCCCGACGGCCGGCTCGAATTGCGCGGCTACGTGCTGCTGCCATTGTTCGGCGGCAGCCAGCGATGGGAACGGGTGAAGTAGCACCGCCCTCAGGGACCGCGCGCGGTCCCAAAGATCAAGCCTTCAACTTGTACCCGCTCTTGAACATCGCGCGGCAGATCGCCCAGAGCGCGGCGTTCACGCCGGCCACGACGAGCGCGCCGGCGAGCAGCGGGCCGTCGGACTTGCCGATGAAGCCGGCGCGGAATCCGTCGATCAGGAAGAACAGCGGATTCGCGAGCGCGAGCGTGTTCCAGATACCGGGCAGGCGCTCGATCGAATAGAACGTGCCGGAGAGGAACGCGGCCGGCGTCACGATGAAGTTCGTCACCGCGGCGATGTGATCGAACTTGTCGGCCCAGATGCCGCCCATGAGGCCGAGCAGCGAGAGCATCAGCGACGCCATCGCCGCGTGATAGAGGATGAGGCCCAGATCGCGGATGTGCGTCTCGACGAACAGCGTCATCGCGACGATGCACGCCGCGCCTACGAGCAGCCCGCGCGTGACTCCGGCAAGCGCATAGCCGAGCGTCAGTTCCGATGGCGAGAGCGGCGGCATCAACACGTCGACGATGTTGCCCTGCACCTTCGAGATCACGAGCGACGAGGAGGTGTTGGCGAACGCGTTCTGCGCCACCGCCATCATCACGAGGCCCGGCGCCAGGAACTGGTCGAACGGCACGCCGGCGATCATGCGCTGCTCGCCGCCCAGCGCGAGCGCGAAGATCGCGAGGAACAGCAAGGTCGTGACGACCGGGGCCATCAAGGTCTGCTGGGCCACCTTCAGGAAGCGGCGCACTTCCTTGGCGTAAAGCGTCCAGGCGCCGCGCGCGTTGAAGAAGCCGACGTGGCGCGGCGCCAGCGGAGCAGGCGGCGCAGGCGGTGCGGGACTCGTGACGGGCGGCGGGGCGAGGCGGTCGTCCATGGCGCGCGGTGTATGCTCCGCCCGCGCGGCGGCGGCAAGGCATGGCCTTTGCCGCAGTGCGGCATTGCGGAAACGCGCGGGCGGCCATGTCCGAACGGGGCGCGTGGCGCCTCCGGCGGCGATTGACATCGCGCGCCGCGCCAAGCGGAGTAGCGGCGGGCGCGCAACGGCGGGACCACCCGGCGCCGCGCCCGAGGGAGGAACCGACCATGCGAACCGCTTCTTTGCGGCTGATGGCGGCTGCCATCGCGCTCGCCGCGGCTGCCGGAGCCGCCGCCCAGCAGAAAATCAATCTCACCGTCGCCGCCGGCCAGCCGCCGCGCGCGATCCCCGGACTCGGCCTGCTCAGCGAGTTCTTCATTCCGGAGGTGAACAAGCGCCTCGCGAGCTCCGGCGCCGGCATCGAGATCGCGTGGAAAGAGGCCTATGCCGGCTCGCTGATCAAGCCCTACGGAATCCTCGACGGCATCAAAGACGGTATCGCCGAGATCGGCTACATCCCGACGGTGTTTTTCCCCGACCGCCTGCCGCTCGAAAACGTGACGTTCTACGCGCCGTTCATCACCTCCGACGTGGCGCTGATGGGGCGCATCGTGAATGCGCTCCACAAATCGATGCCCGAAATGGGCGCGCAATACGCCGCCTACAACCAGGTGCGCATCGGCGGCCACGCCTACGATTCGTTCGAGCTGCTCACGACGTTTCAGGTGCGCAAGTTCGACGACGTGAAGGGCCGCAAGATCGCCTCGGCCGGCGGCGCGCTCTCGTGGCTGCGCGGCAGCGGCGCCGTCACCGTGCAGTCGAACATGATGGAGTACTACAACGGCACGAAGAACGGCGTGTTCGATGGCTTCATCTC
Source organism: uncultured Candidatus Odyssella sp. (assembly GCA_964481045.1). Taxonomy (GTDB): domain Bacteria; phylum Pseudomonadota; class Alphaproteobacteria; order Bin65; family Bin65; genus SBBV01. The sequence goes on along the minus strand of CAYZSG010000003.1, from coordinate 46,866 downwards.
CGCGCCGTCGGCGTTCCCGGGGCTGAAATTTCCCGAGGCCGCGCCGTATGTGACGCGCGTCGGTTTCGGCGCGCAATATGCGACCGCGCTCACGATCAACAAGGCGGCCTACGAAAAGCTGCCCGAGGCCGCGCGCAAGATCCTGCACGAGGTCGGCGAGGAATGGTCGGTGAAGGCCGATCAGGCGCTGCAGAAGGCCGGCGACGCGGGCATGGCGAGCGTGCCGGGCTTCAAGGGCCAGGTGTTCGAATTGCCGCGCGAGGAACGCGTGCGCTGGGCGAACGCGATGCCGAACATCGCCAAGGAATGGGCGCGCGACGCGGAGAAGCGCGGCCATCCCGGCGGCAAGGTGCTGACGGCCTTCATGGCCGAAGTGCGCAAGGCCGGCATCACGCCGATCCGCGATTGGGACATGGACTGAGCGCGAGCACGACCGCGAAGCGCGAAACAGAGGAAAAGACATGGCCACGAAGAAGAAGAAAGCCGCCGGCGCCCCCCGCTACACGATGAAGCAGGAGCGCGACGTCTATGTGACGATGCGCGATGGCGTTCAGATCGCGTTGCGCATCTACCGGCCGGATGCGCCCGGCAGCTATCCGGCCCTGCTCGCCGCTTCGCCCTATCAGTACGACACCGACGACCTGCCCCACAGCGCGCTGTTCCTCTGGCACGAGGTGGGGCCGGTCGAGTGGTATGTGCGCGAGCAGGGCTATGCCTATGTCCATGCCGACGTGCGCGGCAGCGGCCATTCGGGCGGCGAATTCGCCATGCTCTCGAAGGAGGAGCAGCAGGATCTCTACGAGATCGTCGAATGGATCGGCCGCCAGGAATGGTGCAACGGCAATGTCGGCGGCATCGGCCAGTCTTATTACGCCTGGTCGCAATGGTGGATGGGCATCGTTGGCCCGCCGTCGCTGAAATGCATAGCGCCCTACGACGGCTGCACCGACCCCTATCGCGACGCGGCCTATCACGGCGGCATCTACAGCGAGTTTCTCGTCTGGTGGTACAACATGGTGCGCGCGAACACGCTGCACCGCGCCGCCGGGCGCCCCACGGGCCGCGCGATGGCGCGCGATCTCACCGCCGAGCTGATCGGGCACCAGACCTACGACGACTGGTGGAAGGAGCGCAGCGCGCTCGAGCGCATCGGCGAGATCAAGGTGCCGGTCTTCTCGATCGGCCATTGGGGCAAGCAGGGCCTGCACCTGCGCGGCAACATCCTCGGCTACGAGGCGGCGACCGCGCCCAAGAAGCTGCTCGTCACCGCCTATCGCGATGTGTTCGAGGTGCACGCGGCGTTCGACGACATCGAGTTCCACAAGCGCGAGCTGCTGCCGTTCTACGACCGCTACTTGAAGGACAAGAAGACCGCCTACGAAGACCTCCCGCAGGTGCGCGTCGAGGTGCGTGGGCGGGGTACTACGCGCGACTACCCGGATTGGCCGCCGGCCGATTCCGCGATGCGCGCGTTTCATCTCGCGGCCGGGCCGAGCAAGAGCGTCACCTCGATCAACGACGGCGCGCTGGCGGCCAAGTCCGTGCGCGGGCCGGCGTCCACGCGCTTCCGCTATCCCGATCCACAGTGGAAGCTCGGCATCGCCGGCATCGGCCCGCAGGGGCCAGATCCGGTCCGCCGCGTGCTCACCTTCACCGGCGCGCCCTTGGCCGAGGATCTCGAGGTCGTCGGCCGCGTCGTGCTCGAATTGCACGTCTCTTCGACGAACACCGACACGGATTTCTTCGTCCGCGTCGCCGACCAGTTCCCGCAGGCGCCCGAGGAGCGCGCGCAGGGCCGCCAGCCCGCGTCCGTCATGGTCACGAAGGGCTGGCTGCGCGCCTCGCACCGCGAGAAGGACGCGGCGAAGTCGCAGCCGGACCGCCCCTGGTACACGCACGCCAATCCGCAGCCGATCGAGCCGGGCAAGATCTACAAATACGAGATCGAGCTGATGCCCTGCGCCTATCTGTTCAAGCAGGGGCATCGCATCCGGCTCGAAATCGTCAACGGCGACACGGCGCTCACCGAGACGCCGTTCTTCGTGCACCAGTATCAGTGGTACAAAGTGGGTGTCGACACGATCCATCACGACAACGCCCGGCCGTCGCGGCTCCTGCTGCCGGTCGCCGGGGCGGCAAAGGCGGGGGAAGGATAGGCTGCGCAACGGCCCGGCCTTGCCCTTTGGCGTGCGCGGCCTAGACTCTGCGCATGCCGGCCCGCACCATCCTCCGCACCGAGGCGCTGAGCGTCGTCGACTACCGCTGCGCGGTGGCGCCGGGCACGGCGCCGTTTCCCGAGGTGCATAATACGTTCGCCGTCGCCTATGTGCGCAGCGGCAGCTTCGGCTATCGCTGCGCCGGCCGGCATGCGGAGCTGGTGGCGGGGTCCGTCCTCGTCGGGCGCCCCGGCGCCGAATATGTGTGCACGCACGATCACGTGCACGGCGACGAATGCCTCTCGTTCCATTTCGCGCCGGCACTGGCCGAGGAGATCGCGGGCGGCACGTGGCGCGCGGGCGCGGCACCGCCGTTGTCCGAGCTGACGGTGCTCGGCGAGTTGGCGCAATCGGCTGCCGAAGGCGCCAGCGATGCCGGGCTCGACGAGGTGGGCCTCGCATTCGCCGCGCGCCATTTCCGGCTGGCCGCGGGCGCGCCCGCGAACAGCGTTGCGCCGAGCACCGCCGACCGCCGCCGCGCGGTGGAAGCCGCGCTCCGCATCGACGCCGAGGCCGAGGCGCCGCACGATCTTGCATCCGCGGCCGGGCGGGCCGGGCTCAGCGCCTATCACTTCCTGCGCGTGTTCGCGAAGGTCGTCGGCGTCACCCCACACCAATATCGCGTGCGCGCGCGCCTGCGCCGCGCCGCGCGCCTCTTGGCGGAAGAGGAACGCCCGATCACCGACGTCGCCTACGAATCGGGCTTCGGCGATCTCTCCAATTTCGTGCGCACGTTCCGGCGCGCCGCCGGGGTCTCGCCGCGCGCGTTCCGGAAGGCGGCCAAGGGCGATCGCAAGATTCTCCAAGAACGCCTCGCCGCGCTCGCCTAAGCGTCGCCTCCCCAAGGCGGCCAATCGGGGCCGCCGGCACGGAGGTTGCGCATGTACGACCATATCGGTTTGAAGGTAAAAGACGTCGCGGCGAGCGCGCGGTTCTACAAGGCCGCGCTGGCGCCGCTCGGGCACGAAGTGGCTTCGGAGGACAAGGATGGCGCCGGCATCGGCCCCAAGGGCGCGCCGGCGTTGTGGCTCTATCGCGCACAGGGTGCCGTAGGCGGCACGCATCTGGCTTTCGCGGCGCGCGATCCCGTTGCCGTCGATCGCTTCCACGCGGCGGGCCTGAAGGCCGGCGGCCGCGACAACGGCGCGCCCGGACTTCGCAAGGACTACAGCCCGAAATACTACGCGGCGTTCCTCATCGATCCCGACGGGAACAACGTCGAGGCCATGTGCCTCAAGTGACGCGGATTAGGCGTGTGATCCACTTCATCACGCGCCGGTGAACGGGTTCACTGCGGGCGGGGGCGGGGTTCGGCATAGTCCGCGTCAGATGAGGCGACGACAGCGCCTCGACCGATCAACCCGAACCGACAGGATCACTCGCCATGAAGACCATCCTCACCCTCGCCGCCGCCGCCGCGCTCGCGCTCGGCCTCGCCGGCACCGCCTCGGCCGCGACGCCGGCCCACGAGATCGGCCCGCAGGTCGGCAACGACTCGAGCATCGTCCAGGCCGGCTACTACTGGCAGCGCGGCTCGTTCTGGAAGGGCAACTGCTTCTATCGCTACGTCTACGTGTCGAACGGCTACCGCTACCGCTACCGGTACGTCTATCGCTGCTACTAGGCCCTGACCGCAGCCCAGAAATCAGGCGGCCCGCCTCGCGAGAGGCGGGCCGCTTCGCTTTCGGGCGGGCTGACATCACGCGGCGATGGCACCATATTGAAGACATCCGCTTGAGCCCTTTGCCGCCGGAGCCCCGCATGGCCGATCTCGCCCGCATCGAGAACCTGTTCTTCTCCAAGACCGGCATGGACCGGCGCCGCGTCGAGGGCATCGCCGCCGACGCGCTCGCCCGGGCCGACGATGGCGAGCTGTTCCTGGAATATGTCCAGCACGAAGCGCTGGTGTTCGACGACGGCAAGCTCAAAAGCGCGTCGTTCAACACGGCGCAGGGCTTCGGCCTGCGCGCGGTCGCCGGCGAGACGACGGGCTACGCGCATGCGGCCGAGCTTTCCGAGCCCGCGATCAAGCGCGCGGCCGCCACCGTGAAGGCGGTGACGATGGGGCATGGCGGCGCCATGGCCGTGGCGCCCCAGGGCACCAATCGCAGCCTCTATGCCGATCTCAACCCGCTCGAGACGATGCCGTTCGAGGCGAAGGTGAAGCTGCTGGCCGAGATCGACGCCTATGCGCGCGGGAAGGACAAGCGCGTGCGCCAGCTGAGCGCCGCGCTCATGGGCAACTGGCAGGCCGTGGCCATCCTGCGCGCCGACGGGCGCATGAACGGCGATATCCGCCCGCTGGTGCGCCTCAATGTTTCGGTCGTCGTCGAGGAGAACGGCCGCATGGAATCGGGCGGCCATGGCAGCGGCGGCCGCGCGGCCTATTCCGCCTGGGTCGATCCCGCGGCGTGGCGCGGCGAAGTGGACGAAGCGCTGCGACAGGCGCTCGTGAATCTGGAATCGGTGCCGGCGCCGGCCGGCGAGATGGTGGTCGTGCTCGGCCCGGGCTGGCCCGGCATCCTGCTGCACGAGGCGATCGGACACGGCCTCGAGGGCGATTTCAACCGGAAGAAAACTTCGGCCTTCGCCGGCCTCATGGGCCAGCGCGTCGCGGCCAAGGGCGTCACCGTCGTCGACGACGGCACGATCCCCGACCGGCGCGGCTCGCTGACGATCGACGACGAGGGCACGCCCTCCTCGCGCACCGTGCTGATCGAAGACGGCATCCTCACCGGCTATCTGCAAGACCGCATGAACGCGCGCCTCATGAACATGAAGCCCACCGGCAACGGCCGCCGCGAAAGCTATGCGCACGCGCCGATGCCGCGCATGACCAACACCTACATGCTGGCCGGCGACAGGGACCCCGAGGAGATCCTGCGCTCGGTCGATCGCGGGCTCTACGCGACGAGCTTCGGCGGCGGGCAGGTGGATATCACCAGCGGCAAGTTCACCTTCTCCTGCACCGAGGCCTACAAAATCGAGGGCGGCAAGAAGGGCGCGCCGGTGAAGGGCGCTACGCTCATCGGCAGCGGCCCCGACGTGCTCACGAAGGTGAGCATGATCGGCAACGACATGAAGCTCGACACCGGCGTCGGCACCTGCGGGAAAGACGGGCAGAGCGTGCCGGTCGGCGTGGGGCAGCCGACGTTGCGTATCGACGGCATCACGGTGGGCGGGACGGAGGCGCGGTAGCGCGAAGCGGTCACACTTTTTTCACCGTGATCCTGGAAGCTCCGCCCCCATGATTCCGAAGCCTCGCCCTGATCATCAGGAACAGGAGCCGCGCCCCTCCGGCGGCGGCGGGTGGCTGTGGATCGCCGTGTTCGCGGTGCTGGCCGCGCTGATCGGCTGGCTCGCCTCGGAATACGGCGACAGTTTCGACTGGGGCAATGACGGCCCGCGCCTCGCCTTCGTGCTGCTGCTGCTCGTGCTCGTCGTCTCCAGCCTCGCGCTGCGCCGCACGCAGATCGGGTTCGCGCTCAAGTCGCTGCTCGCCTGGGCCGCGATCGCGCTCGTGATCGTGATCGGCTATTCCTATCGCGCGGAGCTGAAGGCGGTGTGGTATCGCGTCGCCGGCGAGCTCGACACGTCGCGGCCGACTCCGGTCGAGCCACGCGGCGACCAGCGCGCGGACGACCGCGACAGCGACGGCCGCAGCGAAGGCCGCGCGATCGCCATCCGCCAGTCCTCGGACGGGCACTACTATGTCAACGTGCGCGTCAACGGCAGCGATGCGCGCCTGCTCGTCGATACCGGCGCCACGCTCACGGTGCTGAGCAAGTACCAGGCCGAGCGCGCCGGCATCTTCCCGTCGCCGAGCGAGTACACGGCCAACGTGCGCACGGCCAGCGGCATCGCCAAGGCGGCGCCGGTGCGCCTCGGCACGCTCGAGATCGGCGAGGCGCGGCTCCAGAATGTGCGCGCGCTGGTGATGGATACGCCGGCGAACACGTCGGTGCTCGGCATCGACACTTTGCAGCAGTTCCGCAGCTACGAGTTCCGCGACGGCGTGCTGACGCTGCGCTGGTGAGCGCGACGCGGCGGTCCGCTGCGGCCGCTAAGCGTCGCGCACCGCGATCGACATCGCGCCGATGCGCTCGATCTCGGCGGTCATGACATCGCCGGCCTTGACCGGGCCGACGCCGGCCGGCGTGCCGGTGTAGATGAGATCGCCCGGCTCGAGCGTGTAGAAGCTCGACGCGAACTCGATGAGGCGCGGCACGTCGAACACGAGATACTTCGTGCGCGAATCCTGCCGCGTCTCGCCGTTGACCGCGATCTTGAGCCCGACATCGCTCGGGTCGCCGAACTCGTCGGCGGTCACGATCCACGGCCCCAGCACGGCGTAGGTGTCGATCGATTTGCGGAAGCCCGCGAATTGCGGGCCGCGCAGGGTCATGTCGAGGCCGATGGTGTACGCGGCGACATGCTTCAGCGCGTCCTCGCGCCTGATGCGCGTGCCCTTGCGGCCGATCACGGCCACGAGCTCGATCTCGTGGTCGTTGCGGTTTTCCATCGTCGTGAAGGGCTTGCGGATCGCCACGCCCTCGCTCGGCCCGACCAGAGACGAGCCGGCCTTGAGGAACATGCCCCACTTGGAGATCTCGGCGTTCGAGAAGTCGCGGCCGTGGCCCACGCCCTTGTCGGCGGCCGCTTCGGCGATGTGGTCGGCGTAATTGATCGGCGCGCCGATGATCTTGCCCGGGTTGGCCACCGGCGCCAGCAGCTTCACCTTCGCGAGCGGGATCGGCTTCGCGCGCTTGGCGAGCTTGGCCGCCGCGCTCTTGACCTTCGGCAGGTTCGCGATGAGCTGGTCGGCGCGCGGAAGCGGATAGCGCGCCGCCGGCAGCAGCTTGAGAACGCCGCTGACGTCACGCACGACGCCGGCCTCGGTATCGACGACGCCGATCTGGTTCTTCCCGAAACGGCAGAGCTTCATGAATTCCCCCCTCGATCCGGTGCGTGCACCTGGCCGCCGAGCGCGTCCTTACGGCGCGCGGACCCGGCAATTCCAGTGTCCGTCTTCCGAGTTTCGAACGTCGCGACAATGACCGTCGCCGGCGCGTGAGACAAGCCGCAAGCCCGGCCACCGGCCATGCGCGCCGCGACGGCGCGGCCGCAAGCGCCGCGAGGGTCTCTGCCTGTCTCGAATTGCCTATTGCCCCCGCTTTGCACGCGGCTACGCTGGTCGCGGGGACGTTGGGCAAGGACTCGCTACGATGGCGAAGGCAAGTGCCTTCGGCATGCGATGCGTGCCGGGGCTCGCCCGCGCCGCCGCGCTCGCGGCGTTCGCGGGCTCCGCGTTCGCGGCATCCGCCGCGGCACAGGATTTCTGCGCCGGCCTCAGGCGGGCGATGGCGCACGCGGCCGGCGATTTCCAAACGCTGCTGATTCCGGGCGAGCAAGCGCTGGGCGGCGCCACGCCCGCGCGCACGCTATTGCCGGACGGGAATCGCTGCGAGGTGCGCGAAGCGCCGGGCGCCGTCGAATATCGCTGCCGCATGACGGCGCACGACGCGCCCTCGGCCGCGGTCCGCGCGGCCTATCGGCGCGAGGTCGCGCGCACGCGGCTCTGCTTCGGCGGCCTCGTGCCGCGCGGCGACGGCGACTACACCGGCGCCGTCGAATGGACCGGCGCCGTGATCTGGGGTGTGCGCCCGGGCCTGCGGGCGGCCGTTGTGTTCGTCGCCGCCGACGAGATCGCGCTCGTGGCCGACAGCGGCGAGGAGCCGCCCGACATCGCCAACGCCGTGTGGGTGGTTGTGGAGAAGAGAAAGCGTTGAACGACCGCATCGGCGCTCGCCTCCCAAATGGGAGGTGCGGCCAGCCGCCGCGCAACTATCATTTTCCAGTTCAACTTCGGGGTTTTCTCCATGACGCACCGCAATAGCCGATCGGCACTTGCGCTGCTGCTGGCGGTCGGATTCGCCGCGCCGGCGGAGGCACAGGACCTTTGCGCCGACTTGCGGCAGGCACTGGCGCAGGCCGCAGAAGACTTCGCCGGCCTCAAGACGTCGACGGTTTCGTCGAGCCGGAACCACCTCATTTATCCGGCCCGGCGCCTCGTACCGGGAGCCGCCGCATGCGAGGTCACCGAGGATCGGCTCGCGTTCCGCTATGGCTGCAAGACGACATCCGAGCGGACGGCGCCAGCACAAGCGCGCGCGGCCTATGCCCGCGATGTGGCGCGCGTGCAGCGATGCTTTCCAGACGTCAAAGCCGAGCGCTACCGTGATCCTGCCGACCGGCAAACGCTGACGGCCTGGACGGATTGGGCGATGAACCGCCAGCTGACCGTGAGGGTTCAAGTCATGCTGGTCGGAGAGCACGAATACATCGGTTCCATGAACTACAGCCAGATCCTCGTGGAGAAGTCGCGACTGCGAAAGCCGTAGCCGGCCCGGGCGGTCACAGCGCGAAGATCTCCATGTCGCCGACGCGGCCCCTGAGCTTGTGGCGGCCGAGCGAGCGCGGCGCGAATTCGGGGCCGAGATCGGCGCGCGTGGTTTCGCTGATCAGGATCGCGACCGTCTCGTCCTTCGCCAGCACCTTGCCGATCTGTTCGATGCGCTGGCCCACATTCACCATGTCGCCGATGATCGTGTAGTTGACGCGGCTCGACGAGCCGATGTTGCCCACCGTCGCGTCGCCGGAATGGATGCCGATGCGCATGCGCGTCTCTTTCCCGCCGGTGGCGCGGCAGAGTTCGTTTTCGCGCTCGATCGCGGCGCGGATCGCGACCGCGGCGCGGCAGGCGCGCTCGGCGCGGTTCTTGATCTTCTCGGGCGCGCCCCAGAACGCCATCACCGAATCGCCGATGTATTTGTCGACGATGCCGCCCTCGGTCTCGATGCAGGCGTTCACGAGGCCGAAATGCCGGTTGAGATAGGCGGCCACGGCGGCCGCGTCCTCCGATTGCGAGGCGGTCGAAAAGCCGGCGATATCGGTGAACATCACGGTCAGGTGCCGCTGCTCCGATTCCAACGCGCGCATGTCGCCGCTTTTCAGCAGATGGCGCGCGAGCGGCTTCGGCACGTAGGTTTCGAACCAGCGCAGCGCCCCGGTCATGGAGTTGAACGCGCGCGCCTGCTCGTCGAGCTCGCGGATGCGGCTGCGCGGCAGCGGACGGACTTCGGACACGCGCAGATCGCCCACCAGCGTCGCGGCTTCGGATATGCGCTGCACCGGCCGCGCGAGGCGGCGCCCGATCAGCACCGCCATCAGGATCGCGCCCACGATGGCCACGCCGCCGGCCACCAGCGCGAGCACGAGGCGGTTGATGATCTCGCCGAAGTCGCTCGCGCGCGTGTAGGCGCCCACCAGCAGCGGCTTGTCGCTGTAGCCGGAAAGTTCGGTGTAGAAGAACGGGAAGATCTCGCCGTTCACGTCGATCGTGCGGTTCTCGACCGGCGGGCGCGCGAGGAAAATCCGGCCGCGGTTGCGCTTCTCGTCCCAGAGTGCGGCCAGCACCGGGTCGCCGAAGCGCGCGAGCGTCGGCAGCGGCTCGTCCGCGCTCGCGCTCACGCGCCCGCCGCGCATCATCGCATGCGCCAGCACGTGGTCGCGGCCGTAGAGGATGAAGATGCTGGCATTCGCCTCGCGCCCGAGCCGCTCCACGTAGCGCGAGAGCTCCTCGGTGCTCACCACGGCCACGAGCACGCCGATCACCTGGCCATCGCGGATCACCGGCTGCGCCGACACGATGACGGTCTCGCGGATCACGGGATTGTAGAGCGGCGGCGTCCAGCCGCTCTCGCGACGCGCCCAGGCCTGGCGCGCGAGGCTCGCGATATTCGGAAACGCGGAAAGATCGGCCTGGCCGGTGGCGATGCCGTCGGGCAGGCGCTGCGCGCCGCGCGCGGTGAGGTCGGGCTTCAGAAAGCTCAGCACGCGGAGCTGCGGCATGCCGGCGAGCCCGCCGAGCAAAAAGGCGTCGAACTCGGCCGTGCGCTCCGGCGCGATGCGGCCCGACGCGATCTCGCCGGCCATGAGCTTCAACTCTTCGGCCGGCTGGTCGAGATGCTCGCGCAGGCGCGTCTGCAGCTGGTTGATCGTCACCTCGGCGCGGTCGCGCAGCAACTCGATCGTGTTGCCGCTGGCGCTCCAGAACGCGAAGCCGAAGATCGCCAGCATCGCGACGACCAGCAGCCCGCCGAAATTCGCGACCAGCGCCCACACGACCGAAATGCGGCGCCCTGCCGGCTGCGGCGACGCGGCCGGTCTCTCGGCGACGGGGAGAGGCGCCTCGGGCATGGCGGGAGAATATCGCAGCGCGCGCGGCGTGTAGCGGAAAATCCGCGAGATCACGTCATCCTTCGTTGCGCTCAGGATGACGGCAATGGAGGCGTCGGCGCCTAGAACGCGCGCTCGACGAAGATCGGGTCGATGTTGCCGTTCCAGCGCGTCTTGTAGGCCTCGAGCAGCTCGTCGGCGAAGGTGGTGCCGTTCTCGGCCGCGGTCTGGATGTCGTTGAGGAAGGCGGTTTCGTCCTGGCCGATGCGGTCGTTCCGGGCGCGGCTCTTCAGGCCCTCGCGCGCGATGGCCAGCACGCGTAGCGCGAGATCGCGCACGGTCTCGTTGCGGAACCTGGCCCTGAAGCCTTCTTTCGGCACGGCACGGTGAAGCGCCGCGCGCTCGGCCATCGTCCAGTCCTTGACCATGTCCCACGCCGCATCGAGCGCCGTCTGGTCGTAGAGCAGGCCCACCCACAGCGCCGGCAGCGAGCACAGGCTGCGCCAGCGCCCGCCGTCGGCGCCGCGCATCTCGAGATACTTCTTGAGCCGCGCCTCGGGGAACAGCGTGGTGAGATGGTCGGCCCAGTCGCTCTGTGTCGGGCGTACGCCGGGCAGGCCCGGCAGCTTCCCCTCGAGGAACGCGCGGAACGACTGGCCCGACACGTCGATGTATTTCCCGCCGCGGTAGACGAAATACATCGGCACGTCGAGCGCGTAATCGACATAGCGCTCGAAGCCCATGCCGTCTTCGAACGCGAACGGGATGAGGCCGGTGCGGTCGGGGTCGGTGTCGGTCCAGATGTGCTGGCGGTAGGAGAGGTAGCCGTTCGGCTTGCCCTCGGTGAACGGCGAGTTCGCGAACAGGGCCGAGGCCACCGGCTGCAGCGCGAGCGACACGCGCAGCTTCTTCACCATGTCGGCTTCGGACGAGAAATCGAGGTTCACCTGCACCGTGCAGGTGCGCAGCATCATGTCGTGGCCGAGCATGCCCTTCTTCGTCATGTACTCGCGCATGATCTTGTAGCGGCCCTTGGGCATCCAGGGGATGTCCTCGCGCCGCCACTTGGGGTCGAAGCCGAGGCCGAGCAGGCCGGCGCCGATCTCGGTACAGATCGCCTTCGCCTCGGCCAGGTGCGTGTGCACCTCGTCGCAAGTCTGGTGGATGGTCTCGAGCGGCGCGCCCGAGAGCTCGAGCTGTCCGCCGGGCTCGAGGCTGATGGCACCCTTGCCCTTGATCGCGCCGATCAGCGTCTCGCCTTCCTTGATCGGCTCCCAGCCGAAGCGGAAGAAGCCTTCGAGCAGCGCCTTGATGCCGTGCGGCCCCTCGTAGGGCAGGCGGCGCAGCGTCTTCGCATCGAACGCGAACTTCTCGTGCTCGGTCCCGATGCGCCACGCGCTGCGCGGCTTGGCGCCCGATTCGAGATGGGCGACGAGCTGGTTGCGGTTTTCGATCGGGGTGGTGTCGGCGGCGGCGGGAACGGACATGGCGGCGTAATTAGTAGCGGAAAACGAATATGTCCATCGCTACCAAGGCGCAGGCGGTCATGCCCGGCGGGCTCACTCCCCGCACCTCGTCATGCTGAGCGGCCCCGCTTGGGGCCGCGAAGCATCTCTCGCCAGCGAGTCGCGTTCGAACCGGCACCATACCAACCCGTCGAGAGATGCTTCGCTGCCGCCCGAAGGGGGCGGCGCTCAGCATGACGCGGTCTTGATCGGCCGCAGCGCGTGACCAACGCGCAGACTTTCTACGCGCAGCTCTCGCCGCTATTGTTCGCTGATGTTCGATGCATCCAGCCTCGCCCTGTTCCTCGCCGCCGCGCTCGTGGTCGCCGTCACCCCCGGTCCCGGCATTTTCTATGTGGCGGCCCGCACCTTGGCGGGCGGGCGCGAGGAGGGGCTGGCGTCGAGCGTGGGCACCGGGCTCGGCGGGCTCGTCCATGTGGTCGCGGGCGCCGCCGGCGTCTCGGCGGTCGTGATGGCCAGCGCCGAGGCGTTCACGGTGCTGAAGTTCGCCGGCGCGCTCTATCTCGTCTGGCTCGGCGTCAAGACGATCCGCGAGGCGCGCATCGCCGTTCCGCGCGGCGTCGGCGCCACCGGGGCGCGGCGCGCGTTCCGCGAAGGCATCATCGTCGAGGCGTTGAACCCGAAGACCGCGGCGTTCTTCCTCGCCTTCATCCCGCAGTTCGTGGACCCGGCCGGTGCCGTGGCGCTGCAATTCGCGGTGCTCGGCCTCGTCTCGGTAACGCTCAACACGGCGGCGGATATCGTCGTGGCATTCATGGCCGCGCGGGCGCGCACGGCGCTGGCCGAGCGGCCGCGCGCGATCCGCCGCGTCCGCCAAGGCTCGGGCGCGATGATCTGCGGCCTCGGTGCGGCGCTCGCGTTCGCGCGCCGGCCGGCCTGAAGCTCAGGCCAGAAACGCCACCGCGGCGATCACGCCCACGGCGCCCCACACCAGCGTATTCACGAACATGCGCAGGATCTGGCGGCTTTCGGAGCCGGAGCGGAGGCCGGATACCTCGGCGGCGAGATCGCCGGGCGAAACGAGATAGCGAAGCACGGTCACGGCGCGTCTCCGATCAGATGCGGTTGAGCGGAATCTTGAGATAGGCGGTTCCGTTCGCTTCGGGCGGCGGCAGCGCGCCGGCGCGCACGTTCACCTGCACCGAGGGAAAGAGGAGGCGCGGCGCGGCGAGCCTGGCGTCGCGCTCCTTGCGCATGGTCGCGAACGCTTCCTCGGATACGCCGTCGCGCACGTGGATGTTGTCGCGGCGCTCGTCGCCCACCGTCGTCTCCCAGACGTAGCGGTCGCGCTTCGGCGCCTTGTAGTCGTGGCAGAGGAAGAGGCGCGTCTCGGGCGGCAGGTCGAGGATGCGGCGGATCGAGCGATACAGCGTCTTCGCGTCGCCGCCCGGAAAGTCGGTGCGCGCGGTGCCGTAGTCGGGCATGAACAGCGTGTCGCCGACGAACGCCGCGTCGCCGATCACGTAGGTCACGCAGGCCGGCGTGTGGCCCGGCGTGTGCATGACGTGCGCCTCGAGCGCGCCGATGCGGAACGTGTCGCCGTCCTTGAAGAGCCGGTCGAACTGGCTGCCGTCGGTGGCGAAGCCCGGCTCGAGGTTGAAGAGGCCGGCGAAGGTCTCTTGCACGCGGCCGATCCCGGCGCCGATCGCGACCTTGGCGCCGAGCACGCGGCGGAGATGGTCGGCGGCGCTCAGGTGGTCGGCATGCGCGTGGGTCTCGAGGATCCACTCCACCTTGAGGCCGCGCTCCTGCACGTAGGCGATCAGCGCGTCGGCGGATTTCGTCGCGGTGCGGCCCGAAGCGGGATCGAAATCCAGCACCGGGTCCACGATGGCGGCAGCGGGGCCAGCGGGCTCGCGCACCACATGCGTGGCCGTGAACGTGGCCTCGTCGAAGAACGTCGTCACCACCGATAGCGCGTCGCTGTGCGGCTTTGCGGGCTGCGAACGTGCGGCGGATTTGCTCATGGCAGGCCTCCTTCCGGCTTGCGCTTGACAACGTAATCATTCAGTATAAATTAGCAATATCTAATTTATGAGAATCGAATATGTCGCAGATGGACATGACTGCGATGGAGCGGGCCGCCGGCAAGGCGGCCGGGCTCATGCGTGCGCTCGCCAACGAGCACCGCCTGATGATCCTCTGCCAGCTCGCCAACGGCGAGCGCGGCGTGGGCGAGCTCGTCGCGGCGGTGGGCCTCTCGCAATCCGCCGTCTCGCAGCATCTCGCGCGCCTGCGCGCCGAGGGCATCGTCGCCACGCGCCGCGTCGCGCAGGCGATCTACTACTCGCTCGCCTCGGAAGAAGTCCGCCGGGTGATCGATACGCTCTACGCCGTCTACTGCGCGGGGCCGGCGCGCTGCCGTCCCGCACAACCCCCCAGCCAAAGGAAATCCACATGACCGTCCGTACCGATCTGAAGCCGCTCACGCCCGCCGAAGCCAAGGCCCTGGTCGATCAGGGCAAGGCGATCCTCGTCGACATTCGCGAGACGCACGAGCACGCGCGCGAAAACATCGCCGGCGCCGCGCTCACGCCGCTCTCGCGCATCGCCGCCGGCGAGGCCGAGGCGGTCGCCAAGGGCAAGCTGGTGATCTTCCACTGCCAGTCCGGCATGCGCACCGCCACCAATGCCGCCCGCCTCGCCGGTACCTGCCGCGGCGACGCCTATGTGCTCGCCGGCGGCCTCAACGCCTGGAAGCAAGCGGGCCTGCCGCTCAAATAGCCGCGTCGCGCCCGCACCGCGGGCGAGTGGGGGATTCGGCCATGATCGAACGCGTGATTCCCGCGTGGCGGCACCTCCGCCGCTACAGCCGCGCCGATCTCGGCGGCGACGCGGTGGCGGGCCTCGTCGTCGCGATCATGGTCGTGCCGCAAGGCATGGCCTACGCCACGCTAGCCGGCCTGCCGCCGCAGATCGGTCTTTATGCGAGCATCGCGCCGCTCGTCGCCTATGCGCTGTTCGGCACGAGCCGCGCGCTCGCCGTCGGGCCCGTCGCCGTGCTCTCGCTGATGACCGCCACGAGCCTTGCCGGCCTCGCCGAGCCCGGCACCGCCGCCTATGGCGAAGCGGCGGTGATCCTGGCGCTGCTCGGCGGCGCGATGCTGCTGGCGCTCGGCCTGCTGCGGCTCGGCTTTCTCGTCAATTTCCTCAGCCACTCGGTGCTCTCGGGGTTCATCAGCGCCTCGGCGATCCTGATTGCATTGGGGCAGGTGAAAACGCTGCTCGGCATCGAAATGCCACGCGTCGAATCCTTCGCCGACACGGCGATTCAGCTCGCTCGCAACGCCGGCAGCCTCAATCCGGCGACGGCGGCCATCGGCCTTGCCTCCGCGGCGCTGCTGTTCTTCGTGCGCAAGCCGCTGGCGCGCATCCTGGCCGCGCGCGGCGTACGCAAGGGCATCGCCGAGCCGCTCACCAAGGTGGGGCCGCTGCTCGCCGTGGCGCTCGGCATCGGCGCGGTCGTGCTGTTCGATCTCGACCGCGCGTCCGGCGTGAAAGTGGTGGGCGATATTCCGGTTGGCCTGCCCCCGCTAGCATTCCCGCGCTTCGATGCCGAGTTGTGGCAGGCGCTGGCCGGCGGCGCGGCGCTGATCGCGCTGGTCGGCTATGTCGAGAGCGTCTCGGTGGCCAAGAGCCTGGCGAGCAAGCGGCGCGAGCGCGTCGATCCGGATCAGGAACTGATCGGCCTCGGCGCGGCCAATCTCGCGGCCGGCGTCACCGGCGGCTATCCGGTCACCGGCGGCTTCGCGCGCTCGATGGTGAATTTCGCCGCCGGCGCGCGCACGCCGTTCGCGGCCGTGATCACCGCCATCTTGACCGCACTCACGGTCGCCACCGTGGCCGCCGCGTTCCGCTATCTGCCGCACGCGGTGCTCGCCGCCGTCATCGTCGTGGCCGTGCTGCCGCTGGTGGATTTCGCGGCGCTCGCGCGCGCGTGGCGCTACGACCGGGCCGACGCGCTCACGCTCGCCGCCACCTTCGCCGGCGTGCTCGCGATCGGCATCGAGCTCGGCATCGCGATCGGCGCCGCGCTCTCGCTCGCGATCCATCTCTACCGCACGAGCCGGCCGCACATGGCCGTGGTCGGGCGGGTGGGCACGAGCGAGCACTTCCGCAACGTCGAGCGCCACAAAGTGGAAACCCTGCCGCACGTGCTGGCGGTGCGCGTCGATGAAAGCCTTTATTTCCCCAACGCGGCCGACCTGGAAGACCGCATCCTGGCCATGGTCGCCGAGCGCAAGGAACTTCGCCACGTCGTGCTCATCGCCAGCGCGGTCAACTCGATCGACGCGAGTGCGCTGGAGACGCTCGAGGCCTTGATCGCGCATCTCCGCGACAGCGGCGTCACGCTGCATCTCGCCGAGGTGAAGGGGCCGGTCATGGACCGGCTGCGGCGGTCCGACCTGCTGGAGAAGCTCGCGCCCGGGCGCGTCTTCCTCAGCACGCACGAGGCGATGCTGGCACTCGGCGAGCGCGAGGCCCCGCGCGGCGCGCTCGCGCCGGCCGCATAGCCGCCGCGCCAGATTCCGTTTCCGACTCCGCGGGCGCCGCTGCTAGGCTCCGCGCCCGAAGAAAAGCAGGAAACGCGCAATGAAGCTCATTGGCCGCAATCTCTCGCCCTACACGCGCCGCGTCGCCATCGCCATGGACGCCCTCGGCATCAAGCACGAGCGCGTCTACCTCACGCCGTGGCAGGAAGCTCAGGCGAACGAGATCCGCGCCAACAATCCGCTCACGCGCGTGCCGATCCTCGTGCTCGACGACGGCGAGCGGCTGATCGAGAGCGGCGCGATTCTCGATCATCTGATGGAAGGCGTTGCGCCCGAGAAGGCGCTGATCCCGCCGAAGGGCAAGGAACGGCGCGAATGCCTGCGCATCGCGGCGATCGGCACCGGCATCATGGACAAGGGCGTGAACGCCTTCTACGAGCGCACGAAGCGGCCGGCCGAGAAGGTGCACGCGCCGTGGCACGATCATCTGAAGAGCCAGGTGACCGGCGGCCTGCAGGCGCTCGAAGCGCTGCCGATGTCGCCGTGGTTTCTCGGCGCGAAGATGACGATCGCCGACATCACGGCCGCGGTCGCGATGACGTTCCTCGTCCGCACCAATCCCGACCTGGTGCCGAAGGGCCGCTATCCGAAGCTCGAAGCGCTCGCCGCCAAGTGCGAGGCGCTGCCGGCGTTCAAGGCGTCTCCGCTCGAAACGCCGTAGCGACGTTCCGCTGGACGGACACTCTCTGTCCGCAGCATAGGCGCATCGGACGCCGCTCCTTACGGTCGCGGCGAAACATCGGGGAAATGCCATGTCCGCCGCCGAGCACGTCGATCACGTCGGAAGCCTGCTGCGCCCGCCGGCGCTGACCGAGGCGTGGTTCGCGCACGAGCAAGGCAAGCTCTCCGCCGAGAAGCTCGCGGCCGAGCAGGATGCGGCGATTCGCGACGCGGTGCGCATGCAGGAGGAGGTCGGCCTTTCCTTCATCACCGACGGCGAGTTCCGGCGCGGCGGCTGGTCGCGCGGCTTCCTCACGGCGGTGGAAGGCTTCGGCTTCAAGCCCTCGAAGCTCGTCTTCAAGAACGACCAGGGCGTCTCCACGGCGGCGCCGGCGCCGTTCGCCACCGGCAAGCTCCGGCAGAAGCAGCCGATCGTCGCGGAGGATTTCGCGTTCCTGAAATCCTGCGCGCACGGCCGCGCGAAGGTGACGATGCCGACTCCGTCGCACATGCATTTCGGCCATTTCGGCGAATGCTTCGATCGCAAGGCCTACGACTCGCTCGAGGCGTTCTTCGACGACATGATCGACATCTACCGCGCCGAGATCGCCGATCTCGCCGCGCGCGGCTGCACGTTCCTGCAGCTCGACGAAGTGCCGCTGACGCTGCTTTGCGACGAGACGAACCGCGGCATCGCGCGGAGCCAGGGTGACGACCCCGACAAGCTCGCCGATCTCTACATCGATCTCGTCAACCGCGCGATCATCGGCCGGCCGAAGAACATGCGCGTGGCGCTGCATCTGTGCCGCGGCAACATGCAGGGCCTGTGGATGGGCGACGGCGGCTATGCGCCGATCGCGGAGCGGCTGTTCAACCAACTCAACGTCGACGCCTATCTGATGGAATACGATTCGCCGCGGGCCGGCGATTTCGCGCCGCTGCGCCACCTGCCGAAGGGCAAGCAGGCGTTCCTGGGGCTCGTCAGCACGAAGAACCCGGCCATCGAGACGGCCGACGCCCTGAAGCGCAAGCTCGACGAGGCGGCGAAGTACGCGCCGGCCGATCAGCTCGGCCTCTGCCCGCAATGCGGCTTCGCCTCCTCGGCGATGTCGAAGTTCAATGTCCTCCCCAATCCCATGACGCCCGCGCTACAAAGGGCGAAGCTCGCGCGCCTCGTCGAGGTCGCCGGGCAGGCATGGGGAGGCGGATGAGCGATTTCACGATCGTGCGGCCGGGCGCGGCCGACAAGCCCGGCTGGCGCCGCATGTATGATGGCTACGCCACGTTCTACAAGCGCGAGATGAGCGATGCGATCGCCGAGCGCGTCTGGGCGTGGATCGCGGCGCCCGGCGAGCACGGCCCCTGCGAAGGCCGCATCGCGCGCGCGGCCGACGGAAGCGTGATCGGCCTCGCGCATTTCCGCGACATGGCCAGCCCGTTGCGCGGCACGATCGTGGGCTTCCTCGACGATCTCTACGTCGATCCCGCCTGGCGCGCGAAGAACGTCGGGCGCGCTTTGCTCGACGAAGTCGCCGCGATCGGCCGGGCGCGCGGCTGGCCGTTCTATCGCTGGCTCACCGCCGACGACAATTACCGCGCCCGCGGCCTTTACGACCAGGTCGCCAAGCGCACGATGTGGATCACGTATCAGTACGATTTGTGATCGCCGGTTCGGCCGCATTCCTCGCGCCGTCATCCCGAGGCCGCTCTCGCGGCGGAAGGATCTCTGGGCAGCGAGTCTCGGCGTCGAGAGATCCTTCCCGATCGCGCAAGCGGGCGGCCGCTCAGGACGACGGCGTTGGGCGCGCGCCATCACCGCAACGTGCCTGGACCTTGCCTTGATCGCCGCCTAGCGTCGCGTGCATGAGATTGCGTTTCGCACTCGCCGCGCTGGCGCTCTCTGCCGCTTCAGCGCAGGCGCAGGAGATCGCGCCGCCGCCGGGCGGGTGCCACTACGAGATCGCGCTCGCCGATGCCGAGGCGCGGACGCTCGACGTGACGATGGCCTGCGAAGGCGAGGGGCCGTTCGCGCTCTCCACCTATCGCTTCATCACCGACGGGCATGTGAAGGACCTGCGCGGCGCCGGCGGCAGCGCGATCGAGAAAAGTGAAGAAGCGTGGACGCTCAGGGGCGCCGGCGGCGTGGCGCGCGCGGCCTATCGCTTCGATGTCGACGAGCTCGCGGCCTCAACCAACAGCCCGTCGCTCGGCCAGCGCATCGGCGGCTCGGTGGTGGCGGGCGTGCGCTCGTTCCTGCTCGTGCCCGACGGCGGCAAACGCCCGATGCCGCTCACGCTCCGCTTCCGCGCGCCCGCCGGCGCCGCGGTGGCGACCGGCCTCGCCCGCATCGGTGAGATCGAACGGATCGACACGGCGGATTTCCCCTACATCTCGTTCATGGCGATGGGCCGGCTCGAGATCCTGCGCGTGCCGGTGGCGGCGCGCGGTGGTGCCGGCACGCTCACCATCGCGATCCTCGACGAGAAGCTGCCGCTCGCGCGCGAAACGCTGGCGCAATGGATGGGCGCTTCGGCCGCGCGCCTCGGCTCCTATTTCGGCGGCTTCCCGGCCCGCGATGCGCTGATCGTGCTCCAGCCCATGCCGACTCTCCGCTATCTCCGCCGCGGCATGGTGGCGGGCGGCGGCGGAGCCACGATGCTGCTGCGCATCGGCGCCGCGACCGAGCCCGCCGATCTCTTCGGCCAGTGGATGCTGATGCACGAGCTCGTGCATTTCGCGGCCCCGTTCATCGACGGCCACGCGTGGCTGATGGAAGGCATGGCGGTCTATACGGAAACGCGCCTGCGCGTCGCCGCCGGCTGGTTTCCGCGCGATCAGGCGTGGCGCGGCTTCCTGCGCAATTTCCGCCAGGGCATTCCGGCGATGGAGCAGGCGGGCCTTGCGCGCTCGCGCGGCATCGGCCCGGTCTATTGGGGCGGCACCCTGATGATGCTGCTCGCCGATGCCGAGATCATCGAGAAGAGCGGCGGGGCGAAGAGCCTCGCCGATTGCTTCCAGGCCGTGCTCGCCGAGGGTGGCGACACCGCGCAGCGCTGGAGCCTCGAGCGCTTCGTTGAAGTGTGCGACCGCGCCACCGGCTTCGGCACGCTCGCGCGGCTCGCCGAAACGCACGTGTTCAAGGGCGCCCCGGTCGATCTGGCGCCGCTGCTCGCGAAGCTCGGCGTGCAGCTCGGCGAATACGAAGCGGGTGTCGTCTACGACGACAAGGCGCCGCTGGCTTGGGTGCGGAAGAAGATCATGTAAATTCCACCTCGCCGGCCGGCGCTTTCCGTCGGGATGGCGTAGGGGAGTAAAGAGAACACATGGCCCGCGACCAGATCTTCCTCAACGATCCGCTCTACGACTACATGATGGCCGTCTCGAGCCGCGAGACGCCGTTGCAGGCGCGGCTGCGCGCCGAGACGAAGAAGCTGGCGCTCGGCTTCTGGCAGGTGCCGGCGAACGAGGGCCAGTTCCTGCACGTGCTGGTGAAGGCGCTGCGGCCGCAGCGCATCCTCGAGGTCGGCACGTTCACCGGCTATTCCTCGCTGGCCATGGCGATGGCGCTGCCGCCGGGCGGGAGGATCCTGTGCTGCGACATCAGCAAGGAGTTCACCGATATCGCGCGCCGCTACTGGCAGGAGGCCGGCGTTTCCGATCGCATCGAGCTGCGCCTCGGGCCCGGCGTGGCCACGCTCGGCAAGCTGATCGAGGAGAAGCAGAGCTTCGACTTCATCTTCATCGACGCGAATAAGGACGATTACGACAGCTACTACGAGCAGTCGCTGGTGCTCGCGAAGCCGGGCGCGCTCATCGCGATCGACAACACGCTGTTCGACGGCCGCGTCGTCGGCCAGAACCTCGAAGGCCTCGCCGACTGGCAGCTCATGTTCACCGAGCACGTGAAGACGCTCAACGCGAAGCTCCACAAGGATCCGCGCGTGACCCTCGCGATGATCGCCGTGGGCGACGGCATCACGCTGTGCGTCAAGAACTGAAAGCGAAAGCGACGGCGAAGCGGGCGAAGCCGCCCGCGCCGGCGCGGCGCGCGCGCGAATCGCGCGACCCGCTCGCGGCGTTCCTCGACGAGATCCTCGTCGTCTGCCCGCGCTGCGCGGGCCCGGCCGTGAGCAGGCGCCTCGATCCCGCCGCCCGCGACACGGCCGCGCCGCGCCGCCTCGTGTGCCGCCGCTGCGGCCATCTTCAGGAAAGCCGCCCGCCCGCCGTCCCGGGCCTCGCGCGCGTCGGGCACGACGACTACTTCCGCCTGCCGCTCTGGCTGGCCACGCCTTGCGCCGGAGAGCTGCTTTGGGCGTTCAACGCCCGCCACCTCGCGGCGCTCGAAGCCTACGCGCTGGCCGATCTCCGCGAGCGAAGGCGCGATGCCGAGCACGGCTGGTCGAACCAGTCGTTCGCGAGCCGCCTGCCGAAATGGGTGAAAGTGGCGAAGAACAGGGTGGAGGTGGGCCGCGGTCTCGGGCGGCTGCGCGCGCGGCTGAAGGAGGCGGGTTAGGCTTGTCGGCCGCCGCTGCCTCGGAAAATCCATGAATCGCCGCCACTGTATCGTCCCGGCCACAGAGCCGATCTCAGCCATGCCGTTCGCCACAAAGCCGCTTCGCCGCCGCGCCTGCCTCTTGGCCCTGTTGTTGACGGCCTCGACCCCGTGGCTGCTCGCCACACCCGCATCGGCGCAGAACACCGACGCCGCCTGGGCCGCGCTCACCGGCGACGGTGCTGTTGCGATCATCCGCCACGCGAAGGCGCCGGGGCCGAGCCCCGATCCGCCCGGTGCGCGGCTCGAGGATTGCGCCACGCAGCGCAACCTTTCGCCGGAGGGGCGCGCGCAGGCGGCGAGGCTCGGCGCTTTGTGGCGCGAAAAAGGCGCCAAGCTCGGCAAGGCGATCTCGTCGCCCTGGTGCCGCTGCATCGACACGGCGCGGCTCATGGGCTTCGGCGAGCCCGCGATCGATCACGCGCTCTACAATCTCCTCGCGCGCCCGCCCGATCGCGAGGCGAAGGTGGAGGCGTTCAAGAAGCTGATCCGCGACTGGAAGGGGCCGGGCACGCTCGTTCTGGTCACGCACGGCATCTCGATGCGCGCCGTGGTCGGAACCGAGGGCGGCGAAGGCGGCATCGTCGTCGTCCGCCCCGATCCCGCACGCGCCGAAGGCTGGCGCCTCGTCGGCACGATCCCGCCGCCGGAGTGAAGGACGGGAACCACGGAGACACGGAGGCGCGGAGAAGAGTTTCCGCGCGCCAAAGGCGCGCTATCCTTGCTTGCTCCGTCTCCGTGCCTCCGTGGTTCGTTTCGGCAAAGGCGGATGACCGAAATGTGTCGCGCCGGGCAATCCGGCGGGGTGGCGCGCTGCCTTCGGCTTCCCTAAATTCCGCGAATGATCGACCGCCGTTTCAGCGTCGCGCCGATGATGGAGTGCACGGACCGGTATTACCGGACGTTCGCGCGCCTCCTCACGCGGCGCGCGCTCCTCTACACCGAGATGATCACGACCGGCGCCGCGCTGCACGGCGACCGCGCGCGCATCCTGGGCTTCGACGCGTTCGAGCATCCGGTGGCGCTGCAATTGGGCGGTTCCGATCCGGCCGCGATGGCCGAATGCGCGCGCCTCGCCGAAGCGCTCGGCTACGACGAGGTCAACATCAATTGCGGCTGCCCGTCGGACCGCGTGCAGGCCGGCCGCTTCGGCGCCTGCCTCATGGCCGAGCCCGAGACGGTGGCGGCTTGCGTTTCCGCGATGCGCCGCGCCGCCGCGATTCCGGTCACGGTCAAGACGCGCATCGGCATCGACGACCGCGACGGCTACGAGCACCTCGCCGATTTCGTGCGCCGCATCGCCGATGCGGGCTGCACGGTGTTCGCGATCCATGCGCGCAAGGCGTGGCTTCAGGGCCTTTCGCCGAAGGAGAACCGCGAGATCCCGCCGCTGAGCTACGAGACGGTGCATCGCCTGAAGGCGGATTTCCCGGCGCTCACGATCGTCCTCAACGGCGGCATGAAATCGCTCGACGAGGCGGTGCCGCAGATCGGGCCGGGCCGGCTCGATGGAGTCATGCTCGGCCGCGCGGCCTACGAGACGCCCTACATGCTCGCCCAGGTCGATCGCGTGATCTACGGCGAAACGGCGCCGCCGCCATCGCGCGCCGAGGCGGTCCGCGCCTATCTTCCGTTCGCGGCGCGCATGCTCGAAGCGGGCGTTCCGCTCGGCCCGATCGCGAAGCCGCTGATCCCGCTGTTCCACGGCCAGCCCGGCGGCCGCCTCTGGCGCCGCCACCTCGCCGAGCGCGTGCACAAGAAGGGCGCCGGAACCGCGGTGCTCGAGAGCGGCCTCGCGATCGTCGAAGACGCGCAGGCGGCCGACGCGCGCTTGCGCGAACGCGCGGCCGCTTGAGAGAGGAAGACGGCATGGATCTCGGCCCGATGCATCCTGCCGCGAAAAGAGCCGCCAAGAAGCGCCGGAAAGCGCGCCGCCGCCGCGCGCCGCTCTCGGCCGCACAGCTTTTCGCGCTGGCGCTGAGCGTCACGTTCCTCTCCGGCTGCGCGCTGTTGCGGCCGATCCCGGACGAAGCCACGCTCGAGCGGCGGCTCAAATCGTTCCCCACGGCCGATCTGCCGCTGGCAGCGCCGGTCACGATCCACTGGAACGAGCATCAGGTGCCGTTCGTCGAGGCGGCGACCGACCAGGATCTCGCCTTCGCGCTCGGCATGGTGCACGCGCATCTTCGCCTCGCGCAGATGACGATGCTGCTGCGCATCGTGCAGGGGCGCCTCGCCGAATCGGCGGGGCCGCTCGCGGTCGATATCGACCACAGCCTGCGCATCCTCGATTTCGGGCGCGGCGCCGCCGAATTCGAGGCCGCGATGCCGCAAGAGACGCGCGCCTTCGTCGAGGATTTCGTCAACGGCATCAATTTCTACCAGGGCAAACTCAGCGAAGAGGACCTGCCGCACGAATTCCACGTCCTGGCGCTGAAGCGCGAGCCGTGGAGCGTGCGCGACGTGCTCGCGATCGGCCGCCTCGCCGGAACCGACATCAACTGGCTCGGCTACTTCTCGCTCTTGAAGATGCGCGAGCGGCCGGATTGGCGCGAGCTCTATGCGCGCATCCTCAAGGCGGGCGGCGATTCGCTCACGAGCTTCAGCAGCGCCGATCAGGCCGGGGTCTTGAAGCAGCTTCTCGCCGGCGCCTCGCGCACCGGCAGCAACGCGCTCGTCGTCTCGGGCGCGCGCTCCTCCTCGGGCGCGGCGCTGCTGGCCAGCGATCCGCATCTCGGCATCCAGATGCCGAACCTCTGGCTCATCGCCGGCATGAAGTCGCCGTCGTATCACGCGGTGGGCTTCATGATTCCGGGCGTGCCGCTCGTGGCGCTCGGCCGCAACCCGCACATCGCCTGGGGCGGCACCAACATGCGCGCCGCCTCGTCGGACCTGTTCGACGTCTCGAAGCTGCCGCCGGCGCAGCTCACGTCGCGCAAGGAGCGCATCAAGGTGCGCTGGTGGTTCGACAAGACGGTGACGGTGCGCTCGTCGCCGCACGGCCCGGTGATCTCGGATGCGCCGCTGCTCGGCTGGCAGGGCAAGCCGCCGTTTGCGCTGCGCTGGATCGGCCACGAGCGCGGCGACGAGATCACGGCGATGCTCCGGGCCTCGCGCGCGAAATCCTTCGCCGAGTTCCGCGCGGCGTTCGATACTTTCGCCGTCTCGGCGCAGAACATGGTGTATGCCGACCGCGCCGGTAACATCGGGCAGGTGATGGCCGCGATGCTGCCGATCCGCACGCGCGCAACGCCGTCCGATCTCATCCTCGATCCGGCCGATCCGGCGTCGCAGTGGAAGGCGATCGCCACCGCCGCGCAGCTTCCCGCCGCCTACAATCCCAAATCCGGCTTCCTCGCCTCCGCCAACAACAAGCCGACCACGGCGCCGTTCCCGATCGGCTACGTGTTCTCGCAAGACGACCGCATGCGGCGCATGAACGCGTTCATGGCCGCGCGCCCGCGCCTTGGCCTCGCCGATTTGAAAGCGCTGCAGCGCGACGTCGCCGTGCCGTCCTCGATACAATTGCGCGATCTCTATCTCGCCGCGATCGCGCGCACCAAAGCCGATGCGAAGCCCGATCGGCGCGCGGCGCGCGTGCTCGAGCTCCTGCGCGGCTGGGACGGGCAATATGACGCCGCCGACCAGGCGCCGGTGGCGTTCGAATTGTTCCATCACCGCTTCCAGGAAAGCTACTACGTGCGCCGCTACGGCGATGAGGCGGCGGCGACGATGTTCACGATCGCCGCGATGCCGCGCCTGCTCGCCGAAGACATTCCGACCATCCCCGATGCCGAACTCGGCCCGCTGCTGGCCGATGCTTTGGCCGAAGCCGGGCGGAAGCTGCGCCGCTTCAAGAATTGGGGCGAGATGCACCGGCTCGGCCTCTCGCATCCGCTCGCCTTCGCGCCGCTGATCGGCGGGCGCTATCGCTTCGGCGACATGCCCACGAGCGGCAGCACCGAATCGCTGATGAAAACCGCGCACAGCAGCACCGATCAGCGCCATTTCACGCGCTACGGGCAGCAGGCGCGCTTCATGACCGACCTCGCCGACCCCGATGCCAACTTCTTCACCCTGCTCGGCGGGCAGGATGGCTGGCTCGGCAGCACCACGGCGCTCGATCAATTGAAGCTCTGGCAAGACGGCGCCTACATCCAGATGCCGCTCGGTGCCGAGGCCGTGAGGGCTCGCTTCCGGCGGCGGTTGGAGCTGATGCCGGCGCGGTAGCCTGTCCCCAAGCAAGCGCACGAGCCGCAGCGCTACACGACCGAGCCGATGGTCCAAGCGCTCGAAAAGTTTCAGGAACAAAACGGGCTCAAAATCGACGGCTATGCCAAGCCCGGCGGGCCAACCGAGCGCGCGATCAACAACAATCTCCTCGGCAAGCCGCGCGGCGCCGGGCTGTTGCACGATTTCGCGATGGCCGTCGGGGATACGGTCGGCAACGGCTTCGCGAATGCGCCGCGCGATGTCGCGACGGTGAAGCGGGCCTTGGGCGGCCTCGGCTATCTGCCCGAAGACCGGTTCGACCGGCCGTCCGGATTTATCGAAGAGTCGACGACGAAGGCGATCCAGCGATTCCAGAGCGACAACCGCCTCTCCGCCGACGGATGGCTCGCGCCCGGCGGCGAAACCGACGCGGCGCTACGCCAGGCGGTCGATCGCCTCGCGCGCGTGAAGCGCCCCGAATGGCTCGAATACCGACGCCGGACACCGGCGCCCAGCGCGCTCCAAGAAGCCGGCTACCTCGACGATCCGGCCGCCGTCGCGCGCCGCGCCGGCCGCATGTTCGAGAACGCACGGCGCACCGACGGCGCCGACGTGATCGAACTGCGCGAACCCGGTGCGCATTTCGCTGGCACCGTAGCGACTGATAGCGGCACTGCGTCCCGTTCGGCCCATTCGCCGTCAGTGCCTCAAACAGAACACGGCATAGGCGACGTCGCAGTGGATCCGGAAGCGAATTTCGGCAGTTGGAGCTTCAGGCGCGACGCCGTCCTTCCCGAAGGCGTCACGCCACCCTCCGACCCGCTCGAGCGCGACGTTCTTGGCGGCGTCCCGTCGGACGGCATGTCGGAGCCCGATGTCGGCATCGACCGCAAGCGCGAAGTCCGCTTCCTGATCAGCCGTCTCTATCGAGCCGGCGCGCGCGACGAAGGCGGGCGACACCGGCTCGGTGATGAAGCATTCGAACGCTACATCGCGGCGGCCAAAGAACACATCAAGCCCGAGCATTTCGCGATCTTCGAGCTGACGGCGCGCGCCGTCCGCGCTGGAGCGCTCGACTGGCATGTCGCCGCCACGCGCCTCGCCGCGTACTACGCGCCGGGGACAACGGGCGAGAAGATCGTCGACTTCATACTCGATTTCACCCCCGTCGCGGGACAGGTCAAAGCGGTCAAGGAACTCGTCGAGGCCGTTCAGGATGCCATCGACGCCAAGAACTACGGCGACGAAAAAGCCTTTGGGCTGGCGCTGACGAAAGCGGGCGGGGCGAGCGCGGCGATCGCTATCCCTGGCGCGCTCGCGGGTGTTTCTCGCCTACTGCGAAAAGAACTCCACCATCTGTTTCCGCTCTACCTGGGCGGCGGCGCCGACGGTCCAACCGTGCCGATGACGGCCTTTTGGCACAGGCTCTGGACCGAATCGGTTCACTCGAAAATGAACCGATACTTCCGCGAAAACCACTCGGATCTGGTGCCCAAGCGCGGATATAAGGGTGAGCATATCGTTGCAAGGACGACGAGCGACTACCGGAATGCAGGACTTGACGCGTTCTATCGGACGTTTGAGCATTCCACGCGGCCACACGAAGTGCGGACCTATCGGCAATGGATAAAGATGTTCCCGGAAGCGACGCGCAAAATCCCGGGCTAGCTTATCTGCTGTGGCCCTACAGCGGCGGGGTGCGGGTCGCCGGAACCTACTGGGGCCCGCTCCCGGAGGCGGGTATCCATTGCCCGGAATGCAGTAGCGTCTTGGACCACACGCGAGTCTCGTCCCATGTGAAAATGCGCGCGAAACGAGATATCGCCTCGGCGGATGGGCGCGTGATCGTAAGCGCCCGGTTTCGCAATTTTTGCGAAGCCGCCGGGTACCCCGATCTCGAGTTCCACGAAGTCGACGCGCGCCGCAAGCTTTTCGAAATGCGGCCCACCCGTTTGCTCTATGTGGACATCGATCGGTCAGCCCCGATCTTCACCGGTCAGTGCTGGCGTTGTGGAAACATCGACTGCCTGCACGGACGCGGCTTCTTCTTTCACGACCTCACGAAACCGCTTGATCGCGGATTTTTCCGGAGCGACCTCTTGTGGGGCTGTCGTGCGGGGAAGCACCCGCGCATTGTAGTCGGCGAGGAGACCAAGCGGCAATTGAGCGAGGCTCGGTTCTCGGTCAGGTTCGATGCACTCCCTGATCTCGATCCGAATTTTGAGCGCCGCTTGGCGGCAAACCGCGCATCCGAGATTCGATCGCGCGTGAGGCAAACGTCATCGCGGCGGGGTGCAGCGTTTCTGTGGAGAGCGTAGCCTCACCTACGAACACAGCGGCCATGGCGGGCCCCACGCGAAGCCACGGAAATGACGGCCGCGCGCGGGCTGCGGCGCACGTGCAAACCGTGCACTGCGCGGGTCTCGTATTCGACACCCCCTCGAAGCCCCCGGCCTAGCCTTGCGCGAATTCCCGCCGATTTTCCGCGCCCAAATATTAACCGCCTTCACTGATGGTTAACCCACCAGGCTGTAGGAATCGCCTGTGTATAAGTAGGGCGAGAGGGAGAAGCCCCGCGCCGCCGGGCGGCGGCAACGGGCGAAGCCGATGGCAAGCATCCTCATCCTCGACGACCGCAACACGAACCGGAAAATCCTCGCGCAGCTCGCCATGTCGGTGGAGCCGGGCGTGGGCGTGCGCGCCTGCGCCAGCGGCGAGGAAGCTATCGCGGCCGCCAAGGAGAAAGCGCCCGATCTCGTCTTCTCCGATTTCAACATGCCTGGCATGAACGGCGCCGAATTCGTGGCGGCGTTCCGCAAGCTCGAGGGCTGCATCGACGTTCCGGTCATCGTCGTCACGGCCTACGAAGACCGCGAGCACCGCTATCGCGCGCTCGAGGCCGGCGCCACGGACTTCCTCGCGAGCCCTGTCGATCATCACGAATTCGTCGTGCGCGCGCGCAACCTGCTCGCGCTGCGCCGGCAAAGCCTCGCCCGCCAGGCGGCCGAGCGCGCCAATGCGGCCAAGACCGCGTTCCTCGCCAACATGAGCCACGAGTTGCGCACGCCGCTCAACGCGATCATCGGCTTCTCCGAGATCATGCAGATCGAGCTGCACGGCCCGCTCGGCAGCACCAAATACAAGGGCTACGCCAACGACATCAGCAACAGCGCGCGGCACCTGCGCGAGGTGATCCAGAACATCCTCGACGTGGCGCGCATCGAGGAAGGCAAATTCGACGTCGAGAAGAAGCTGGTCGGCATGCCGCTCGTGCTCGAAGAGGCGGCCCGCATGGTGCGGCCGGAGGCCGAGCGCGCCCACCTCGTCTTCGGCGTCGATATCTCGGGCGATCTGCCGTTCGTGCTCGGCGACAAGACGAAGCTCACCCAGGCCTTCCTGAATCTGATGTCGAACGCCGTGAAGTTCACGCCGGCGGGCGGCGCCGTTTCGGTCGCGGCCCACAAGGCGTCGGACAAGATCGAGATCACCGTGGGCGATACCGGCATCGGCATGTCGCCCGAGGAAATCCCGGTGGCGCTCGCGCGCTTCGGCCAGGTTTCGGGCGATCCCTACAAGAAGAAGTACCAGGGCGCCGGCCTCGGGCTACCCATCGCGGCTGGCATCATCCAGGCGCATCGCGGCGAGCTCGTGATCGACAGCGCCAAGGGCCGCGGCACGAAGATGACCGTGCGGCTGCCGGCCGCCGCCGCCGTGCTGGAAACGATCCAGTAATCTCCGCTGTTAATCTTCGCTTTACCGAACTTTAAAGAATCGCCGGTACTCAAGCCTTTCTGAAGCCTGGAACAGTGGCTTAGAGGGAATGAGCAGCGCCGTCGTCAACTTCACGGCCAAGCGGCCCGCCGGCGCAGCGCGCGCGGCGGAGGCGGCCGAGGCGTCGGCGGAGCAGGCGAAGAAAAACGCGCCGCGCGCCACGAAGGCGATCCTGGGCGCCATCGTCACGGTGCTGGGCGCGCTGCTCGGCATGGTGCATCTCGCCACCGTCCTCGGCATGGCGCCCGCCGGGCACATCCATTCTTATTTCGCGCTGCTGATCCTCGCGCTCCTCGTGCCCACCGCGATCGCCGTCGGCGCCGTCGTCGCGCGCCGCGGCTTCACCACGCTGCGCGGCCTGATCCAGCGCCGGCCCGACAGCGAATGCGAGCAGATCATGGTCCGCCTCGGCATCGCGCTGGTGCTGTGCGGCTACGTCACCGTCTCGCAATTGCTGGCCGGCTACACGTCGGAGGCGATGCAGGTTTCGCTGCTCGTGCTCGGCGCGTTCGAGGCCGCCTCGCTCTGCTTGCTCCTGTGGCTCATGCTCCAGCCGGCCGGCGCCTCGGTGCCGCGCCGCATCGCCGCCGCCTTCCTCGACGCGATCACGCTCTCGGCCGCGCTGCATCTCGGCGACGACGTGACCGCGCCGCTCTATGGAATCTATCTCTGGGTCACGCTCGGCAACGGCTTCCGCTACGGCACGAACTATCTCCTGATCTCGGCGGTGATCTCGGCGCTCGGCTTCGGCGCCGTGATCGCCACCACGCCGCTCTGGTATCAGCACCCGGCGCTCGCCGCCGGCCTCTGGATCACGCTCATCGTCGTGCCGGCCTACGTCTTCAAGCTCATCCGCAATCTGCACGCGGCCAAGCTCGCGGCCGAGGCGGCGAGCCAGGCGAAATCGCGCTTCCTGGCCACCGTCAGCCATGAATTGCGCACGCCGCTCAACACGATCATCGGCACCGGCGGCCTCCTGAAGCACACGACGCTCGACAACGAGCAGCGCGCGATGACGCGCAGCATCAGGAGCGCCGCGCGCACGCTGCTCTCGCAGATCAACATCGTGCTCGATTTCTCGAAGATCGACGCGGGCAAGGTCACGGCCAAGTCCGAGCCGTTCGATCTCGCGGTGCTGATCGCCGAGATCGACGCGATGTTCCACATCCAGGCGCAGGCCAAGGGCGTGGCCTTCTCGGTGCGCGTGGCGCCGGGCACGCCTTCGGGCCTGGTGGGCGACATCGACCACCTGCGCAGCATGCTCGTGAACCTCTGCGGCAACGCGCTCAAATTCACCGAGCAGGGCCGCGTCTGGATCGACGTCGCCGGCGCGCCGATCGACGCGAAGAGTACGAAGCTCACGATCGCGGTGGGCGACACCGGCATCGGCATCCCGAAGGCCAAGTTCGACACGATCTTCGAGAGTTTCCGCCAGGCCGACGAATCGATCGCGCGCCGCTTCGGCGGCACCGGCCTCGGCCTCGCCATCGTCCGGCAGCTCGCCGGGCTCATGGGCGGCACGGTCAGCGTCGACAGCGAAGAGGGCAAGGGCAGCGTCTTCACGCTCGAATTGCCGCTCCCGCGCTCGGATGCGGCGGTGCGCCAGCAGGTGCTCAGCCAGGGCGAGCGCATCTTCATCGTCGGCGCCGATCCCGCCTTCGCGCGCGAAGTGGGCGCCGCGGTGGAAAGCGCCGGCGGCAAGCCCGTCGAACTGCGCGACGCGGCGGCGCTCGGCCCCGCGGTCAAGCTCGCCTCGGGCGGCAGCCCGCGGCCGATCGTGCTGGCGCTCGGCCCCGGCGAAGGCGAGGACCCGTCCCAATTCGCGGCCGCGCTGCGCGAGGCGCTGCCCGGCCTGGCGCCGCTCGTCATCCGCGTCGATGCGGCGGCCGCGATCGCGGCGGCCGGCGCCGCCGCCACGCACGCCGCCGCCTCAGAAGCGCGGCGCTTCGACTATCTCGCCACGGTGGCGCGCGAGCAGATCGCCGAAACGCTGGCGCCGGTCCTCTACCTCGCCGACCTCATCGCGCTCGGCGTCTCCGGCCGCGCGCCGGTCGAGCGCGCCGACGCGAAGAAGCGGAAACGCAGCCTGCGCGTCCTCGTCGCCGAGGACAACGTCGTCAACCGCAAGCTCTTCGCGAAGATCTTCGAGACCTCGGGCCACCAGCCGATCCTGGCCGAAGACGGCGAGGTGGCGCTGGCGCTGCTCGAAAAGGGCGGCATCGACGTGGCGCTGATGGACATCAACATGCCGCGCATGAGCGGCCTCGAGGCCACGCAGCTCTACCGCTTCGCGCACATGGACGCGCCGCACCTGCCGATCATCGCGCTCACCGCCGACGCCACGGTCGAAGGCCGCCGGCGCTGCGAAGAGGCGGGCATGGACGGCGTGGCGCTGAAGCCGATCGAGGCCGACGAGCTCGTGCGCCTCGTCGAGCGCTACGCCGCGCAGAACGCCGGCGCCGAAACCGAGACGGCCGCCGAGGCCGCGGCGGCCGAGGCCGCGCAGTCCGACGACGGCAAGGTTGCGCTGCATCCGCGCCACAAGGCGCCGCTGCCGCCGATCATCGATCCCACGGCGATCGAATCGCTGCGCGCGATCGGCGGCGACGCCACGTTCTTCGAATCGCTGGTGGACGAGTTCATCTCCGATTCGGCGCACATCGTCGAACGCATCGTCACCGCGATTTCCACCAACGACGCCGACACGGTGCGTTTCGAAACCCACGCGCTCCGCAGCAGCGCCGCGCATTTCGGCGCGCGCCGCCTGCACCAGCTCTGCGTCTCGGTGAGCGGCATCACGCACGACACCCTGGCCAAGAAGGGCCAGGCGTTCCTCGCCGATCTCCGCCGCGAATACCGCCTCGCGATGGAAGAGCTCTACCGCCACACCGGCCTTTCGTCGCGCGAAGCGAAACGCGGATAGGCGCGCGCGGCGCTATCCTGATTGCGTCCATCCCTCGAGGCCCGCCCGAAGGCGGGCGGGCACCTCAGGATGAGGCCGTTATTGCCGGAACAGATGCGACCTCATCCTGAGGTGCCGCGCCCCTTGGCGCGGCCTCGAAGGATGGACGCAAGCGAAATCTACGCCACCGGCTTGGCCGGCTTGTCTACGTTCGTATCCACGGCGGGGGCCTGGCGGCGGAGCTGCGCCGAGGCCAGGGTCGTCATACGCCGCACATGCGAGTCTTCGAGCGAGAGCGCGGCTTCGACCCAGAGGTTCGCGATGTCGATCATCTCGTCGTAGGTGAGCGGATGGAAGCGGCGGCGCACCTGGTAGATCGCGCGATAGGCGGCGAACTTGCGCTTGGCCTCGCCGAGGAACGCGCGCACGGCGGCCTCGCCTTCGCCGGGCTCGGCCACGCGGTCGACGATGCCGCGGTCGGCCAGTTCGCGGGCGGTGAAGATGCGCCCGCTCATGATCATCTCCTCGGCCGCCTTGGCGCCGATGCGCCGGCCGAGGAAGCTATAGGCGCCCATCGCCGGGAAGAGGCCGAACAGGATCTCGGGCAGGCCGAACTTCGCGTGCGATTCGGCGATCACGACGTCGCTGCCGAGCACCGATTCGAACCCGCCGCCGAGCGCGTCGCCCTGCACCATCGCCACCGTGACGATCGGCAAGTTGAGATCGATCGCGTGCGCGAAGCAGGCGTCCACGCAGGTCTTCGCGTAGTGCGCGAGCGCGCCGCGGTCGCGGTTGCGGATCAGCTGGACGAAGAGATTGAGATCGCCGCCGAGATTGAACACGCCGGGCCGGCGCGAGCCCCAGATCAGGAAGTTGAACGGACGCTCCTGCTCGAGCGCGGGATCGGCATAAACCGAGACGACCGTGCTCTGGAACTTGCGCACGTCGTGCAGAAGCGCGCGCGAATAGCCGAGCGACTGGAAGTGCTGCTGATAGACCCAGAGCGCATCGTTGTGCGCGTCGAGGACGCAATCGAGTTCGCTCAAATTGGCCTGGGCGAGGGCCCGGTCGAGCCGGCGCCAGGTTTCGCCGGCGGGCGGCGTGCCGCGCGCGGCGGCCTCGTCGTTTGCGCCACCGCCCCGCTCGAACGGAATGATATCCGCGCTCTTGGAGGTCATGTCGTGGCCGCCCCGATCGGCCAGATTGAACGCTGCGTCGAATTCGGTCATGGCAGGATGCAGAAAAACTGTTGCTGGCTCAAGATGAACTTCACGATTCGTTAGTATAAGGTGCAGTGGATATTAACCGTAAACGGGCGAATGTTTGGCGTTGCTTCGCGGACATTTGGACCTGCTCTGTAACCAGATGTTGCGGTTGAGTCGATAAGCCCTACATGCTGTTGACATACCAAACAGACCTGGCCGCCGATGTCATTGACATTGGTCAAGGGCGGCCGCTGCTGCTCGTTCACAGCGCCGGAATGGGCGCGGCACAATGGCGCGCGATTGTTAAGGTGTTGGGCCGCGAATACTGGTGCCTCGCGCCGAACCAGCGCGGCTACGGAAAGAGCTCGCCGTGGCCAAGTGGCCGTCCCGCCGAGGTTTCCGCCGAGCTCGCGCTGCTCGAAACGGTTGCAGATCGCGCCGGAGCGACGCTGGCGCTGATCGGCCACTCGATGGGCGCGTGGCTGGCGCTCGAACTCGCGCGGCGCAGGCCGCGTCAATTTGACTCGCTCGTTCTGATCGAGCCGGTGGTGCTCGGTGCGCTGCGTGCCCAGGGCGAAGAGGCGCCGCTCGCCGAAGTGGGCGCCATGATCGAGGACGTGCTCGCCGCCTTCGCGCGCGAAGACACGGCGGCGGCGATGGAGCGCTTCACCGACTACTGGTACGGCGCCGGCGCCTGGGCCGCGATTCCGCTCGCGCAGCGCCTGCCGATCTTCGCGCGCGCGGGGAAGATGCGCGCCGACGTGGAGGCGGTGTGGGCCGACCGCACGCCGGTGTCGTCCTATGCCGACGTGGCGCAGTCTGTGCTTGTGCTCTCGGCCGAGCGCACCACGCCGGCCGCGCGCCGCATGGCCGAGCTTCTTGCCGCCACCTTGCCCAACGCGCGCCGCGCCGAAATACCGGGCGCCGGCCACATGGCGCCGCAATCGCACGCGATCGCGCTGGCGGAGATGATGAAGGAATTCTGGGCGTCGATCGCGTAGGGGCGCGCGAATCTCTACGGCTTCGCCCTACGCCGCCGCCTTCGCCTTTTCCCGCAGCGGCGCGCGCACGTCGTACATGTCGCCGAGCGCGGTCAGGATGCGGCGCGGGCCCTTCACGTTGAGGCGCCCATGCGCGGCGCGCACATTGTCGATCACGATCATGTCGCCGCGCCGCCACGCGAACACGGTGGAAGAGCCGTGGATCGCGCGGTCGATCTCGGCCGTCTCCGCCGCCGTGAAATCGGGGCCGCTGGCCGGCTTCGAGCGGTAGTGCACGGTGGGCTTGCCGTATTGGAAGCGGATATACGCGTTGAACAGCATCCGCATCGGCGCCGGATAGCGCTTCGCGATGCGCGCGATGCCCGAGATGAGGCTGTTCGCGTTGATGAACTGCGCGTTGAGGCAGCGCCGCCCGGTGTCGGGGTGAATCGCCACCGCCGGCAGCACGGTCTCGGCGCGCAGGAACTTGTCGCCGATCCAGGAGGGGCGGATGTCGTATTCGCGGCAGAAGGCCTCGATCGCGGCGCGGTCGCGCGTGCCGAACGTCTCCTCGATCGTGCGCTCGAAGGTCACCAACGCCTTCTTGTGGCGGATGAAACGGACATAGCTCATTTCGAGGCCGGAGAGGCGCCGCTGGAGGGCCGGCGAAAGCGCGTCGAACGCCGCGGCCATGTCGTAGAGCGGCGTCTCGCCGAAACGCTCGGGCGCCACGTCGCAATAGAACGAGATCCAGCGCGGCCGATAGCGCAGATACGCCATCTCGGTGTGCGGCGGGATCACCATGAAGTTCGCGTATTCGGTCGATTTGAACACGCGCTTCGTCACCGAATGGCGCGGCGAAACGCCGAACGGATAGTCGGCCGAGGCCTTGAGCCCCAGCGCGGTCAGGATGTTCTCGAACTCGTCGGGCGCGGCCACGCCGAAGCCGCGGAACAGCACGGCGCCGTGCTGCTCGAGCAGCGCGCGCAGCGCGGCCTGGCGCGCGCGGACCATGTCGAGGAGCTTGAGATCGGGCCGGTCGGCGCGCCGCTCGACCACGGCGGGAATCGAGGCCAGCGTTTCGGGGAAGGCGAGCTCGCCCGCCTCCAGCGGCCGGATGACGACGTCGTTCTGCATGCCCCAGGCGCGTCCCTGTTCTTGTTCTGTGGGCGCGGAGTCTACAGGGCCGAGTCCTGCGGCTCAATTAAGACGTTGTGGCTAGGCCGAATAGCCGTGGCCCTCGGTCAATAGAGCTTCTTCATCGACTCCTCGACGCGGCCATCGATGGCCGGATCGTAGTTCATCGCCGTCATGTCCATCACCATCTTGCCGAGCGAGGGCAGGGTGCTGCGCGGCACGCGCGCGGCCGGGTCCCAGAGCCGCGCGCGGCGGAACGATTTCGCGCAGTGGAGATACACTTCGCGCACCGCCACGCGGATCGCCACTTTCGGCGTCTTGCCCTCAACGGCGAGCGGCGCCAGCAGCGCGGCATCGCGCACCACTGCGGCGCGGCCGTTCACGCGCAAGGTCTCGTCGAAGCCGGGGATGACGAACAGCAGCCCCACCTCGGGATTGGCCACGATGTTGGAAAGCGAATCGAGCAGGTTGTTGCCGGGCCGGTCGGGGATCAGCAGCGTCCGGTCGTCGAGCACCTTCACGAAGCCGGGCGGGTCGCCGCGCGGCGAGACGTCGGCCTTGCCCTCGGCGTTCGCGGTGCCGAGCACGAGGAACGGCGAAAGCGCGATGAAATCGCGGCAGTGCCGGTCGAGCCGGTCCACGCATTTCTTCTTAACGAGGTCGGAGGTCGGCGCGTGCAGGGCGCGCAGCTCCTGCTCGCTGCCGATGCAGTCTGCGCCGTTTCCGGTATCGCGTTCGCTCATGGCTGCCATTCCGCCGCGGGTTATGTCGCGATGCTAGGGCGGCAATGCCGACTCGTCTATCGGCACCGGCGCCGAAGCGTGGCAGCATGGCCGCATGGATAGAGCGCAACGCTGCGAACAGCCGGTCACGGCGCAGCATCTCGAATCGCTGCTCCGCGGCTATTTCGACGCCTGCAATGCCGGCGACGCCAAGACGGTGAAGGCGTGCCTCACGCCCGATGCCGTGCATTATTTCCCGGCCAACGAGCGCTACGGGCCGTGGCGAGGCGCCAAGCAAATCGCCGAACACTGGGCCGCGGTCGTGAAGCAGAGCAAGGCGCACTGGACGATCGATGCGCTGCTCGTCGATTG
Organism: uncultured Candidatus Odyssella sp.; assembly: GCA_964481045.1. Lineage (GTDB taxonomy): Bacteria > Pseudomonadota > Alphaproteobacteria > Bin65 > Bin65 > SBBV01. Next base: position 9,820 of record CAYZSG010000003.1, on the reverse strand, counting down.
CAAGAAGGCCGAGGCCGTCGTCGAGTGGACTCAGTTCCGCGTGAAGAGCGGCAAGTATCTGCGCGGCGTCGATTGGTACATGTTCGATCGCGAGTCCGGGCTGATCTCCGAAGTGCGCGCCTACTACGCGGCCGACGAGCACCGCGGCCAGGCCGCGCACGAGCTTGGTGGATTTCCGTATGCCAAGCGCGGCTATCCGCTGCCCCCGCGCAAGAGCGGCGCCGCGGCGGAATAGGCGCGGCTGCACCCATTCGCGCGACATCTATCTGTTGTCGTCCCCGCGAAAGCGGGGACCCATGTCAACGCGACTCCGCCATCTTGCGTGGAGCACGCCGGCGACGCCGTCTGCTCGGGCCAATCCAATAACCAGCGATGATTCCATCGCGCGGAGACATGGTTCCCCGCCTTCGCGGTGAGACAAGATAGATTCCCGCTTGACTGCTTCCCAAACGATCGTTAGGTTTATCCAAACGAACGGTTGGTTCGGGCTTCGTTCCGCCTGAACGCCACGGGAATCAAGCAAAATCAATGAAGAAGACAGACCGCGATGCGGTGATCGATGCCGCGCTCACGCTGTTCCGCATGAACGGCTATCACAACACGTCGATGGCCGACATCAGCGCGAGCTGCGGGTTGCTGAAGGGCAGCATCTATCACTACTTCCCCGGCAAGAAGGAGCTCGCGATCGCCGCGCTCGACCGCGTGATCGCCGACACGCGCGAGAAATTGTTCCGCCCGGCGCTCGATTCGTCGGTGCCGCCGGAGCTGCGCTTGGCTAACCTCGCCGAGCGCGTCGAGCGTTACTTCATCGGCCGCGAGGGCGGGTGCGTGATGGGCAATCTGGCGCTCGAGGTCGGCGATGCCATCCCGGAATTCCAGGAACGCGTCCGCACCTACTTCAACGACTGGAAGGACGCGCTGGCGACCCTGCTCGAAGCCAGGCATGGCCGCGCCCGCGCCGAGGAACTCGCCGAAGACATCGTGGCGCGCGTGCAGGGCGCCATCATGATCATGGGCGTCAACAAGGACGAGCGGCCGCTGCGCCGCGCCAGCCGCGAAACTGTACAACTGCTGGCCCCCGCCCGCGAGGCGGCACCGGCCAGCGCCTAAGCTCAGGAGGAAGAAACATGGAAAAGAACGTCGTCATCGCCGGATACAAGCGCTCGCCGTTTCATTTCGCGAACAAGGGCGGGCTCACGCGCGTGCGCCCCGACGATCTCGTCGCCAACGTCGTGAAGGCGCTGGTGAAGGAAACCGGCGTGAAGAAAGACGACGTGGAGGATCTCATCCTCGGCTGCGCCAATCCCGAGGGCGAGCAGGGCATGAACATGGGCCGCTACATCGTGTTCCTGGCCGATCTGCCGATCACGACCGGCGGCACCACGATCAACCGCTGGTGCGGCTCGTCGATGCAGGCGATCCACAACGCGGCCGGCATGATCCAGATGGGCGCCGGCGAAGTGTTCGTCTGCGCCGGCGTCGAGAGCATGACGCGCGTGCCGATGACGGGCTTCAACCCTTCGCCGAATCCCGCGCTGAAAGACAAGTGGCCCGAGACGTATCATTCGATGGGCCAGACGGCCGAGGCCGTGGCGCAGAAGTATCAGGTCACGCGCGAGAAGCAGCAGCTCTTCGCGATCGGCTCGCACCAGAAGGCGGCCAAGGCGCGCGACGCCGGCCGGTTCAAGGACGAGATCGTGCCGATCCAGACCAAGGCCGGCATCGTCGATCAGGATGGCGGCATCCGCCCGGAGACGACGATGGAAGTGCTCTCGGGTCTGAAGCCCGCGTTCTTCGCCGAGGGCACCGTCACGGCCGGCACCTCCTCGCCGCTCACCGACGGCGCCTCGGCCACGATCGTGTGCTCCGAGGACTACGCGAAGAAGCACAACCTGCCGATCCTCGCGCGCATCAAGGCCATCGCCGGAACCGGCCTGCAGCCCGAGATCATGGGCATGGGCCCGGTGGAGGCGACGAAGAAGGCGCTGAAGCGCGCGGGCCTCCAGGCGAAAGACATCGACGTGATGGAGCTCAACGAGGCGTTCGCCTCGCAGGCCGTCGCCTGCATCCAGGAGATCGGCATCTCGCCCGACCGCGTGAATCTCGATGGCGGCGCGATCGCGCTCGGCCATCCGCTCGGCGCCTCGGGCGCCCGCATCACCGGCAAGGCCGCCTCGGTGCTGAAGCGCGAAGGTGCCAAATACGCCGTCGCCACCATGTGCATCGGCGGCGGCCAAGGCATCGCGACGGTGCTCGAGAAGGTCTAAGGGGAACCACGGAGGCACGGAGACACGGAGGAAGAACTTCGCGCGCCTATGGCGCGCATTCCTTTGCTTCTCCGTGCCTCCGTGTCTCCGTGGTGAATCTATCTTCGACGCAGGCCGCAGAGCGGCCCTAGGGAGACCAGGATGGACATCAAGAAAGCCGCGGTGATCGGCTCGGGCGTGATGGGCAGCGGCATCGCCGCGCACATCGCCAATGCCGGCGTGCCGGTGATGCTGCTCGACATCGTGCCGAAGGGCGCCAACGACCGAAGCGCGCTCGCCCGCAACGCGATCGAGAAGATGCTGAAGACCGATCCGGCGCCGTTCATGCACCGCGATGCGGCGAAGCTGGTCACGCCCGGCAATCTCGAGGACGATCTCGGCGCGCTCGGCGATTGCGACTGGATCGTCGAGGCGGTGATCGAGAAGATCGAGATCAAGCACGACGTGTTCAAGAAGCTCGAAGCCAGCCGCAAGAAAGGCTCGATCGTCTCGTCGAACACGTCCACGATCCCGCTCGCGAAGCTCGTCGCGGGGCTGCCCGAGAGCTTCCAGCAGGATTTCGTCATCACCCACTTCTTCAATCCGCCGCGCTACATGCGCCTGCTCGAGATCGTCGCGGGTGCCAAGACGAAGAAAGACGTCGTCCAGAGCATCGCGCATTTCTGCGACGTGCGGCTCGGCAAGGGCGTGATCCATGCGAAGGACACGCCGGGCTTCGTCGGCAACCGCATCGGCACGATGTGGATCCAGGCCGCGGTGAACGCCGCCGCCGATCACGGCCTCACGGTGGAAGAGGCGGATTCGGTCGCGAGCCGCCCGATGGGCTTCCCCAAGACCGGCATTTTCGGCCTGCTCGATCTCGTCGGCATCGACCTCATGCCGCATGTCGGCAAGAGCATGCGCGCGAACCTGCCGGCCTCCGATCCGCTCGTCACCGAGTTCCGCGAAGACTCGTCGAAGTTCATCGAGAAGATGATCGCCGAGGGCTACACGGGCCGCAAAGGCAAGGGCGGCTTCTACCGCATGAACAAGGCGGGCAAGGAGCGCGTCAAGGAATCGATCAATCTCAAGACCGGCGCTTATGCAGTGTCGCAGAAGGCGCAGCTCGAAAGCGTCTCGGTCGGCGGCAAGGATCTCCAGAAGCTCGTTTCGCACGCGGACAAGGGCGGCAAGTTCGCGTGGGACATGCTGGCGAAGACGCTCGCCTACGCCGCCTCACTCGTGCCCGAGATCGCCGACGACATCTACGCGGTCGATCAGGGCATGAAGCTCGGCTATGCGTGGAAGTGGGGGCCGTTCGAGCTGATCGACAAGCTCGGCCCGAAATGGTTCGCCGAGAAGCTCAAGGCCAGCGGCAAGCCGGTGCCGGCGCTGCTCGCCAAGGTGGGCGAGGGCAATTTCTATCGCACGACGAACGGCGTGCTCGAGCAGTTCACCACCGCCGGCACCTACGCGCCGGTGAAGCGTCCCGAAGGCGTGCTGCTGTTGGCCGATATCAAGCGCAAGGCGAAGCCGATCCTCAAGAACGGCTCGGCCAGCCTCTGGGACATCGGCGACGGCGTGGCCTGCTTCGAGGTCCACACCAAGATGAACGCGATCGACAACGACGTGGCCGAGCTGCTCGGCAAATCGATCGATCACGTGCAGAAGAACATGAAGGCGCTCGTCCTCTACAACGAGGGCGACAATTTCTCGGTCGGCGCAAATATCGGCTTGGCGCTCTTCGCTGCAAACGTCGGCGTGTGGCCCATGATCGAGGGCCTCATCGAGGGCGGCCAGAAAACCTACAAGCGCATGAAATATGCGCCGTTCCCCGTCGTCGCCGCGCCCTCGGGCATGGCGCTCGGCGGCGGCTGCGAGATGATCCTGCATTCCTCCGCGGTGCAGGCGCATGCCGAAACCTACACCGGCCTCGTCGAGGTCGGCGTCGGCGTGTTGCCGGGCTGGGGCGGCTGCAAGGAATTGGTCACGCGCTGGATGACGGCGAAGAAGCCGGCCAACGGCCCGATGCCGCCGATCGCCAAGGTGTTCGAGATGATCTCGACCGCGCAGGTGGCGAAATCCGCCGCCGAGGCGCGCGACATGATGATCCTGCGCCCCGCCGACGGCGTCACGATGAACCGCGACCGTCTCTTGTACGACGCGAAGAAGAAGGCGCTGGCGATGGCGGCGGCGGGCTACAAGCCGCCCGAGCCCGTGGAACTCCGCCTGCCCGGCGCCAACGGCAAGGCCGCGCTCGATCTCGCGGTCGAGGGCTTCGCGCTCCAGGGCAAGGCGCTGCCGCACGACCAGATCGTCTCAGGCGAAGTCGCCCGCGTCGTCACCGGCGGCGACACCGACATCACCGAGGTGATGACCGAGGACAAGTTCTTCGCCCTCGAGCGCGCCGGTTTCATGAAGCTCTTGAAGACGCCGGCCACGCTCGCCCGCATCGAACACCTGCTCGAAACCGGCAAGCCGCTGCGCAACTAGAAACAGGTAACCACAGAGGCACGGAGACACGGAGGAAAAAGATTGCGCGCCGAAGGCGCGCGAAAAATCACGTTCTCCGTGCCTCCGTGGTTCAAATTCTCACGACGAGGAAAACGCCATGCCCGTCTACAAAGCCCCGCTCAAGGAAACGCGCTTTCTGCTGCACGAGGTGTTCAACTACGAGCGCGAGGTGGCGTCGCTGCCCGGCTATGGCGAGGCGACGGCCGACGTCGTCGATGCCGTGCTCGAGGAGGCGGCGAAGCTCTGCGAGAACGAGCTGCAGCCGCTGAACCTTTCCGGCGACAAGGAGGGCTGCACCTACGAGAATGGCGTGGTGCGCACGCCCAAGGGCTTCAAGGAAGCCTACAACACGTTCCGCGAGGGCGGCTGGACCGGCCTCACCTCTGATCCGAAATATGGCGGCCAGGGCCTGCCGAAAGTCATCGGCTTCGCGATGGAAGAGCTGGTGAGCTCGGCCAACATGTCGTTCGGCATGTATCCCGGCCTCTCGCACGGCGCCTACAACGCGATCGAATTGCACGCCAACGACGAGCTCAAGGACACGTATCTCCCGAAGCTCACCGACGGCACCTGGTCGGGCACGATGTGCCTCACCGAGCCGCATTGCGGCACCGATCTCGGCATGATCAAGACGCGCGCGGTGCCCGCGGACGACAATTCGTTCCGCATCACCGGCACGAAGATCTTCATCTCGGCCGGCGAGCACGATCTCACCGAGAACATCATCCACCTCGTGCTGGCGAAGCTTCCCGACGCGCCGCCGGGCATCAAGGGCATCTCGCTTTTCCTCGTGCCGAAATTCCTGCCGAAGAAGGGCGCCAACGGAATCGAGGTGGGCCCGGCCAACGGCGTGCGCTGCGGCTCGATCGAGCACAAGATGGGCATCAAGGCCTCGTCCACCTGCGTCATCAATTTCGAGGACAGCAAGGGCTGGCTCGTCGGCAAGAAGCACAAGGGCATGCGCGCGATGTTCGCGATGATGAACGCGGCGCGGCTCGGCGTCGGCATCCAGGGCATCTCGATCGCCGAGGTCGCCTATCAGAACGCCGCGAACTACGCGAAGGAACGCATCCAGGGCCGCGCGCTGAAGGGCGCCAAATCGCCCGAGAGGCCGGCCGATTCGATCATCGTGCACCCCGACGTGCGCCGCATGCTGTTGAAGGCGCGCGCGATGACGGAAGCCGCCCGCGCGCTCGCGGTGTGGACCGGCATGCGCATCGACGTGTTCGTCAAGCACCCCGATCCCGCCGTGCGTCAGGAGGCCGACGATTTCGTGGCGCTGATGACGCCGATCATCAAGGCGCTGTTCACCGATCACGGCTACGAGGCCGCGAACCTCGCGATGCAGGTGCATGGCGGCCACGGCTACATCCACGAATACGGCGTCGAGCAGTTCGCGCGCGACGCGCGCATCACGCAGATCTACGAGGGCGCCAACGGCATCCAGGCGCTCGATCTCGTCGGCCGCAAACTGCCGGCGGGCGGCGGACGGCTGCTGCGCCGCTTCTTCCACCCGATGCAGGACTATCTCGAAGCGAACATGGCCGACGCCGCCATGAGCGAGTTCGTGAGCCCGCTGGTGAAAGCCTTCTCGCGCCTTCAGCAGCTCACCTTGTGGGTCGCTCAGCAGGGCCTCGCCGATCCGGAAGAGGCGGGCGCCGCGGCGTCCGAATACTTGCGCTTCTTCGGCCTCGTCTCGCTCGGCTGGATGTGGTGCCGCATGGCGAAGGTAGCGCAACAGAAGATCGCGGCCGGCCAGGATCCCGAAGGCTTCTACGCCGCGAAACTCAGCACCGCGCGCTTCTTCTTCGCCAAGGTATTGCCCGAGACGGCCGCCCTCGGCCTCTCGATCATGGCCGGCAAGAAACCGCTGATGGAGATGCAAGAGGCGGCGTTCTGATCTACTGAGGCCCCGCTCTTGCGGCCCGAGGCCCCACAATTAAAAATATGTTGCCATGATGATCTGCAACTGATACGGGATAGGTCGGGCAAACGCGAGCGCGGGCATGTCCGACTGGCTCAAGCGCAAGACGATCCACATTGGCGCCGTCTGGTATCCGTGCTCTGAAGCGCCGGGTCCCAACACCTTCCTCCCGCTCGAGCGCTATGGCTTTGCCGTAGCGCCGCTCGAACTGCCGGATATGAACTGGGCGCTGGATCTGCGTCACCCAGATTGGGGCCACGGGCGCGTCGCCAGCCCGAAAGAGGTCGATACTCTGCCGTCGCAGATGACACCCTTTCGTCTGCTCTCCAGCGCGGAGAAGTCGGCGATCGACGGTGCCCGAAGCCGCCTCACGGTCGCCCTGGATGCGCCAGGTGCGAATCTTCTCCGCGAGCGCAAGCACCTCTTCCGTTTCATGGCGGCGGTGGGAGGCACAAAAGCGGTCGCCATGCTGGAACCGCTCTCGATGCGGCTCTGGACTCCGGCCGATATGGCCGACGAACTGGCGCACGACGCCGACCTCGACATCGAAGCGCTCTACAGCGTCCACACGATCGCCGGCGATACCGGCGAATGCATCTGGGTGCACACGCACGGCTTGGTCGCCGCGGGTGGTTTCGATCTCGACTTTGTGCAGAGCCGGCCCGGCACGGACTTCTACCTTTATCCCGACATCGTGCGCACGCTGGCGGCACAAGCCCTCGATGATCCGGCGTTGATCGAGGCGCCGTCGATACTGGTCGCGCGACCGGACATCGAAGTGCGCTTCCTCCCGACCTCGGAGGTGCTTGCCAAGGGCCGGGGCGCCGGCGCCGACCGTCTACGTGACTTGGTGAAGGACGACGACGGGGCGCACATCGACGGCCATGCCGTTGCCTGTGCGCCGGCGGCCTCCGGCGTCTTTCGCCGCTGGCTCGGCCGGCGCAGCGTTGAAGTCGATGAGCGACTTTGGTCGGGCGACCGCGAGGGATCGACAGTGCTCTATCCCGATTCGCTCACGACATTGATGGAGGAACGTGCGCGCGCCACCTATCGCGTGCTCTCAAAGCTGCACGAGGAATTCGCGGGGCTCGGGTTGCGCACCGGCGTAAAGCTCGGCTGTCCGACGGACGACGGCGGCCGAGAGCACATGTGGTTTCTCGTCGAGCAATTGGGCGCCGATTCGATTCTGGCGACACTGCTGAATGAACCCTACAGCGTTGACGGGCTGCATGAGGGCGATCGAGGGCGCCACCCGGTCGAGCTCTTGACCGATTGGGTGATTCATACGCCGCTGGGCGCCATCACGCCGCGCTCGCAGGTCGTGGCGCGGATGATTCGCGAACGCCCCGACGACGTCCGTGCCGCCATCGCGGCGGGCTGGCCAGACTAGAGCGGGCGGCGAAAGCGGCAGATCATGCGGTTGATGCCTGCGCCTCGATCTTCTCGCGGATCAGGTGAATCTCGGCGTCGTGGAAGGCCTTGAGGCGCGACCAGCGGCGGTCGTCGAAGCTGGCCGGGCGCCAGGCGGCCATGCTGACGAGGCAGGTGCCGGCGCCGCGCCCCATCGCCTCGCCCGGAATCACGCGCGTCGCGATGCGCATCACGAGGTCTTTCTCCGAGCTGCCGACATGATAGTCGATGGCGAGACGCCGCGCGTCGGCGTCGACGCGAAACGCGATGCCGTGCTCCACGTTTGCGAACACGTCGCTGTCGCCCACCCGCTTGGCCGCGAGCGCGCCGAGCGCCCAGTCGCCCACCTTCGCGCCGTCCGCGAGATAATCGAAGGCCACGCGCGCCGGCGCCGCCACCTGCGCGGTCACGGTGTAGCAGAGGTCCTGGTCGGCGTTGTTCATCAAGCGATCCTGCCGACACTCGCTCTACCGGCGTCGCTTGCCTATCCAGGCTTGCATGCACCCGATCAATTCGGGTATCGGCAGCTTGGCAATGTCATCATCCGAAAAGCCACGAGCTTTTAGGTCTTTGTAGTTGTCAGCCATAAAATCGTTGAAATCACCCCAGACTTTGGCAGGCCCAACGGCTTCCAACTTGGCTTCATTGTTTAGCCAATTCCGAACCTCGGTCACCACGTTGACCGGCTTGTTCTCATGGACAGCAATATCGGAATTTGAAAGGTCAGATATTGCGGCCTGGTACCGATATTTCTTCTCCTCCAGAATTAGGCACTTCTTCTTGGACCATTCTCCGCCTCTGTAAACTCGACAGCCCACATCGAGGCCGAGTTCTAGCGGCATGTTCATTCGATAATACTCGCCCGCGCTCTTGGCTTGAATGCGCGAGAGATCGTGAATTCCGAATTTCGACTCCGAAATCAGTTCGACGATCTTGCCTATTCGCGGGCTGCCGGAATCGAGCGTCTCCAACGAAATCCTGGGTTGAAACCCTAGCGCGATGACGCAAAACAATAGTGGCCGAAGAAGGGGGTAGTAATCCTCATCGAAGGGACAATTGACAAAGACGTTCTTCTCGAAGTCAGGCGGCCCGCCGCTAACGCTTGGCGTAGGCCGCCTTCGTGCTCTCCCCCTTCGTGCCATGCTTTTTCTCAGACTTGTAATTGTCCATTTCCCTTATTCTACCATCTTTGGTGTGGACGAACAAAGTGGAGCCCTGGACCTTTGCGACATTTCTGGCGTACTTCACAGCGTCACCCTGCTTGGTGAAGGCCCGAGTGGCTCGATCCGCACCCGAAGTACGGACGCTCCATCCACCGGCGGTATTGGCGACGACATGCTGCTCTTTCTTCGACATGTGGCTCGTCTCCTGGATGCAACCCTAAGCGCCAGCTACTTCGAGAACCCAAAGAAATCGTCCAGAGTCGTATAACACTTGGGCTCCATCCGTCCAGCACCGACCTTCGTCACCATTGTGAACTGGGATCGGTGACCATGTCATTCAACAATCGTCCGCGCAAAGTTTTGGGATTGCGACTGGCACGCTCTTGCGGCGCGTTGGGGCTGTCGTGCAGTAGCGGCATGGGTCCCCGCTTTCGTCGGGACAACAACGAAGTTAGTCTGCCGAAATTGATTTGGCCGTCCGCTTCCGCGGGCGGGAGAGGGAGAGCAGCATGACATCGATCCGCCGCGTTCTCGCGCTGACGGCCTTCGCCGGCGCGCTCGTT
>CAYZSG010000002.1:0-66366 GCA_964481045.1 uncultured Candidatus Odyssella sp. | reverse complement strand
CGCGGAGCACGCCGGCCAGGTGATCGGCGTGATCGCGCACGAAACCGGCCACATCGTGGGCGGGCATCTCGTGCGCCTCCAGCGCGAGATCGCCGACGCGCAGATCAAGCAGATCATCTCGATGATCCTCGCGATGGGCGCCGCGGTGGCGGCGCGCGACGGGCGCGTGGCGGCGGCCGGCACGTCGCTCGGCCAGCGCATCACCGAGGGCGCCTTCTTCCGCTTCACGCAGACGATGGAAGGCGCCGCCGATTCGCACGCGCTGGCGACGCTCGACCGCCTGCAATATTCCGCGCGCGGCATTTACGAGTTCCTGCAGATCCTCGGCGAGCAGGACTTGCTCTACGAGGCGCGGCAGGATCCCTACCTGCGCTCCCACCCGCTCACCCGCGAGCGCATCGAGAAGGTACGCCAGCACCTCGCCGCCTCGCCCTACGCGAACCGCGCGCTGCCGAAAGGCTTCGACGCGATGCACATCCGCATGCGCGCGAAGCTGTTCGGCTTCCTGCGCCCGCCCGAGCAGGTGATCCAGCGCTACCGGGGCCAGGAGAACGCGCTCGAAGCGCGCTATGCGCTCGCCGTCGCCTATCACCAGGACGCGCGGCTCGATCGGGCGCTGCAATACATCGACGGGCTGATCAAGGAGAACCCGAACGACGCCTATTTCCACGAGCTGCGCGGCCAGATCCTGTTCGAGAGCGGGCGCGACCACGTGCGCGACGCCGTTCTCGCCTACGACCGCGCGGTGAAGCTCGCGCCCGGCGAGGCGCTGATCCGAGTCGGCCTCGCGCAGGCCCAGCTCGAGACCGGCGACCCCCGCCTCGAGCGCGCGGCGCTCGATAATCTCCGCGCCGCGATCCGCAGCGACGACACCTATCCGCTCACCTGGCGCCTGCTCTCGGTCGCCTACGGCAAGTCCGGCGATCCGGGCAACGCCGCGCTGGCCAACGCCGAGTACGCCTATCTCAACCGCGACCTGCCCACGCTGCGCGCCGCCATCGTCCACGCCGAGCGGAACCTGAAGGCCGGTTCGCCGTCTTGGCTGCGTCTCCAAGATTTGAAGGGACAGGTCAAGCAGATCCTCGACGATCGCCGCCGCTGATCCCTATATTCCCGCAGCAACCCAGACCGGACACATCCATGCGCCTCCCCGTCTTCGCCGCCGCTTTCGCGATCGCGTTCGCCGCGATCTCGCCGTCCTTCGCCGAGGCCGACAAGCCGCCGCTCTCGCCCGAGCAGGAGAAGCGGGTGCAGGAGCTGGTGAAGGAATACATCCTCGCCAATCCCGAGGTGATCCTGGAAGCCGTGCAGACGCTGCGCCGGCGCCAGGAGGAGGCGCAGAAGAAAGCCGCCGAGGAAGCGCTGAAGACCCGCCGCGCCGAGCTCCAGGGCTCCACCGACCTGCCCGTCGCCGGCAACGCCAAGGGCGACGTGACGATCGTCGAGTTCATGGATTACCGCTGCGGCTACTGCAAATCCGTGAAGCCGGCGATCGACGAGGTGCTGCGCGCCGACGGCAAGGTGCGCCTCGTGATCAAGGAATTCCCGATCCTCGGCCCGGCCTCGCGCACCGCCTCGATGGCCGCCATCGCCGCGCACAAGCAGGGCAAGTATCTCGCCTATCACAACGCGCTGATGGCCTATCCGAACAACCTCACCGACGATGTGATCTTCGCGCTCGCGCGCCAGGTGGGCCTCGACGTGGCCAAGCTCAAGGACGACATGAAGTCGCCCGAGGTCCAGGCCCTCATCGAGAAGACGCACAAGCTCGCCACCGATCTCGGCATCAACGGCACGCCGGGCTTCATCATCGGCGACCAGATCATCCCCGGCGCCATCAGCGTCGACGAGATGAAGAAGAAGCTCGCCGAGGCGCGCACCGCCTGCGCCGAGCGCAAAGAGGCGATGTGCTGAGCGGTTCAGCGGCAGCCGCGTAGGGGCGCGCCGCGCGCGCCCGGCGGACGCGCAACCGGCGCCGGGCCATTTCGGACTCGGCAATAGTGCCTGGCGCACGAAGGGCGCGCGCAGCGCGCCCCTACGGTCCGCACGTGGTGCGTGCTAAAGACCCCACATGAACGACATCAAGCCCGTTTCGAAACCCGCGCCCTCCGGCGGCTCGATCCAGCTCTTCTACGCATCCTCGGTCGCGCGCAACCGGCCGACGGTGGATCGCGCCGAGGGCATCTACATGTGGGACACGGCCGGGCGGCGCTACATCGACGCGTGCTCGGGGCCGGTGGTCAGCAATATCGGCCACGGCAATCCGCGCGTGCTCGAGGCGATGATCGCGCAGGCGAAGAAGGTGGCCTATGCCAGCCGCGCGCTCTTCGAGAACCAGCCCAACATCGACCTCGCCGATCTCGTGACGAAGCTCGCCGGGCCGGGCCTCGAGCGCGCGTTCTTCGTCTCGGGCGGATCGGAGGCGACCGAAGCCGCGATCAAGCTCGCCCGCCAATACGCCGTTGTGCGCGGCGAGGCTTCGCGCTGGAAGGTGATCGCGCGCGACCCGGGCTATCACGGCGCCACGCTCGGCGCGCTCGCCGTCACCGGCGATCCCGACAGCCGCGCGCTGCACGGCGCCGAGGCCAAGCTCATGCCGCTGGTGCCGGCGCCGTTCGCGTATCGCCTGCCGCCGAACCACGATGTCGACAGCTACGCGCGCCACTGCGCGGCCGAGCTCGAGGCCACGATCCGCCGCGAAGGGCCGGAAACCGTGCTCGCCTTCATCATGGAGCCGGTCGGCGGCCTCGCCACCGGCGCGCTCGTGGCGCCCGCCCACTACTATGAGGCCGTGCGCGCGATCTGCACGAAATACGGCGTGCAGCTCATCTACGACGAAGTGATGAGCGGCGCCGGCCGCACCGGCACGTTCCTCGCCGCCGAGCACTGGCCCAACGCGCGGCCCGATCTCGTCACGCTCGCGAAAGGGCTTTCGGCCGGCTACACGCCGCTCGGCGCGGTGCTGGCGCCCGCGCGCATGGTCGAGGCCGTAGCGGGCGCCGGCGGCTTCCTGCACGGCCACACCTACTCCGCCAATCCGCTCTCCTGCGCGGTGGCGCTCGCGGTCGTGCGCGAGATGGTGGACCGCGATCTCATGGCCAATGCGCGGCGCATGGGAATCGTCCTGCGCCAAAAGCTGGACGCCATCGCGGCCGCGAGCAGCATCGTCGGCGACGTGCGCGGCATGGGCCTCTTGCAGGCGATCGAGATCGTGGCCGACAAGGAAACGAAGGCGATCTTCCCGGCGGCGCGCCAGGCGGTCTATCGCATCATCGAGCTCGGCATCGCGCGCGGCCTCTTGCTCTACTCGCGCCGCACGGCCAACGGAAAATACGGCGAGTGGCTGATGCTCTGCCCGCCGCTGATCGTGACCGAAGCCGAGATCGACGAGATCGCCCGCCTTTTGGCGCTCACGCTCGCGGACTACGAAGCGGAACTGCGGAAAGAAGGTGCGCTGACGTAGAAAGCTCGGCGGTTGCTTTCCAAGGCCGGAGAAGCCCGTGCATGCCGGTGTCGCGCGCCGCCGCGCTCAGTTCCCCACCTCGATGCGCACCACCTGCCACTCGCCGCCGCGCTTGGCGAAGCCGACGCGCATCGCGCCGACCCAGCGCACCCAGCGCTTCTGCATGTAGCCGCGCCGCTTGCTCGGAAGCTGGATCTCGACCCAGGGCTCGGCCGCGGCGCGGTCGGTCTTGCTCACGTCGGCATGTGCGTCGGCGACCCACCAGCGCTTCACCACCGCCGTCTCGTGGCTGTAGCGGGCAAGCACCTGCCCGCGCTCGGTGGGCGCGTCGTACACCGGGATGTAGCGGCCGATGACGACGCCGAGCTCCTCCGGCGGAACGCCGCGTTCGCGCACGAACTGCGTGTAGGGCGCCTCGAACTGGCCCGGCGCCACCATGCGCCCGCCGAGCGCCAATGTGCGCTCGAGCTCGTCCCAGAGCGCCGGATCGCGCCGGAGCCAGGCGACCAGCGCCGGCATGCCGCTGCCGGCGCCCACCTTCGCATCGGACGGAATCATGCGCGCGATCGCGACGTAGTCCTTGCGCGCGACGGCCTGCGCGAGGCGGTCGCGCGTCTCGGCCAGCGCGCGGTCGTGGCGCGCCTGATCGATCGGCCGCACCGAACGCGCCCATGCGTCCCCGACCGGCATAGCGTACAAGATGAGGGCCGCGAGCGCGGCGCGCAGTAGTCCGACAGACATGAACAGGGTTCCCGATGGCGCGCGCAATCTATCGCATCTCCGGTCCCGGTGCAGCGCCCGCGGCGGCGCCCCAATGACGCAACCGCATTCCCTCGCCGACGACAGCGGCATCCGTTGCGCAGGCCCGGCCGTTTGGCTAGCGTGACGCCAATCGTTCTACTCTGCGAACGCCAGAAACTCGGGAGGAAATCATGCGTAAACTTGCCTACGGCCTCATTGCGTCCGTTTCCGTCATCGCCGCCGCCGGCGCGCAGACGACCGAGCTCAAGGCCTCGCACCAGTTCCCGGGCGGCAAGGGCGACGTGCGCGACGAGATGGTGCAGATCATCGCGCGCGAGGTCGAGAAGGCCGGCGTCGGCCTCAAGATCCAGGTGTTCCCGGGCGAATCGCTGTTCAAGGCCACCGAGCAATGGCAGGCGCTGACGCGCGGCCAGCTCGACATCTCCGCGTTCCCGCTCGACTACGCCTCCGGGCGCCACGGCGAGTTCAGCGCCACGCTGATGCCGGGCCTGGTGCAGAACCACGATCATGCCAGACGCCTCAACGCCTCGCCGTTCATGAAGGACATCAAGGCGATCATGGAGAAGGCCGGCGTCATCGTGCTGGCCGATGCGTGGCTGGCCGGCGCATTCGGCTCGAAGAAGGCCTGCATCAAGGATCCCAAGGACGTCGCCGGCCTGAAGTTCCGCTCCGCGGGCCGCGCCTTCGCCGAGATGTGGCGCGGCGCCGGCGCCTCGATCGTCTCGATCCCGTCCTCCGAGGTTTATCAAGGCATGCAGACCGGCGTGATCGAGGCCACCGACACGTCGTCGGGCAGCTTCGTCTCGTTCCGCCTCTACGAGCAGATCAAGTGCCTCACCGCGCCGGGCGCCAACGCGCTCTGGTTCATGTACGAGCCGGTCGTCATGGCGAAGAAGAAATACGACTCGCTCGACAAGAAGCAGCAGGACGCGCTGATGGCGGCGAGCAAGAAATCCGAGGACTATTTCGACAAGGAGACGCGCGGGCTCGACTCGAAGATGGTCGAGACGTTCAAGAAGAACGGCGTTGAAGTGACCGAGCTATCGCAAGCGCAGTTCGAAGCCTGGCGCGAAGTGGCGAAGAAGACCTCCTACAAGGTCTTCGCCGAGAAGGTGAAGGGCGGCGACGCGCTGATCGAGAAGGCGCTCTCGGTGAAATAGCGCGCAACAGCGAATTCGCGAGGCGGACCGCGGCATGAAATCCTTCCCCCGCTCGCGGGGGAAGGTTGGATGGGGGCCTCTACACAATTCGGTATCAACCGCTTCAGAGGGTGCCGGCGCAACGTGCGGTGTCGACCGCCGCGTATCGGCGCCTTTACGCCCACCCTGACCCTCCCCCGCTCTGCGCGGCGGAGGAAACTCGTCTGGGCCGCGTGATCTCATGACCACCTACGTCCGCATCGTCACGCTGCTATCGCGCATCACCGGCGTGTTCGCGGCGCTGCTGTTCGCCTCTTGCGTCGCCGTCACCGCGCATCTCGTCTTCGAGCGCTCGGTGATGGGCCGCGCGGTGATCTGGCAGGTGGAATACATCACCTTCGCCGTGATCGCGGCGACGTTCATCGGCAGCCCTTACGTCCTGCTCACGCGCGGCCATGTCAGCGTCGACGTGATCCCGCACTATCTCGGCCAGCGCGGCAAATTCTGGCTCGCGCTCAGCGCCTCCATCCTCGCGCTCGTCTTCTGCCTCGCGATCCTCTGGTACAGCTTCGAATGGTGGTGGGACGTCTGGGAGAGCGGCGAGGTCAAGAACTCGGTCTGGGCGCCGAAGCTCTGGATCCCCTACCTCTCGCTGCCGATCGGCTTCGGTCTGCTCGTGCTGCAATACGTGGCCGACATCTGGTGCCTCGCCACCGGGCGCGCCGTGCCGTTCGGGCCGGCCGCGGCCGAGGCCTCGATCGAGGCCAAGGCCAGCGGGCACGGGGTGTAGGCGATGAACCCGCTCACGCTCGGCCTCATCATCAGCCTCATCACGCTCGTCGTGCTGTTCTCGGGCATCCCGATCGCGTTCGGCCTCGGCCTCGTCGCGATGGGCGTGCTGTTCGTCTTCCGCGGCTTCGACGGAATCCTGTTCCTGCCCGAGAAGCTGTTCAAGGGCCTCGAGGACTTCACGCTCGTCTCGATTCCGATGTTCGTGCTGATGGGCGCGGCGGTGGCCTGCTCGCGCGCCGGCAGCGATCTCTACGAGGCGCTGTCGAAGTGGCTCAACCGCATGCCGGGCTCGCTCGTCGTCTCGAACATCGGCGCCTGCGCGCTGTTCGCGGCGCTCACCGGCTCATCGCCCGCCACCTGCGCCGCCATCGGCAAGATGGGCATCCCCGAGATGCAGAAGCGCGGCTACGGCGACGATCTCGCGGCCGGCGCGATCGCGGCCGGCGGCACGCTCGGCATCCTGATTCCGCCCTCGCTCACGATGATCCTCTACGGCATCGCGAGCGAAACCTCGATCGGCCGCCTGTTCCTCGCCGGCGTGATTCCCGGAATCATGCTCACCGGGTTCTTCATCATATGGGCGATGATCCTCTGCTACGTGCGCGGCGACGGGCGCGCCTACCGGCAGGCGATGGTCGTGCGCTGGCGCGACCGCTTCGGCGCCTTGCCGCGCATCGTGCCGTTCCTGCTCATCATCTTCGGCGTCGTCTACGCGATGTATGGCGGGCACGCGACCGCGTCGGAAGCGGCCGGCGTCGGCGGCCTGCTCTGTCTCGTCTTCGTCGTCCTCATCTACCGCATGTGGCGCCTCTCCGAGCTCTGGCGAATCTTCCGCGACACGACGCGCGAATCGGTGATGATCCTGCTCATCATCGGCACCGCGATCCTGTTCGGCTACATGATGTCGGACCTCCGCATCACGCAGTCGATCGCGGAGTGGATCAGCGGCCTGGATATGAACCGCTGGCTGCTGATGGTGTGGATCAACGTGTTCCTGCTGGTGCTCGGCTGCTTTCTGCCGCCGGCCGCCATCATCCTGATGACGACGCCGATCCTGTTGCCGATCCTGTTGAAGCTCGGCTTCGATCCGATCTGGTTCGGCGTGATCCTCACGATCAACATGGAGCTCGGGCTCATCACGCCGCCGGTGGGCCTGAACCTCTACGTCATCAACGGCATCGCGCCCAACATCCGCCTCGGCACGATCCTCCGGGGCGCGTTTCCGTTCATGATCGCGATGGTCATCGCCATGGTCGTCTTGAGCATCTTCCCCGAGATCGCGACCTGGCTGCCCGATGCGGTGATGGGCAAGCAGAAGTAGCGCCGCGTGGCGCCGGCGCGCGGCCGATGGCAAGATGGCGCGGCAGGGAGGGAACCATGCCGCCTTCGATCGCCGGCCACCGCGGAAACGACACCGGGGGAATGGCCGCAGCTCTCGCGACGTTCGCCGGCGCGCTGCTCCTTCTTCTCGCGCTGGCCGCCACGCTCTGGCTCTTCGCGGAAACCGTCGCGCGTACCGGCGGCGCATCGCTGCTCGGGCCGGACTTGTTCGATCCCGCAACGCGCTATGGCGGCCTCGCCTTCGCCGCGGTGTCGCTGCTCGCGCTGCCGGCCGCGCTCGCGGCGCCGTTCGCGCGCATCGGCGAGCCGCCGCTGCGCTCGGCGCTGGCGCTGAGCCCAGGCGCGCTGGTCGGCGTCGTCGTATTGCTCGCGGCGTTCGCCGCCGCGCTGGCTGTTGCGCCGTCGGCCAATGCGGGCCTCGTGATCGCGTTGCGGGCCGCAACGGGCACGTTCGAGAGCTTCGTCTTCCTCGCGCTGCCGCTGGCCTGCGCGCTGGGCGCGGCGATCGGCGGGGCGCGCACGTCCGATTCGGCGGCTGCGGCGGCGGCGCCCGTGGCGTTGGTCGTGGTCTGCGGGCTTATGGCCGAACTCTCGATCGGCATGATCTTCGCCGCGGTGCTGCTGCCGCTGCTCGCGGCCGCCGCGGCGATCGCCATCCTGTATGCGTTCGTGCCAGCGCAAGCGGTGACGCCGTGGCTGGCCGGCATCGCGCTGGCGATGGGCGCCATGCTGCTGATCGGCACCGGCTTGGTCACGCCCACCGAAGCGCTGGCCCTGATCGCCATCTTCGGCCTACCCATCGCGCTGGTCTTACGCACGTTCGTGCTGCGCCAGCCGCTGGGCGCGATCCTCCGGCACATGGCGTCGGAAACCGCATCGGTCGTGGCTGCGCTCGCGGCCGGTGCGCTGGCCGCCACGGTCCTGGCTCTGGCCGGCCTCACCACGGCGCCGGGCGTCACGGTCGCGCCTCTCACGCTTCTGCTGGCCGGCGGCGCGGCTTTCTTTGCGGCAAGCTTCATCCTCACCCCGGTGCTGGTGCTGGCGCTCGCACTGCCTGTCGTCATGTCGATGCTGCATCCTTTGGGCGTCGAAGCGCTGCATGCGGTGTCGATCATGATCCTGCTCGCGCTCGGCGCCATGGTCGCGCGCGCCGGACGCCGCCGGGACGCGGCCGGCGCATCGGGGCTCACGCTGCCGGGCGCGCTCGTGGCGGCCGGCACCTTCGTCGCGCTGGCGGCGCTCGTGGCGGTCGTGCCAGGGATCGCGCTGGCGCCCACCGAGATCATGCGCTGACCAGGAAGGAACGCTGACATGAAGTCGATCAACGCCGCCGTCGTCGCCCTGCTGATGTCGGCCTCGGCCGCCGCCGCCCAGCAGGCAACTTCGTTGAAATGCGCGGGCACCGAGCCGTTCTGGGGCCTCACCGTCACGGCCACGGCCATGTGGTTCACGGATCACGACGAGAAGCGCACCGATCTCGTGCTCGTGAAGCCGCGCAATTCGATCGCCCGGCTGCCGGATCAATTGCGCGTCTACCAGACCAAGCGCGCCAGGGACGGCCTGGCGGTGACGCTCGTCGTCAAGCGCAACTACGACAGCTGCACCGACGGCATGTCGGAGAAGGACTACGCCTACGACGCGGTCTACATCACGCCCGAAGGCATCTACGAAGGCTGCTGCTCCTGGGAGAAGTAGCGCGGCGCCCGCCCGAGGCTGCCGCGGGCGGCCTCGCCTTTTCCGCGCCGCCGTCTATCTTGTCGGCCATGACCAGCGCCCCCGCCGCCACGCCGGCTCCGCCTGCCCGCTCGGTGCTCGCGATGATCGGCAACACGCCGATGATCGAGGCGACGAAGCTCGACGCCGGCCCCTGCCGGCTGTTCCTGAAGCTCGAGAACCAGAACCCGGCGGGCTCGATCAAGGACCGCATCGGGCTTTCGATGATCGAGGCCGCCGAGCGCGAGGGGAAGATCAAGCCGGGCGGGACGATCGTCGAGGCGACCGCGGGCAACACCGGCCTCGGCCTCGCGCTCGTCGCCGGCCAGAAGGGCTACCGCCTGCTGCTCGTGATCCCCGACAAGATGAGCCAGGAGAAGGTGCAGCATGTGAGGGCACTCGGCGCCGAGGTGCGCATGACGCGCTCCGACGTCGGCAAGGGCCACCCCGACTACTACCAGGACGTGGCCGCGCGTCTCGCGCGCGAGATTCCCGGCGCCTGGTATGCCGACCAGTTCGGCAACCCCGCCAACCCGCTCGCGCACGAGACGACGACGGGGCCGGAGATCTTCGCGCAGATGGACCGCGACGTGGACGCGGTCGTCGCCGGCGTCGGCTCCGGCGGCACGATCACCGGCCTCGCGCGCTACTTCAAGCGCGTCTCGCCCAAGACGAAGATGATCGTCGCCGATCCCGAAGGCTCCATCGTCGTGCATTACGTCAAGACCGGCGAGGTGAAGCGCGAGGTGGGAAGCTGGGCAGTGGAAGGCATCGGCGAGGATTTCATCCCGCCGGTGTGCGACCTCTCGCACGTCTCCGACGCTTACGCGATTCCCGACGCCGAAGCATTCGAGACCGCGCGCACGGTGCTGCGCCGCGAGGGCATTCTCGCCGGCTCGTCGAGCGGCACCTTGATTGCCGCCGCGCTGCGCTATTGCCGTTCGCGCACGAAGCCCGAGCGCGTGGCGACGCTCGTCGCCGACAGCGGGAACAAGTACCTCTCGAAGATGTACAACGATTTCTGGATGGTCGATCAGGGCTTCATCGAGCGTCCGAAGAAGGGCGATCTCTCCGACCTCATCGCGCGCCGCTACGCCGAGCGCGCCGTCGTCACGGTCGGCCCCGACGAGCCGCTGGCCACCGCGCTCACGCGCATGAAGATGTACGACGTCTCGCAGCTTCCGGTGATCGACAACGAACGCGTCGTCGGCATCCTCGACGAATCCGATCTTCTGCTCGCGGTCACGCGCGGCCATCACCGTTTCCGCGAGCCGGTGCGCGGCAGCATGAACGCGCGCATCGAGACGCTCTCGCCCTCGGCGCCGATCGATTCGCTGTTCCCGGTCTTCGCCAAGGATCACGTCGCGATCGTCATGGACGGCGACAGGTTCCTCGGCCTCATCACCCGCATCGACCTGCTCAATCATCTTCGGCGGCAGGTGCGGTAAGCTCTTCAAGCCTTGTCGTCCCCGCTTTCGCGGGGACGACCGTGAGAGAAACGTGGAACCGACATGATCAAGAAAACCGATAACCTCGCCTTCGCCACGCGCGCCATTCACGGCGGGCAGGAGCCCGATCCCACGACCGGCGCAATCATGATGCCGATCTACGCGACCTCGACCTACGTCCAGGAATCGCCCGGCGTCCACAAGGGCTTCGAGTATTCGCGCACGCAGAACCCGACGCGCTTCGCCTATGAGCGCTGCGTGGCGAGCCTCGAAAACGGCGCGCACGCCTTCGCCTTCGCGTCCGGCATGGCGGCGACGGCGACAATGCTCGAAACGCTCGATTCGGGCAGCCACGTCGTCGCGATGGACGATCTCTACGGCGGCACGCGGCGCCTGTTCGAGCGCGTGCGCCGGCGCAGCGCGGGCCTCGATTTCACCTACGCCGATCTTTCGAAGCCCGGCGCGCTCGAGGCCGCGCTCACGGCGAAGACGAAGCTGATCTGGGTGGAGACGCCGACCAATCCGCTGCTGCGCCTCGTCGACATCGCCGAGGTCGCCAAGATCGGCCGCGCGCGCGGCATCACGACCGTCGTCGACAACACCTTTGCCTCGCCCTATGTGCAGCGGCCGCTCGAGCTCGGCATTGACGTCGTCATGCATTCGGCGACGAAGTATCTCAACGGCCATTCCGACGTCGTGAACGGCGTGCTCGCGGTCGGGCCGAACGAGGCGCTGCGCGAGAAGCTGGCCTTCCTACAGAACTCGATCGGCGCCGTGGCCGGCCCGTTCGATTCGTTCCTGGCGCTGCGCGGCCTGAAGACGCTGGCGATCCGCATGGAGCGCCATTGCCAGAGCGCGCTCAAGATCGCGGCGTGGCTCGAGAAGCAGCCGAAGGTCGCGCGCGTGTTCTATCCCGGCCTTCCCAGCCACCCGCAGCACGCGCTGGCCAGGCGCCAGATGCCCGGCTTCGGCGGCATGATCTCGGCGGAGCTCAAGGGCGGGCTCGGCGCGGCCAAGCGCTTCCTCGAACGCACGCAGCTTTTCGCGCTGGCCGAGTCGCTCGGCGGCGTCGAGAGCCTGATCGAGCACCCGGCGATCATGACCCACGCCTCGGTGCCGCCCGAGGTGCGCGCGCAGCTCGGCATCGGCGACGGTCTCGTGCGGCTTTCGGTCGGCATCGAGGACGTGAACGACCTCATGGCCGACCTCGAAGAGGCGCTCGCGGCGGCCTGAAGCGCTTTCCTACGCCAATTTTCCGTCACAGGGACGAAGTACGCTCCGGATCGTTGATGATCACGGCAACAAGGGGGATTCGCCATGCGCTTCCTCGCCGTTCATCCCGGCCCGCTGATGTACACGAAGATATTCCTCCGGCTCGAGCCGCTGGGGCTGGAGATCGTCGCCGGCGCCGCGCGCAAGGCCGGGCACGACGTGCGCCTCATCGACCTGCAGGTCGAGAGCCACAAGGACTATTTCCGGCTGCTTGACGATTGGCGTCCCGAGGCGGTCGCGTTCTCGTGCAACTACCTCGCCAATGTTCCCGAGATCGTCGATCTCGCCAAGGCGACGAAGGCGCGGCTGCCGGGTTGCTTCGTCTTCGTCGGCGGCCACAGCGCCTCGTTCATCGCCGAGGATTTCCTGCGCCATGGCGAGGGCGCCATCGATTGCGTGCTGCGCGGCGAAGGCGAAGCCGTCGTGGCCGATCTGCTCGCCGCTGCCGAGCACGACCGCCACGCGGTCGCCAAGGTTGCCGGCGCGGTCAGCACCGAGGGCAACGGGCCGCCGCCGCGCTTCGTGCACGATCTCGATGCGTTCCGCCCCGCGCGCGACCTCGTGCGCCACCGGCGGAAATACTTCATCGGCTCGCTCGATCCCGCCGCCTCGATCGAATTCTCGCGCGGCTGCCCGTGGGACTGCAATTTCTGCAGCGCGTGGACGTTCTACGGCCGCTCCTATCGCACGATGGGCGTCGACGCCGCGGTAGACGAGCTCGCGCATATCCGCGAGCCCGGCATCTTCATCGTCGACGACGTGGCATTCATCCAGTCCGCGCACGGGATGGCGCTCGCCGAGGCGATCGCGCGGCGCGGCATCAAGAAGAAGTACTATCTCGAGACGCGCGGCGACGTTCTGCTGCGGAACAAGGAGGTGTTCGCGCTGTGGCGCAAGCTCGGCGTCGAATATCTTTTCCTCGGCATCGAGGCGATCGACGAGGAGGGCCTCAAGAAGCACCGGAAGCGCGCCTCGCTCGGCGGAAACTTCGAGGCGCTCGAATATGCCCGCTCGCTCGGACTGACGGTGGCCATCAATCTCATCGCCGACCCGGATTGGGATGAAGACCGCTTTCGCGTGGTTCGCGAATGGGCGCTCGACGTTCCGGAAATCGTCAACATCAGTGTGGCGACGCCCTACCCCGGCACCGAGATCTGGCGCACCGAGCCGCGCCCGCTCACGACGCACGACTACCGCCTGTTCGACATCCAGCACGCTGTGCTGCCCACCAAGCTGCCGCTCGACCGCTTCTATCGCGAGCTCGTCTATACGCAGCAGGTGATGGCGAAGAAGCATCTCGGCTGGAAGGCGCTGCGCGACGCCGGCGCGCTGACCGCGACGCTGCTGGCGAAGGGCCAGACCAACTTCTTCAAGATGCTGTGGCGCTTCAACAAAGTGTACAACGCCGACCTGCTGATCGCGGACCACGCGCGTCCGGCTGCCTACACGATGACGCCGCCGCCGCCGGCCCAGGCACGCATCGATCCGAAGCAGCTTTTCGTGCATCCGCCGGCCGGCCGCCGCGGCCGCTCGCTCGACGATGCGACAGAAGGCTTCGTCGAAGCGACGCGTATGGGCACCGCCGCGTAACCGTGCTTGGGATTGCGCCCACGGTCAATGTGCTGCGCGCGCGGCGCCGTTGCGCCACGCCGCGATTGCCTCGCCCGCTCCAGCGCCATAAGACGGCCGGAAGGCGCAGCAACGCGCCGCTGGAGGAAGCGATGAGCACGACGGTCAATGGCC
Organism: uncultured Candidatus Odyssella sp.; assembly: GCA_964481045.1. Taxonomy (GTDB): domain Bacteria; phylum Pseudomonadota; class Alphaproteobacteria; order Bin65; family Bin65; genus SBBV01. Next base: position 52,693 of record CAYZSG010000002.1, on the reverse strand, counting down.
GCCCGCCGTTTCGCGCCGATCAGGTGGGAAGCCTGCTGCGCCCCGAAGAATTGAAGCAGGCGCGCGAGCGCTTCCTCGGCCCGCAGACGCCGGACCAGCATCTCGGGCCGCACGACAATGCCGAGCTGCGCGCGGTGGAAGACCGCTGCATTTGCGACGCCGTCGCGATGCAGGAAGGCCTCGGCCTCGCCGCCGTAACCGACGGCGAGTTCCGCCGCCGGAGCTGGTGGCTCGAGCTGCTGCTGAACTGGGAGGGCATCTCGGCGCACCGCACCGGCACGGTGGCGTTCACCTGGCACACGCCCGAGGGCAAGGAGCAGCCGTTCTCGCGCCTCTGGATCAACGCGCCGATCCGCTGGAGGCCGAGCCCGATCGTGCGCGCCCACCAGTTCCTGAAAGCGCACACCAAGGCGGTGCCCAAGGTCACGATCCCGGCGCCGATCCTCGTCCATATCTATGGCGGCGGCGACAAGGGGATTCTCGAAGGCCACTACAAGGACATCGACGCGTTCTGGCACGACCTCACCGCCGCCTATCGCCAGGAGCTGGCCGCGCTCGTCGCGGGCGGCGCGCGCTACATCCAGCTCGACGATACGAGCATCGCGTTCCTCTGCGATCCGAAATATCGCGAAACGGTGAAGTCGTTCGGCAATGATCCGGACAAGCTGCTCGTCGAGTACGCGCAGCGCATCAACGACGTGCTCGTGGGCCTGCCCGCGGACGTCACCGTCACGATGCATCAGTGCCGCGGCAACCGCGAAGGCGGCTGGTCGGCGCAGGGCGGCTACGACCCCGTTGCCGACGTGCTCTTCAACCGCGTGAACGTGCACGGCTTCTTCCTGGAATACGACACGGCGCGCGCCGGCTCGTTCGCGCCGCTGAAGCTGCTGCCGAAGGGCAAGCTCGCCGTGCTCGGCCTCGTCTCGACCAAGACGCCGAAACTCGAAACGGCGGACGAGCTGAAGCGCCGCATCGAGGAGGCCGCGCGTTATGCCCCGATCGAGCAGCTCGCGCTCAGCCCGCAATGCGGCTTCGCGAGCTCGATCAAGGGCAATCCGGTGACGCCGGCCGATCAGCGCGCCAAGCTGGCCCGCATCGTCGAGGTCGCGCGCGAAGTCTGGCGCGACTAGGACGCCTCGCGGCATTTGAACTGCCACGGCGTCGGCCGGCCATTGTGCTTGAAGAGGCCGTTCTCGACCGTGACGTCGCCGCTCGCGCCGCGATTGTACATCGCGCGCATGCGATTCCCCTCGCGCGCGAACACGATCGTGCGCACCGAGTTGATCGAGGTGAAGTTCACGGTGACGGAGATCGTGCCGTCGTCCTTGATCGCGGCGGCGGTGACTTCGCTGCGGTCGTTCGGGTTCGCTCCGCCGAAATCGCGTTCGTGCCAGGCGCGGCCGTCGGCATCGATAACGTACCCGTAGTAGAAATTGTTCTGTGACACGGGTTGGGCACAATTCAGCGACCACCAGCCGAGCATGCCCCACTCGCGCAGCGCATTCCCGGCCTGGGTTTGCGCCGCGGCCGGCGAAGCCAGAAGCGCGATGGCTGCAAGCGCCATCGGCGCGAAAGCACGCAGTTTCATGCTGGTCCTCATCGATATGGAGTACGGGCGCCGATCACTCCGCCGCAGCCGCGGCGCCGCCGTTCGGCAGATAGGCGGGCATGCGCCGCATCATCGCGTCGTGCAGCGGCTTCCGCATGCCGAACGCGAACGCGACCTCGGCGACCAGGAACACCGGCGCGATCAGCGCCTGGAGAAGATTGTCGGCCAGCGCCGGCTTACGGCCCTCGAACGCGTGGCCGACGAGCTGGATGATCCAGCCGCCGACGAACAGGATGCCGAACGCGGCCCAGGCGGTGCCGTTGCCGTGCTGCGCCAGCCAATCGGCGAACCAGACGCCGGGTACGAAAATCGCGGCGGTGACGACGCCGAACGGCGGATCGAGCACGATCCAGTAGATCATCACCGCAACGGCGAACAAGGTGGCGAGCGTGATCGCATAGCCGTCGAATTGGACGAAACTCAGCATCGCCATCGGGATCAGCAGCGACACGGCGATCGCCGGCACGCCGACGAAATGCGTGGCCTTGTTGCGCCCATCGCGATGATAGGCGGAATACATGGCCATCTGCTCGATGAAGAAGCGCTGCATGGGCGGGCTCCTCGCGACACTCGCCTTCACAATATCACGCCCGCGCGCGCCAAAACCACTCCTCCCCCCGCCCCCGCTGGGGAAACCGACTGCGCGGAATCATTTCACAATTTTCGAATGTACATCAATCCGGCGAAGGCCTATAGGTGATCCTGGTTAAAGCTCGGGGCAAAGGGCGCTCAGTTCGAAGAAGACGCCGACAAGAAGAAGCCAAACGATTCGGGGCACTTCCGGGGAACTTGACGATCCGCATCGATCCCACGCCGTTCGCGGCGTGTGTGATCGTGTGCCTGGGGCAATCCGCCGTCCGAGCCGAAGCGCCATCAAACATGAGCGCGAGCATGCGCTCGACGGGGGTAATTCATGGAACGACGTCAACTGCTCAAGGCATTCGCCGGACTGGCGCTGTGCCCGATCTGCGCCAGCGGCCGTGCCTTCGCCGAGGAAGGGCACCACTGGAACTATTCGAACCAGAGCTGGGGCGGCGTTTGCGCCACCGGCGACCGCCAGTCGCCGATCGACATCCGCGGCGCGCGGCAAGCGGCCCTGCCGGCGATCCACATCGCCTGGGCGCCGCAGGCCAGCACGATCGTGAACAACGGCCACACCGTGCAGGTCAATTGCGGCGGCACGATGCGGCGCGGCAACGAGACGTACACGCTCCAGCAGTTCCACTTCCATCATCCGAGCGAGCATCGGATCAACGGACAGTCCTTCGCGATGGAAGTGCATTTCGTCCATGCGCGCCAGGGCGGCGGACGCGGCGTCATCGGCGCGCTCATCGGCGCCGGCGCGCAGAATACGACCTTCACCAGACTCGCCTCCGCCATGCCGCCGAAGGACAAGACGGTGAATGCGCCGCAGGGCATCAATCCGCGAGCGATGATGCCTTCATCGCTGCGCTACTACACTTACCCCGGTTCGTTGACGACGCCGACGCCGACCTGCGAGCAGGACGTCACGTGGATGGTGCTGGCGCAACCGATCGCGGTCCACGCCGCGGACATCGCGAAGTTCGCGCGGCTCTATCCGGTCAACGCGCGTCGTCCGCAGCCGATCAAGACGCGGACCGTGCAAGTCTCGTCCTGAGTTTCGAAGCGGGGCGCGTTCGCGCGCCCCGCTCCGTATGAGTACCCATCCGGCTGCGCTTCGGCCGGAACAAATCGCGGCCCGACAGCTTTCAGCCCAGATTGGATTCACGATGCGCTTGCTCACATGCCTCGCCGCCGCCTTTGCCGCGCTCGCCGGAGCATCGTCCGTCATGGCGCAGTCTTCCGCGCCCCCCGCCGACGGCTCGCTGGTGATCAATCCCGACGCGGGCCAATGGGCGCTGCGCGCCGCGGGCGTTCCCTGGATCTGCATGGCGGACCGAGGCTGCGTCCAGATCCGCTTCGAGGGCGTGGCCGCTGGGCAGATCACCGCAGCCGAGATCGCGCCGCTCGGCTTCTCCGGGGGCACATATTACCTCGCCCTGCGCCACCCCGATTTCGCGGCCGGACGGCAGCGCGCGTTCCGCTGCGTGGCCGACGCCTGCGCGTCGTCGGAACTGCCGCCGGGTGATTTCGCGTTTCTCGGCACGCATTCGCTGATGCTTCAGCTCCGCTTGCAGAGCCGCGCCGCGATCCTCGTGCGACCCGCCGACGCGCCGGAACGCTCGCGCCTCATGTGGTGCACGGACCGGAACTGCACCGAGCAGGCGTTCACCCGCGACAACCGTTTCGACCTCGCCTTCCTTGGCATCGCGCCGATGGAGGGGCGCAGCCGCGTCTGGTTGCGCGAGCGCAACGGCACCGTCTTCGGCTGCGGCGCCGTCGAAGGCCCCGGCGAAGACCGCTTCGATTGCACGCCGACCACGATGGTGTTCCCCGACGTCGCCGCGCCGGCTTCCGAGCCGTCCGAGACCGACCCCCAGGCAATGATCGCGGCCGTGGAAGACGCGATCCGCCGCGGCAACTGGGCCGAGGCGGACCGCCTGATCGCCGAGGGCCGCTCGCGCTTTCCGCAGCAGCCGCAATGGGCGCAGTTCACGCAGCGCCTGACCCAGCTCCGCGCCGAGCGCGACAGCCGCTCGCGCATCACCCAGGCGCGGCGGCTGGTGACGGATGCGCGGCGCTTTGCCGATGCCGGCGATTTTCGCGCCGCCGAATCCACGCTCGATGAGGCCGCGCGTCTGGCGCCCGGCCTGCCGGAGATCGCCCAGGCGCGCGCCGACATTTCGCGCCTTCGCTCCGAGCGCTTCCAGCGCATGCGCGAGCGCGGGCAGCTCGTGGCCGCGATCCAGCGGGCCATCGACTCTTTCCGCCTGTGGGAAGCCGACGGCCTGATCGCCGAAGCCCTGCAGCGCTTCCCCAACGATCCCCAGTTCCTGAATTTCGACCGGCAGGTGGATCTCATGCGCGGCCAGGCCGAGTGGCAGGGCCGCGTCCGCCGCGCCGAGCAGATGGTGGCCGAGGCGCGCCGCGCGATGGGCCGCGAGCAATTCGGCGAGGCGGAACGCCAGCTCAACGCGGCCGAAGGGCTGGTCATGGCCCTGCCCTCGATCCGCGCCGCGCGCGCCGAACTGGCGCGCCTGCGCATCGAGGCCGAGGAGCGTGCCGACGACATCCGCCAGAACACGAGCGACATCGAGGCGCTTCTCGCGCGCGGCAACATCGTCCGCGCCGAGCGCATGCTCGACTTCGCGACGCGCCGCCATCCGGGGCATCCGGGCTGGGCGGATCTCCGTCGCCGCATCGATCGGGCCAAGGCCGCGACTCCGCCGCCGCCGCCGGGCCCGGGCCCGACACAGATCGCGCGACTGATCGCCCAAGCAGATGCCGCCATGGCGCGGAAGGACTGGATCGAGGCCAACCGCCTGATCGTCCAGGCCGAAACGATCAACCGCGCCGATCCGGCGGTCGCCGCCGCGCGCTTGAGTCTCGACGGCAGGCGCCTCGACGCGCTGCGGACGGCGCGGCGCTTCATCGCCGATGCCGACGCTGCGATCAAAGCCAAGGATTGGCCGAAGGCCGACAAGGCCGTGGCCGACGCCGAGGCCGCCGACCCGCTGAATCCGACGGTGCAAGCCGACGTGCGGAGACTGAAAGCCGCAATCGCCGCCGGCAGGACGGCGGTTCCAGGGCCGATCGCGAAGCTGCTCGCCGATGCCGATGCCGCCATCGCGAAGAAGGATTGGGCCGAGGCCAACCGGCTGATCGTGCGGGCGGAGGCGATCAATCGCACCGATCCGGCGGTCGTCGCCGCGCGCAAGAATCTCGACGACAAGCGCACCGACGCGCTACGGACGGCCCGGCGCTTCATCGCCGATGCCGATGCGGCAGTACGTGCCAAGGACTGGCCGAAGGCCGAGAAGGCCGTGGCCGACGCCGAGGCCGCCGACCCGCTGAATCCCACGGTGCAATCCGATGTGCGGAGGCTGAAAGCCGCAATCGCCGCCGGCAGGACGGCGGTTCCAGGGCCGATCGCGAAGCTGCTCGCCGATGCCGATGCCGCCATCGCGAAGAAGGATTGGGCCGAGGCCAACCGGCTGATCGTGCGGGCGGAGGCGATCAATCGCACCGATCCGGCGGTCGTCGCCGCGCGCAAGAATCTCGACGACAAGCGCACCGACGCGCTACGGACGGCCCGGCGCTTCATCGCCGATGCCGATGCGGCAGTACGTGCCAAGGACTGGCCGAAGGCCGAGAAGGCCGTGGCCGACGCGGAAGCCGCCGACCCGCTCAATCCCGCGGTACAAGCCGACGTGCGGAGACTGAAAGCCGCCATCGCCGCCGGCAAGACCGCCGGTCCCGCGCCGGGCCCCATCGCGCCGCTGCTCGCGGCGGCCAATGCCGCCATCGCCAAGAAGGATTGGGCGGCCGCGAATCGCGAGATCGTCAAGGCCGAGGCGATCAATCGCACCGATCCGGCGGTCGTCGCCGCCCGCAAGAATCTCGACGACAAGCGGACCGACGCGCTGCGGACGGCCAGGCGCTTCATCGCTGATGCCGACGCTGCGGTGAAAGCCAAGGATTGGCCGAAGGCCGAGAAGGCCGTGGCCGATGCCGAAGCCGCCGACCCGCTGAACCCCACGGTGCAAGCCGATGTGCGGAGGCTGAAAGCCGCCATCGCCGCCGGCAAGACCGCCGGTCCCGCGCCGGGCCCCATCGCGCCGCTGCTCGCGGCGGCGAATGCCGCGATCGCGCGGAAGGATTGGCCTGCGGCGAATGCCGAACTCGTCAAGGCCGAGGCGATCAACCGCGCCGATCCGGCGGTGATCGCCGCCCGCCAGCGGTTCAACGACGCGCGCCGCGCTGCTTTCGCTGAGGCGCAGAAGTTCATCGCCGACGCCAATGCCGCGGGCCGGGCCCGGAACTGGCCGGCTGCCGAAAAGGCGGCCGACGACGCCCTGCGCGCCGATCCGACCAACCCGACGGTGCAAGCCGATGTCCGGAAGCTGAAAGCCGCCATCGCCGCTGGCAAGACCGCCGGTCCCGCGCAGGGCCCCATCGCGCCGCTGCTCGCGGCGGCGAATGCCGCGATCGCGCGGAAGGATTGGCCTGCGGCGAATGCCGAACTCGTCAAGGCCGAGGCGATCAACCGCGCCGATCCGGCGGTGGTCTCCGCCCGCCAGCGGTTCAACGACGCGCGCCGCGATGCGTTCACGAAGGCGCAGCCCTTCGCCACGGCCGCGCAGAACGCGATCAACCGGGGCAACCGGGCGGACGCCGACAGGGCCGTGGCCCAAGTCAAGCTGCTCGATCCGTTCGGCCCCGCCCTGCGGATGCTGGCCGCCGAATACAAAAAGAAGGGCTGGTGACGGCGCGCGCCGCTGGCGCTGCTCAGCGGCCCTTGAGCAGCACGACGAGCAGGATCACGAGGCTCATCAGCAGCACGAAGCCGACGCCCGCGCCGATCGCGAGATAGGCCGGCTTCACCTGCGTGAGCTTCGAGACGACGCTCGGCCCGGGCGCGCGCGGCACCGGCGCGCCGCGCTCGGACACCGGTGGAGCGCGCGGCGGCGCCGATGGCCGCCCGCCGGAGACGAGCGTGGCGCCCGGCTCGATCTGCACCGGCATCCCGACATTGGCACCCGGTCCGGCCACCAGCGTGGCGCCCGGCTCGACGGCAACCGGCACGGCCTGCACCTTGCCGCGCGACTCGCCACGCATCAGCGCGCGGAGATCGGCGATGCTCTGCGGGCGGTCCTCGGCGCGCATCTCGAGCGCTCCGTCGATCGCGCGCAGCAGCGCGGGATCGTAATCGGCCTGCCCCACCACAGCGGCCGGCTCCATCGCCGATTTCCCGCCGACGCGGTCGAGCGCCGGCGGCGGCCGCTTGCCGGCGATGCAGCGGTAGAGCGTGGCGCCGAGCGCGTAGATATCGGTCCACGGGCCCTGATCGCCGGCCGCCTTGCCGTATTGCTCGAACGGCGAATAGCCCGGCGAGACGATCGAGGTGATCGCCTGCGTGCGCGCGCCGAGCGCCTGGCGCGCCGAGCCGAAATCGAGCAGAACCGGCGAGCCGTCGCCGCGCAGGTAGATGTTGTCGGGCTTGATGTCGCGATGCAGGAAGCGCGCTTTGTGCACGATCTCGAGGCCGGACATCAGCGGCTCGACGATCTTGCGGAGATCCGTCTCGGGCAGCGTGGCGCCGTCGCGCAGCCGCTCGCCGAGGCTCGTGCCCTTCTCGTAGACCATGACGATGTAGGCGGTGCCATTGGCCGGGAAGTAGCGCAGCACGCGCACGATGTTGGGATGCTGGAGCTGAACGAGCGTCTCCGCCTCTTGGCGAAACCGCTCGAGGCCCCAGCCGAACAGCTCCTGCTGCTTGGCGTCGCGCGCCTTGACCGTGACGCCGTCCTGCGAGCGGCGCGCGAAGGTGTTCGGCAGATACTCCTTGATGGCGACGGCGCGGCCAAGCGCCATCTCCTCGCCGCGATAGGTGATGCCGTAGCCGCCCGAGCCGAGCACCTCGCCGAAGCGATAGCCGGCCAGCTCGTAGCCCTGCGGCAGCGCGAAGAGATGATCCTGCGCCATGGCCCCTAGCCCCAGCTCGAGCGGACGAGCTCGTAAAGCCCGATCGCGACGGCGGCGATCGCGATTACCCCGGCCGCGATGGAGAGTGCGCGCAGCCAGCCCGGCTTGCGGGGCGCATTGGCGGCCGGCTGAACGGCGGCGGGCGTACCCGACGGGCTCTCGACCGGGCGCGCCGGCGGCGGCGCGAGCGCGATCTCTCCCTTGAGCATCGCGCGCCATTCCTCGACCGATTGCGGACGCTCTTCGGCCATCACGGCGAGCGCACGGTCGATCGCGCGCAGCAGCGTTTCGCTATAGCGGCCCTTCCCCGCGTCCACCGCGCTCATCATGCGCGTGCCGGCGAGGCGATCGGTGGCGTCAGTCGGCCGGTGGCCCGTGATGCAGGCATAGGCCGTGGCGCCAAGCGCGTAGATGTCGCTGTAGGTGCCCTGCCGGCTGGCATTCGCGTATTGCTCGAACGGGGAATAGCCGGCGGAGACGACGGGCTGCGTGATCTCGTGGATGCCGCCCGCCGTCTGGCGCGCCGCGCCGAAATCGATCAGCACCGGCGAGCCGTCGGCGCGTCGGATCACGACATTGTCGGGCTTGATATCGCGGTGCAGGAAGCCGGACTTGTGGACGAGCGCCACGCCGTCGAGCAGCGGATCGAGCACCTCGCGGATCTCGTCCTCGGTGATCGGGCCGTGCCGCTTCAGGATCGAGCCGAGGCTCATGCCCTCCTCGAACGCCATCACGAGATAGGCCGTGCCGTTCGCCTCGAAGAAGCGGTAGAGCCCGACGATGTTCGGGTGGTGGAACGTGACCAGCGCCTGCGCCTCCTTGCGGAAGCGCTTGACGCCGAGATCGAACGGCACGCGGTCGCGCGGGCCGATCGGATGCACCGAAATCGAGTCGCGCCCGCGCACGGCGATCGCCGGCGGCAGGTATTCCTTGATCGCCACCTGCCGGCCGATCAGCAGCTCGGTCGCGCGATAGGTAATGCCGAAGCCGCCCGCGCCGAGTTCCTGCTCGATGCGGTAGCCTTGGAATTCATAGCCTTGGGGCAGCGCGTTCAGATGCGTGTCCGCCATCGCGCTCCTTGTCCGCGCCGACCTCTAGCGGTGGCGAAAGGGTAAACGCCGCATCCCGGCGCGGCAAGCGCGATGCGCCGGCGGCGGCCAGCTATTCGATTCCCTTGTAGGCGCCCTTCTCCCAACGGCCGAAGGTCTTCTGGCCGGAACCGGCGGTGGCGACGCCGAGGCCGTGGCGCATGCCGTCGATGAACTCGCCGGCGTAGGTCTCGCCGCCCGGCTCACGGACGACGCCGAAGCCCCACCAGCGGCTGCGGCGCATCTCGCCCTCGAAGCGCGCGCCGTTGGCCTGCACCCAGATGCCGGGACCGTTGACCATGAGGCCTACGAACTTGCCCTGAAGCTCGTGGCCCTCGGGATAGCGATAGACGCCGTAGCCGTTCACGTCGTTCTGCGCGTATGCGCCCTCGAAGCGCGAGCCGTCGGTGCCGATGAACACGACATAGCCGTGCACTTTGCCGGCATTCATCTGGCCCTCGAAGCGGCGCTTGTCGGCCATGATCTTGATGCCGCAGCCTTCGATGAGCTTCTGCGCATTGATCTGGCCTTCGTATTGGGTTCCGTCGGTGAGCTTCCCGTCGTAGTGGCCGGAAGCACCATTGCGGGCGCGAGACGCGGCCTTGCGCCCGCACTCCTGCGCCGACAGCGCCTGTTGCTTCGCGGCGAGCGCCGCGCGCGCCTCGGCCTGCGCCCGGCGCTGCGCGTCGTGGCCCTTTTCGGCGGCCTCTTCCGCTTTCGCCCGCGCGGCTTCGAGGCGGCGGCGATCGCTTTCGGCGCGCGCGGCCTCTTCCTGACGGCGACGGCGATCCTCTTCTTCCTTCGCGCGGCGGCGGCCCTCTTCCTCGGCCTTGGCCCGCTCGGCGGCGACATGCGCGCGCACTAGTCCGTAGCCGCCGCCCAGAAGCGCGGCCGCGCCCACGGCGAGCAGGCCGAACTGCACCGCGCGCCGCGTCGCGCGCCGCTCGGGGCGTGGCGGCGCCACCGCGACCGGCGGCGGCGCGGTCGGCTCGCCGGTCGCATCGGCCATGCGCGGCGCGGTCGGCGTCGCGCGCCAGGCCTCCACGCTCTGCGGGCGATCTTCGGGATTGACCGCGAGCGCCCAGTCGATCGCCTCCAGCAGCGCGGGCTCGTATTGGTCGCGCGCGATCTCCGCGGCGGGGCGCATCGGCGCGCCCGCGACGCGGTCCGGCGCCTCGACCGGGCGCGTGCCGGTGACGCAGCAATAGAGCGTGGCGCCGAGCGCGTAGAGATCGGTCCACGGCCCCTGCTCGGTGGAGCTCGTGTATTGCTCGAACGGCGCATAGCCGGGCGAAACGATCGCGCGCGAGCTTTGCGACTTCTCGCCGAACGACTGGCGCGCGGCGCCGAAATCGATCAGCGCCGGCCCGCCATCCTCGCGCACGATGATGTTGGCCGGCTTGATGTCGCGATGCAGGAAGCCCGCGGCGTGCACGCGCGCGAGGCCGTCGAGCAGCGGATGCAGCAGCGCGGAGATCTCCGCCGCGGAAAGCGTGCGCTGCGCCTTCAGGACTTCGGCAAGGCTCGCGCCCTTCTCGTAGGCCATGACGAGATACGCCGTCCCGTTGGCCTCGAAGAAGCGATAGACCTGGACGATGTTCGGATGATGGAAGCTGACGAGCGTGCGCGCCTCGTTGCGGAAGCGCTTCAGGCCCCAGCGGAACGTCTCCGCATCGGCCGGAACGAGCGGATGAACGGTGACGCTGTCGATCGCGCGCGCCGCGATCGAGCCCGGCAGGAATTCCTTGATGGCCACCGCGCGGCCGATCATCGTCTCGGTCGCGAGATAGGTGATGCCGAAGCCGCCCGCGCCGAGCACGCGCTCGATGCGGTAGCCTTGCAGCTCATGTCCTTTTGGCAGCGCGTGCAGATGCGCCATCGCCGTACTCCTTCGGTGCGGCGAGGGCTGGTTGGAGGGTGAGGAAGTTCCGGCGACGGGCAGCGGCTGCGGGCGAATCCCCTCAGGCCACGGCGCCGAGCCGTCCGTATTTGCCGCGGTAGTATAGTAGCGGCGTACCGTCCGGCTTGTATGTGAACGACTTCACCTCGCCGACGACGATGATGTGGTCGCCGCCGTCGTGGATGCGGTGCGTCGCGCACTCGAAGATCGCGAGCGCGTCCTTGAACGCCGGGCAGCCGACGCCGCAGAAATCGATCGTCATGTCCTTCCACTTGTCCTCGGACGGACGCGCGAAGTGGTTGGAGATGTCCTGCTGCCCGGAGGCGAGCACGTTCACCGCGAAATGGCTCGCCTGCTCGAAATGCGCGAACGAATAGCTGCGCCGGTCGAGGCAGAACAGCACCAGCGGCGGATCGAGCGATACGCTGGTGAAGGAATTGGCGGTGAGGCCGATCGGCGTCCCCTCCTTCGACATCGTGGTGACGATCGTCACCCCGGTCGCGAAGGTCCCCAGGGCACTCCGGAAATCTCTCGTGTCGATGCTCATGCGGTGCGGTCTCTCCTCGTTCCGCATGAGATAGGGGATGCTGCCCACCGGGTCAAAGGGGTTGGAATGGGCGGCCACATTGCGCTGGCCGCATGCGCGCCAAGGGCGCCGGCCCCTAAGCGACATACTATTGCGCGACAAATACGGCTTCAGGATCCGGTCGGAACGACGAGGCGTTCCAGCAAATGTCCCGGTAGTCTTGATTGTAGTGGGCCCAAAAGCGCCGGTCCCAGAAGAAATAGAACCAAGGTGTCTCGGGCGGGTCGTGCCAGCGAATCCAACTGTACTGGCCGTAAAGCTTGCGCCCGTCCGCGCTCTCATAGTTGGCCTCAATGAATGATATGTCGTGCCCTTCGCGAAATTCTCTCCCTTCGCGCTTCGAGAACTTGACTTCTGCGGTCACATTTTGAGCGGGCTCGACAACCCAGCACATCGCGCCACGCGCGTTAAAGACGCATCGTGGATCACCGCGGGTTTCGTGCCGAAGGCGGTATATGCCCGGCTCGGCTATGCGGTACCTCGACATTTCTTTGCGAGACCAATTCGCGGATACGACCAACTCAGCGAAACCATACCTCGCGGCGTATGTGGTGCAGTTCCAACATCCTTTCTCCAAGTCGATCACTATCCCTTTCGGGCTGCGAACACGTTCATAAATGGCCGAGCGGCACCATTTGCGACCCAATTCAAAGTCCAGCACCGCAAGGTAGACGATCTCACCCAATGGCCACATCGCGAGCAGGCCTCCACACAAAAGGAGGCCCGCGCGGAATCGCTTCAGGGCGATGCCCACAATCATCAAGGTAACTGTGATGGCCAAGTAGCCGCCGCCGAATGCGGCAATCCACGCAAAATGGCCGAACAGCTCGTCAACTCTTTCGTTGATCATGGATCAGATCCGCGAAACTTAACCGACGGAGATCATCAGTCAGTCTACGGGAATGCGCTAGAAGCTTGCGCTGCCTATTCCGCTTATAGAATTTGCACGTCAAGTCTACACTTTCAGTTGAAATAACGTGGCCTGCAACCGGTGCCGTCAACACGAACGCTCCATTAGGCGCTCGCTGTTCGCAGATCGCACGAAATAAATGGTCCTACACCTGCTTGCCTCGTTGCCGTCGCGTGCGCGAGGATGCCAAGCCACGCCGGAAACGGCCGCCGCAAGGGCAACCATGACCGAATCCACGGCGCAACGCTGGATGCGCGCGACGCTTCGCGCGATGCGCGACTCGCTCCGCTTCGCCGGCGAGAAGGCGCAATCCTCGCATGTGCGGCTCGGCGTGACCGGGCTTTCCGGCGCCGGCAAGACGGTGTTCACCACCGCCCTCGCCCACGCGCTGATCCATGCGCGCCACGCGCCGCACGAGCTCGCGTTCCTCGACGTCGCCAACCGCGGACACATCGTCGGCGCAGCGGTCGCGCCGCTGCCGGGGCTGCCGCTCTTTCCGGTCGAGCGAAACGCGGCGCAGTTGGCCGCGCCGGCGCCCGAATGGCCGGCGGCGACGACGGCGCTCAGCGGCGTGCGCATCGTGCTGCGGTTCGCGCCGCAGGGGCTGTTGCGCCACGCGGCGCCCGAGGCCGCGCTCACGATCGACATCGTCGACTATCCGGGCGAATGGCTCGTCGACCTGCCGCTGCTCGGCCAGGACTATCGCGCGTGGTCGGCCGCGACATGGCGGCGCCTCGCCGACGCCGGCAACGCCGAGGCCCGCGCGCTGAGCCGCGCCTGGTGCGAGGATACCAGCGCCGTGCCGGAAGCCATCGATGAACGCGCGCGCGCCTATGGGCGGCTGATGCGCGCGCTCAAGGGAGACCGCTTCGGCTGGGCGTGGCTGACGCCGGGCCGCGGCCTCACCTGGAGCGATCAAGAGTGGCAGGCGAGCGGCTGCGCGTTCTTCCCGCTGCCGCCCGAGGATCTCGGCCCAGGCCCGGTCTTGGCGGCGCTGGCGCAGCGCTACGAACGCTATGTCGAGACGCTCGTGAAGCCGTTCTACCGCGACCATCTGCGCAACCTCGACCGGCAGATCGTGCTCGTCGATCTGCTCGGCGCGCTGGCGCGCGGGCCGGAGAGCTTCCACGGCATGCGCGAGGCGCTCGGGCGCATCCTCGAGCATTTCCGCTACGGCGGCTGGCGGCTTTTGCAGCCGCTACTCGGGCGGCGCATCGGCCGCGCGATGGTCGCCGCCGCCAAGGCCGATCTCGTCACCGCCAGCCAGCTTCCGGCCTTGCGCAGCCTGCTGCGCGAGACGGTCGATTGGAGCGTGATGAAGAAGCTCAAGGACTATCAGCACGCGACCGAGGACCGCACCGACTACTTCATCGGCTGCGTGGCCTCGATCGTCTCGACCGAGGAGCGGCTGGCAACATTCGGCACCGCGCAGGTGCCGGTGCTGCGCGGGCGCGTGATCGGCGCCGCCGAGGAGCAGATCCTGGTGCCGAGCGACGTGCCGCCGGCCCTGCCCGATCCGGCGCGCTGGCCCGAGCGCGGCTACAAATACTATCCGTTCGAGCCGCCCGACCTTTCGGCGTTCAAGGACCGCGCGTTCCCGCATCTCGGCCTCGACAAGGCGCTGCAATTCCTGATCGGAGACAAGGTGGCATGAGCGAGACCGGCCGCCCCGAACCCGGGCTCTACAGCCTGGAGTCCGTCTCCTCGGTCCCGATCGAGAAATCGATCGTCGTCGAACCGCCGCCGGTCGAGATGCCGCCGCCAACGCGCCGGCGCTACGGGCGCTGGTTCGCGTGGCTGATCCTCGCCTTCTTCGGCGCGGCGCTGGCCTACGACGCCGTGCTGTTCCTGCTGAGCCTCTTCGCCGTCTCGACCATCGCCGGGATCGCCGCCTCGGCGCTGCTGGCGGCGGCGCTCGTAGTCGGCGTGGTGTGGATCTTCGACGAGATGCGGCGCTTCTACGCGCTGCGCACCTCCGACCGCGTGCGCGACTCGGCGGCGCGCCTGCGCGGCAGCGCGAGCCACGCCGAGGGCCTCGCGCTGGTGAACCAGATCCTGCCCGCACTGCGCGGCAACATCGCCGCGCACGACAGCTCGGTGCGCCTCCAGGCGCAGCTCCGCAACACCCATGACGGCGCGGATGTGCTGAACCTGTTCGCGCGCGAGGTGCTGGCGCCGCTCGACAAGCAGGCCGCCGCCCGCATCGCCCGCGCGGCGCGCGACACGGCGCTCGGCGTGGCCGCGAGCCCGGTGGGCGCGCTCGATGCCGTGATCGGCACGGTACGCGCGCTGCGCATGATCCGCGAGGTGGCGACGATCTACGGCCTGCGCCCCGGCACGTTCGGCGCGCTGCGGCTGATGAAGCGCGCGCTGCTCGACGGCGCGAGCTTCGGCACGGCCGACATCGCGAGCGACATCGTCACCGACGTGATGAGCGGCCTCGGCATCCGCGCGACCGGCATGATCGCCGGCAAGCTCGGCGAAGGCGTGTTCGCCGCCGTGCGCATGACGCGGCTCGGCCTCGCCACGATGCAGGCCTGCCGCCCGATCCCGTTCGCCGACGACCAGCGCGTGGCCGCGCTGCGCCGCGAGCTCCTGACGCAGGTGTTCACGGGACTCATCCCGCGACGGCGCAAAGCCGAGCCCGAGCGTTTGCCGCCGACCGGTTGAGCGGCTACAGCGTCCGTCCGATCAGCTCCTTCATGATCTCGTTCGTGCCGGCGTAGATGCGCGTCACGCGCGCGTCGGCCCAGGCGCGGGCGATCCAGTATTCCCACATGTAGCCATTGCCGCCGTGGAGCTGGAGGCAGGCATCGAGCACCTTCTGCTGCAGTTCGGTCGTCGAGAGCTTGGCCATCGCGGCCGTGCGCATGTCGCAGGCGCCCTCGGCGTGCAGCCTGATGCAGCGGTCCATGAAATGCCGCGCGATTTGCACCTCGGTGACGAGATCGGCGAGCGTGAAGCGCGTGTTCTGGAAGTCGAACACGCGCTGGCCGAACGCCTTCCGCTCCTTCGTGTAGGCGATCGTCTGCTCGAGCGCGGTCTCGCAGGTGGAGACGGCGCGCACGGCGACGATGAGGCGCTCCTGCACGAGGCCCGACATCAACAGGCGCCAGCCCTCGTTCTCGCCGCCGAGCAGATTGTCGACCGCCACCTTCATGTCGTCGAAATAGAGAACGGCCGTGTCCTGCGCCTTGTTGCCGATCTTCTTGAGGGTCTTGCTCTTCTGGTAGCCCGGCGTGGTCGTGTCGACGAGCAGCAGCGAGACGCCGCGCGCGCCTTTCGCGGGATCGGTCTTGGCGACGAGCAGGCAGAGATCGCCGACGATGCCGTTGGTGATGAAGATCTTCGAGCCGTTGACGACGTAGTGGTCGCCGTTGCCGTCCCGCGAGCGCACCGCGCTGGTGCGCACGGCCTGGAGATCGCTGCCCGAATCGGGCTCGGTCATGGCCACCGAGGCGATGATCGAGCCGTCTGCCATGCCCGGCAGCCAGCGCTTCTTCTGCGCGTCGGTGCCGAATTTGATGAGGAACGGCGCCACGATGTAGGAGTGGAGATCGAACGATGGCCCCGAGATGCCGGCGTTCGCCAGTTCCTCGATGACGATCGAATCGTAGAGGAACCCGGCTTCGGCCCCGCCATATTCCGCCGGGATGCTGGTGCCGAGCAGGCCGGCGGCGCCCGCTTTCGCCCACACCTCGCGCGGCGCGATGCCCGCCTCCTCCCACTTGGCGTAGTGCGGCAGGATCTCTTCGGCGACGAAGCGCTTGACCGTCGCGCGAAACATCTCGTGTTCCGCTTCGAAGATCTCGCGCGGCAGCCAAAGCGGCGTCGCACCCTCGCCGGGGCGGGTGTGGGCGGCGGCGGCGGTGCCGGTGTCGGGCATTGAAATTTCTCCCTCTGCGTGAAGGCGGATGCGGTCTAGCGGGCCTAAGCTCGGGTTGACAAGGTCGGTAAACGGCGGAGGAGGCACGCGAAAAGAGGGTTAACCCGGATGTTAACACTCTTTTCACCCTTGCGTTGCGGTTGCCCCACGCTAACAATGCACGCGGTTTTGCGGCGCGGTTTGGGAGAGGGCAACCGTTGCGGCACGATCGCCGGGCATTCGAGCGCGTGTGCCTCGCCATCGTACCGGAACCACGTCGGACAGGATCGGGAATGACGACGCAAACGGCCCGGCTGCCGCGCTTCTTCTACAGAATGCCGCCGCGCCCGTGCCCCTATCTGCAGGGCCGCACCGAGCAGAACATCTTCACCGAGCTTTCCGGGCCCGCAGTGTCGCAGCTCTACGACGCGCTGACCCAGGCCGGCTTCCGCCGCTCGCACAACGTCGCCTACCGCCCCTCCTGCCCCGGCTGTCAGGCCTGCGTGCCGGTGCGCGTCGTTGCCTGGCAGTTCGAGCCGAGCCGCTCGCAGCTCCGCGTCGCGCGCGCGAATGCCGATGTGAGCGAATGCGAAGTGCCGGGGCTGGCCACGCCCGAGCAATACGCGCTGTTCGCCCGCTACCTCTCGGCGCGCCACGCCGACGGCGAGATGGCCGGCATGACCTATGCCGACTACGTCGCCATGGTGGAGGATAGCCCGCTCAACACGCTGATCGCCGAATACCGCGACGGCGCCGGCAAGCTGATCGGCGCCTGCCTCGTGGACCGACTGCACGACGGGCTCTCCGCCGTCTACAGCTACTTCGAGCCGTCGCAATCGGAGCGCAGCCTCGGCACCTACATGATCATGCGCCTCGTCGAGCGCACGCGCGCGGCCGGCCTGCCCTATCTCTATCTCGGCTACTGGATCTCCGGCAGCCGCAAGATGGCCTACAAGGCCAATTTCAGCCCGCTCGAGGGCCTCACCTCGCGCGGCTGGACCGTCATGCCCTGACCGTCGCGACGGCAGCCACGCAATCGTGGCAACAAGCCTGTTGACGCCGCAACCCGCCGCTGCAAGGTTTCGCCCGTGCGACGGCGCGACTGCGAAACGACGCCGACAGGACGACGTCGCGACATCGACTCGGCGCGGGGAAGCCGGCGGATAAGCCGGACGACGGGCCGACGCTACTGGGAGGATAGCCGTTGTCGTTCGATAATTGGGCGCTCGTCGCCGCCGCCACCCTGCTCGCGCTCGTCGTCTGTATCGGCATCTTCGCGCGCGCGCTGCTGCCGGTGAGCCGCGCCATCGACCGGCTCAACGAGCGCGTCGGCCGCGCGGTCTATTGGCTCGTGTTGGCGGCCGTCCTGATCAGCACCGCCAACGCCGTCATCCGCAAGACGTTCGACACCAGCTCCAACGCCTGGCTCGAGATCCAGTGGTATCTGTTCGCCGCGATCTTCCTGCTCTGCTCCGGCTATACGCTGCTGCGGAACGAGCACGTGCGGATCGACGTGATCTCCGGCCGCTTTTCGCGGCGCGGGCTCGCGAAGATCGACATCTTCGGCTTCACCTGCTTCCTGCTGCCGATGACGCTCGTGATCCTCTATCTGTCGGTGCCGCTGTTCGCGAACTCCGTGACCAAGGCGGCCACCGGCGAGATTGCCCCGAGCTTCGGCGCCGTCATTGCCGGCCTCTTCGATCCGAGCGGCTGGGAGGAATCCGACCAGGCGGGCGGGCTCGTACGCTGGCCGGTGAAGCTCCTGATCCCGGCCGGCTTCGTGCTTCTGGGCCTCCAGGGCCTGTCGGAACTGGTCAAGCGGTTCGCCTTCTTGAGGGGTCTCATTCCCGACCCCAACGAGAAGGCAACTGCGCATGGCTCGAACTGAGGCGGCGCCATGATCGAGTTCCTGACTCACAATTATGCGCCGGTCATGTTCGTATGCCTGGCGATCTTCCTGCTGATCGGATTTCCCGTCGCCTTCTCGCTGGCCGCAAACGGCCTCATCTTCGCGCTGATCGGCATCGAGATCGGTCTTTTCCCGCCGGGCCTGTTGCAGGCCCTACCGAACCGCGTGCTCGGCATCATGGCCAACGACACGCTGCTGGCGATCCCGTTCTTCACCTTCATGGGGCTGATCCTCGAGCGCAGCGGCATGGCGGAGGACCTGCTCGACACGATCGGCCAGCTCTTCGGCCCCGTGCGCGGCGGGCTCGCCTATGCCGTGATCTTCGTGGGCGCGCTGCTGGCCGCGACCACCGGCGTGGTCGCTGCGTCGGTGATCTCGATGGGCCTGATTTCGCTGCCGATCATGCTGCGCTACGGCTACGACCGGCGCCTCGCTTCGGGAACGATCGCCGCCTCGGGCACACTCGCCCAGATCATTCCGCCCAGCCTCGTCCTCATCGTGCTCGCTGATCAGATGGGGCGCTCGGTCGGCGACATGTACGAAGGTGCGATCCTTCCAGGCCTCATGCTCGCCGGAATGTACTTCTTCTGGGTCTTCCTCGTCGCGCAGTTCAAGCCCGGGGCCGCGCCGGCGCTGCCGCTGGAGGCGCGGACGCTCAGGGGGTTCAAGCTCGCCCAGCGGGTCGCTTTCACACTGGTACCACCGCTGCTGCTGATCTTCCTGGTGCTCGGCACGATCTTCATGGGCATCGCCACCCCGACTGAAGGCGGAGCCATGGGGGCGACGGGCGCGCTGATCCTGGCCCTGATCAACCGCCGGCTGAACTTGAAGCTTCTCCGTCAGGCAATGGACACGACGGCGAAGCTCTCGGCCTTCGTGATCTTCATCCTGATCGGCGCCACCTGCTTCTCGCTGACCTTCAACGGCGCCAAAGGTGACCACTGGGTCGAGAACCTGCTGACGCAGCTGCCCGGCGGGTGGCTCGGGTTTCTCATCATCATCAATCTGATGGTGTTCCTGCTCGCCTTCTTCCTCGATTTCTTCGAGCTCGCCTTCATCATCGTGCCGCTGCTGGCGCCGACCGCGCTCAAGGTGCTCTCGCCGGTCGCCGCGGAATACCTGGGCATCACGCCCGGCATGGCCGAGAAATACGCGATGATCTGGTTCGGCGTTCTGTTGGGCGTGAACATGCAGACGTCGTTCATGCACCCGCCGTTCGGCTTCGCGCTGTTCTATCTGCGCAGCGTGGCGCCCGAGAAACCCTATTTCGACAAGGTCACCGGCAAGGAAACGGCGCCGATCACGACGGGACAGATCTACTGGGGCGCCGTGCCCTACGTCGTCATCCAGCTCATCGCTGTCACGGTCCTGATCGCGGCGCCGAGCCTGATCTGGGCGGGCATGGACAAGCCGATCGCGGCGAGGCCCGACAGGCCCATATCAATCCCATCCGCCCCGCGCGCGCCGGAAGATGACGATTCGCCGGGCCTGCCCAAGATCCGGTAGGCGCGGGCACGAGCCGCGGCAGACAAGAAAAAGGCCCCGCCGGTCCGGCGGGGCCTTCTTTCATCGGGCCGAGCGACGACGGATCAGCCGCGCAACCGGCGAGCCATGAAGCGGTCGAAGCCGCCCTCGGCGAACTGGAACCACTGCACGATGTCCTTCTGGAACGCCGTGTAGTTGTCGTACACCTTCTTGAAGTTGGCGTTCTTCGCGTTGGTCTCCTTGTACACTTCCTGCGCCGCGCCGAAGCAGGCATCCATCACCGCGGGCGGGAACTCGCGGAACTCGACGCCCGCCTGTGCCAGGCGCTTCAGCGCGGGAACGTTGCCGGCGTCGTACTTCGCCGTCATCCAGTTCGTCGCCTCGGCGGCGGCGGCCTCGACCACGGACTGATAGTACTTCGGCAGCTTGTTCCACTCCTCGATGTTGATCATCAACGAGAGCATGGCGCAGCCTTCCCACCAGCCCGGCGAGTAATAGTACTTGGCCACCTTGTTGAAGCCGAGCTTCTCGTCGTCGTAGGGGCCGACCCACTCGGTTGCGTCGATCGTGCCC
This sequence comes from uncultured Candidatus Odyssella sp., assembly GCA_964481045.1. Lineage (GTDB taxonomy): Bacteria > Pseudomonadota > Alphaproteobacteria > Bin65 > Bin65 > SBBV01. Next base: position 32,201 of record CAYZSG010000002.1, on the reverse strand, counting down.
TTTTCCAGCGCGGGATAGATGTCGCCGCCCGCGATCTGCTGCGGCACGAGGCCGAGCTTGCTCATGACGCGGCCGGCGAAGCCGCCGATACGCATCTTGAGACCCTTCAAGTCGTCGGGCGTCTTAATCTCTTTGCGGAACCAGCCGCCCATCTGCGCGCCGGTGTGCCCGCCCGGGAGGTGGTGGATATTGTAGCCCTTGTAGAACTGGTTCAGCAGATCGTTGCCGCCGGCGTGATACATCCAGGCGTTCATCTGCCGCGTGTTGAGCCCGAACGGAATGGCAGTGGCGAAGGCGAAGGTCTCGTCCTTGCCGAAATAGTAGTAGCTGGCGGTGTGCCCGCACTCGATCGTCTTGTTCTGGACGCCGTCCATGACCTGGAGCGCCGGCACGAGCTGGCCGGCCGCGTGCGGCGCGATGTCGAACTTGCCGTCGGTGGCCGAGCGGACACGACTGCAGAAGTGCTCGGCGCCGCCATAGAGCGTGTCGAGCGACTTCGGGAAGCTCGAGGCGAGGCGCCACTTGACCGTCGGCGCGCTCTGCGCGATGGCCGGCTTCGGAAGCGAGGACATGGCCGCGGCCGCGGCAACCGTGCCCACGGCACCCGCGCCGCGGATGAATTGACGACGTTTCATGAGCGAATTCTCCCTGGTGGATAAGGCAACGGCGGATTGAGTTGCGGCCGTTGTTCGCATGCATCGTAGTGAACGGCCCCTGCCCGACGCAAGGGCCGTTTCTGCCCAGAAAACAAGCTATTCTGACGTTTTCGGGCGGCCCTTTACCCGGGGCAGCACGTCGCGGCCAAAGATCTCGAGCGAGCGCATGATCTCCTTTTGCGCGAGCGAGCCGAAATCGACGATCAGCGCGGCCTGCGTGATGCCGGCGGCCTCGAGCTCGGCGATGCGGGCCAGCGCCTGCTCGGGCCCGCCCATCAGCACGCGGCCGGGATAGTAAACCTCGAAACCGAGCCCCTTCTGGGCACTCTCGCGACGGTCGTAGCCTTTGTAAGCCGCGGGATCGGGCGGCTTGCGGGCGGCCTCGACGCCGGCCGCGGCGTATTCGGCCATCGGCCCCTCGACGATTGCCTTGAGCCGCGCGTCGTCGTCGCGCGCGAGGAAGTGCGCGTGATAGGCGCAGCACACTTCGTGATCCTCGACGCGCCGCCCGTATTTCCGGAGCGCATCGCGATACCAGCCGATGCGCTCCTTCGCGAGCGGGTGATCGACGTGATAGGCGACGTAGAGGAGGTTGTGGCCTTCCTTCGCCGTCCAGTCGAAGCTCTCGGGCGACATCAGGCAGGCGACCCAGATCGGCGGATGCGGCTTCTGGACGATCGGCGGCAGGATCGGCAGATCCTTCATCTCCGGGCGGAACCGGCTCTTGTATTCGAGCGGCCCGCCGGCCCAGGCGCGCTTGACGAGATCGACGCCCTCCTCAACCCGCTCGCGGCTCTCCTTCATGTCCACGCCGAATGCGTCGAACTCGTCGCGGATGAAGCCGCGGCCGACGCCGAAATCGAAACGGCCCTCCGAGAGCTGGTCGAGCGTGGCGCCTTGCTCGGCCACGCGCACCGGGTCGTTGATCGGCAGCACCGTGGCGCCGGTGCCGAGCCGGATGCGCTTCGTCTTCGCCGCCAGATACGAGAGGAACGCGTAGTTCGAGGGAATCAGCCCGCCGTGGCGCACGAAATGGTGCTCGACGAGCCACACGTAGTCGATGCCGATCGTGTCGGCATAGACGACCTGTTCGACGATGTTGCGGTAGTGCGTCTGCGCGTCGCGCGCGCTCGGGATGTAGGTGGGCAGATAGAAGAGGCCGAACTTCATCGCACGCCCTCGCGCCGCGCCAACACGCTCACATCTTGCCGCTGCGCGGGAAGCCCTGCGGCGGCAGGCGGCCGGCCTGCGCGCGCTGGCCGATCCAGTCCTTGAGCTCGGCCTTGGCGTACACTCGCGATTTCGAGCCGGTGCGGACTTCGAGGCCATCGGCGAGCGCGAACGCCTTCACGTCGGCGAGCCCGCCCTGCTTGAACTTCTGCAACGTGATGCCGCGGCCGCGAGTCATCTCGGGCAATTCGGCGATCGGGAAAATCAGCAGCTTGCGGTTCTCGCCGAGCGAGGCGATGTGGTCGCCCGCGGCCGGCGCGCACACGCGAGCCACGACGCCCTCGGCGAGGTTGAGCGCCTGCTTGCCCGCGCGGGTCTGCGCCGCCACTTCCTTCTCGGGCACGATGAAGCCGCGGCCGTCGCTCGAGGCGACGATGAGCTTCCGCTCCGGATCGTGCACGAACAGCGCCACGATCTCGCTCTCGTTGCCGAGATCGATCGAGAGCCGCACCGGCTCGCCGTGTCCGCGCCCGCGCGGCAATTTCTCGACCGGCAGCGTGTAGAACTTGCCGTCGCTGCCGAACAGCAGCAGCCGGTCGGTGCTCTGCGCATGCAGCAGGAAGCGCAGCGCGTCGCCTTCCTTGAACTGCAGCGTGCCGGCATCCTCGAGATGGCCGCCGAGTGCCCTGATCCAGCCCTTCTCGGAGCAGATCACGGTCACCGGCTCCTTCTCGACCGGCGCCGCGATCTCGGCGACTTCGATCGCCGGCGCCTCGCCGCGCCTCGTGCGGCGCTTGCCGAGCGGCGTCTTCGGCCCGAATGCCTCGCGCAATTCCGCGATCTGCGTGCCGACCGTCTGCCACTGCTTCTTCTCGCTGCCGACGAGGCCCTTCAGCTCGCCCTGCTCTTTCGTGAGCTCGGTGATCTCGCGCTTGATCTCGATCTCGTCGAGCTTCCTCAACTGGCGCAGGCGCATGTTCAGGATCGCCTCGGCCTGCGCCTCGTTGATCTTGAACCGCTTCATCATCACCGGCTTCGGCTCGTCTTCCCGGCGGATGATGCGGATCACCTCATCGAGATTGATGTAGGCGACCATGTAGCCTTTCAGAATATCGAGCCGCTCGGCGATCCTCTTGAGCCGGAACTCGCTGCGCCGGATCAGCACCTCGCGGCGATGATCCAGGAACGCGCGCAACACCTCGCCGAGATTCATCACCTTCGGCGACTTCTCCTTGTCGAGCACGTTCATGTTGAGCGAGACGCGCGTCTCGAGATCGCACGCCTTGAACATGTGCTCCATGAGCACCGGCGCCTCGACGTTGCGGCTCTTGGGCTCGAGCACGAGGCGGATGTCCTCCGCCGATTCGTCGCGCACGTCGCCCAGCAGCGGCAGCTTCTTCTCCTGCAGCAGTTCCGCGATGCGCTCGACGAGGCGCGATTTCGGCACCTGGTAGGGAATCTCGGTGACGACGACGACGTAGCCGCCGCCCTTCGTCTTCTCCACCTCCCACTTCGCGCGCAGACGGAAGCTGCCCTTGCCGGTCTTGTAGGCCTCGACGATGTTGTCGAACGGCTCGACCAGCTCGCCGCCGGTCGGGAAATCCGGCCCCGGCATGCGGTTGACGAGCTCGCGGATCGAGACCTTCTCGCCCTTGAGCTTCTCCTTCTCGATCAGGCGCTCGAGCGCGTCGCAGATCTCGGCGACGTTGTGCGGCGGGATGTTCGTCGCCATGCCGACCGCGATGCCGGCGGCGCCGTTGGCGAGCAGGTTCGGAAAATTCGCCGGAAGGACGACCGGCTCGCTGCCCTCGCCGTCGTAGGTGGCGCGGAAATCGACCGCATCCTCGTCGATACCTTCGAGCAGGCGCTGCGCCACGTCGGTGAGGCGCGCCTCGGTGTAGCGCATCGCCGCCGGGTTATCGCCGTCGATGTTGCCGAAATTGCCCTGCCCGTCGACGAGCGGATAGCGCACCGCGAAATCCTGCGCGAGGCGCACCATCGCGTCGTAGATCGAGGCGTCGCCGTGCGGGTGATACTTGCCCATCACGTCGCCGACGATGCGCGCGCATTTCTTGAACGCGGTCTGCGGATCGAGCCGCAATTCGCGCATCGCGTGGAGCAGGCGGCGGTGGACCGGCTTCAGCCCGTCGCGCACGTCGGGCAGCGAGCGCGACATGATCGTGGAAAGCGCATAGGCGAGGTAGCGCTCGCCCAGGGCATCGGCCAGCGGCGCGTCGCGCAATTCGGCGGCAAACGGAAGATCGTCAGGCATGGCTCAAAATCACTTTGCTAGATATAGGCGCACGTCGAGCACAAACGTCAATAGGTTGAAGCAATCCACCAGCCCCACCCCTCGTTTCTGTAGTCATTTGTGGTCATGTGTAGACTTTTGGATCACCTCACGGAAACGACGGAACCGGATATCGCGGCGCGGACGTCCTGTTCGCCTGCGCCTGAACACATCAAGAACTTATGTGAGCCGAAACGCATATCAAGCCGGGCGGCGCAGGATCGACGGGTCGGCCTCGCGGCCTGCGCGCGCAACCCGACCCAGCCGAATCGCACTATCGCGCGCCCGCGCTAGGCGCGCGCCAGCCGCTCGCCCAATCGCACGCGCGCGGCGGGCAGGCCTTTGCCGTGCGGCGCGAAGACATGGCGCTCGAGGAAATAGCCGGTGAGCGCCAGCCCCTGCCCGACCTCGCCGCTGGCCGGGCGCTCGTTCGCAGCCGCATCCGTGTTGAGGAAGCGCGGCAGCGCCAGCAGCTTGTCGCGCCACGCCTCGCCGGCCGAGAGCGAAACCGCGCGGCCGGTCTTGGGCGAGACGAAGGCGAGATTGTCGTTGGTGCCGGTGGCCGCGCAGCGTGCAAGATCGAGCCCGAAGCCGAGCGAGGCCAGCAGGCCCAGCTCAAAACGGACATAGGACGGCGCCCAATCCTCGGCCGCCGCCGCCGCGCCGAGCGCCGCAATCAGCGCCGAGAGGCTCTCGAACACGTCGCCATGCGGCTCGCGCTCGGGCAGCGTGGCTTCGGCAAGCGCCGCGGCCGACGAGAGGGCGGCGAGCTTGCCGCCATTGTCGAGCAGCGCCGCCGCCGAGCCCGTGACCATCTCACAGCTCAAATTGCCGAGATGCTCGGAGAGCCGCGCGCGCCAATGCGCCGCGACGAGATTACCCGGCTGATACATCCCGCGCGCGCGCGAAGACGCGCCGCCGCGCACGAGCCCGGCATGGCGCCCGTGCTGCTCGGTGAGCAGCTGCACGATCAGCGAAGTCTCGCCGTGCCGGCGCGCCGAAAGAACAATGCCGCGGTCGGTCCAGTCCATGCGGGGGATGTAGCAAGTCGCGCGCGATTTGTCGTCCCCGGGCAGCTCAGAACCTCACGCGCTCTCTCTGTGGGACCGCGCGCCTCCAGGCGCGCTCTTCGCTGGAGCAGGTAAAGGGCGGGCCTGGAGGCCCGCGGTCCCAAAGAATCGTTCAGGCCGCCATCGCCGCGGCGCGGCGCGCTGGCTTCGCGTCGGCGAGCACCGCTTCCTTCGGAAACGCGGCGATCGCGTGCGTGCCCTTGCCGGGCTCGCTTTCGAGCGTGAGCGTGCCGCCGTGCTTTTCCATGAGGCGGCGGCTGATGACGAGGCCGAGGCCGGTGCCCTCGGGATTGTGGCGGCGCGTGTTCTCGGCCTGCTGGAACGCCTGGAACAGCCGCGGCATGTCTTCCGCCGCGATGCCGAGGCCGGTGTCGGCGACGACGATGGCGACGCCGCCCTCGGCGCGCCGCTCGGCGCGGATCGCGACGATGCCGCCCGCGGGCGTGAACTTCACCGCGTTCGAGAGCAGGTTGAGCATCACCTGCTTCAGCGCGCGCTCGTCGGCCATGATCGCGGGCAGCGTGGAAGGCGCATCGGCGCGGAGAACGACGCCCTTCTGCTCGGCGGCGACCGAGAGCGTGTGCGCCGCGCCGGCGATGGCGGCCGCGAGATCGATGCGCTCGCGATTGAGCACATAGGCGTCGAGATCGAGCCGCGAGATGTCGAGCACGTCGTTGATCAGCGCGAGCAGATGATTGCCGCTGCTGTAGATGTGCGTCGCATATTCGGCCTGACGCGGGTTGAGATGGCCGAACAGGCCGCTCTTGAGCGCCTCGGAGAAGCCGAGGATCGCGTTGAGCGGCGTACGGAACTCGTGGCTCATGTTGGCGAGGAAGCGCGACTTCGCCTCGACGGCGGAGAGCGCCGCGCGATTGGCGAGGATCAGCTCGCGGTTGCGGTTCTCGAGCTGGCCGCGCAGGCGGCGCAGGCGCGCGAGATCGGTGGTGAGCGCCAGGAACAGCGCGAGGATCAGGATCGTGACCACGGCGGCGGCCAGCCAGATCAGCGAGCGGCGCTGATCGATCTCGGCCAGCGCCTCGGCGACGTTGCCCTCGGCATCGACGACGACGTCGTCGTAATCCTCGAGGCCGCGCGTCGCCCGCACCACCTCGGCGTCGTATATGTGGCCCATATAGGCCGCGTCGGCGGATTCGTAGCGTTCGACCGGGCCGGCGATGGCGCCGTCGCCGACATCGCGGCCCGCGCGCGTGAGCCTGAGGATCGCATCGCCGCCTTCGCGGCGCATGGCGCCGCCGCCCTGGATGCCGACCTTCACGCGGTCGAGCACGTCGAAGAAGAAATCGGGATGCACCGACAGCACGAGCACGCCGGCGAACACGCCGACGCGGTCGTTGACGCGGCGCGAGATGTGGATGGCCGGGCGTTTCGTTTCGGAATCGAACGTCACGCGGCCCACGTGCAGGCGCCGCGTATCGGCCTCGCGGTGCGCGCGGTAGGCCTCGCCCGCCGAGAGATCCGCGCCGTGCGCCGACGGGCCGACGCTGCTCTGGCGCACGATGCCGTTTTTGTCGATCAGCGCGAATTGCGGCGCGGCCATCGCGATCGAGGCCGACTGCTCGAACCAGAAATCCAGCTTGAAGCGCTGCGGATCGCGCTCGAAATCCGCCGCCGCGTAGAGCAGCAGGTGATCGGCCATGCGCAGGCGCGCGGCGACGGCCAGCGCCGAAGCGTTGGCCGCGGTGCGCACGCGCGCGGCGAGTTCGTCGATGTGGGTTTCGCGCTCGCGCTGGTCCGCGTGCCAGGCCGTCGCCCAAACGCCCGCCAGCGCCAGCACGCAGACGAGCGCGAGGAACACGCGCACGCGCCAGCGACTCGCTTTGGCAGAAGGCAGGTACGCAGTCCGGCTCATCGGCAATCCCGGCACGGCGCCATCCGGCACCCCCAACAGTGCCGAGTCTCCGCCGTTAACGATGAACCATGGAGGAGATTAGTGAACAAAGGGTTATCCGCGCACAGCTATTCATGGTCTAAGCAATCGTCCATGCGCCTGAAATATATGCACAAAGCGCAGGCGGCGAGTCTGCCCTACCGCTCCCAGTCCAGCCCCATCGCGCGGTAACGCTCGGGGTCGTCCTGCCACTTGTCGCGCACCTTCACGAACAGGAACAGGTGGACGCGGCGCTCGAACAGCGTTTCCAGCTCCTTGCGCGCGGCGGCGCCGGCGGCCTTGATGCGCTCGCCGCCCTTGCCCAGCACGATCGCGCGCTGGCTGTCGCGCTCGACGAAGATCGTGCAGTCGATCTTGACGCTGCCGTCGTTGCGCTCCTCCCAGGCTTCCGTCTCCACCGTGAGCGCGTAGGGCAGCTCCTGGTGCAGCGTCTCGAACAGCTGCTCGCGCACCAGCTCGGCCGCGAGCAGGCGGTCGGGCATGTCGGTGATCTGGTCTTCGGGATAGAGCCAGGGGCCTTCCGGCATCGCCTTCGCGAAATGACGGCGCAGATCGGCCACGCCGTCGCCGGTCAGCGCCGAGACCATGAACGTGTCGGTGAAGAGGCCGGTGCGGTTGAGCCGCTCGGCGAGGCCGAGCAGTTGCGGCGGGTTCACGAGATCGACCTTGTTGAGCACGAGGACGGCCTTGCGCCGGCCCTCCGCGAGCCTGGCGAGGATGGCCTCGGTCTCGCGGTCGGTCGTGCGCGCGTTCGCATGGGCATCGACGAGGACGGCCGCGAGATCGGCGTCGTCCGCGCCCTGCCAGGCGGCGGCGACCATCGCGCGGTCGAGGCGCTTCTTGGGCGCGAAGATGCCGGGCGTGTCGACGAAGATGATCTGCGTCTTGCCCTCGATCGCGATGCCGAGCACGCGCGCGCGCGTCGTCTGCACCTTGCGCGAGACGATCGAGACCTTTGCGCCGACGAGGGCGTTCAGGAGAGTCGATTTGCCGGAATTGGGCGCGCCGATGAGCGCGACGAAGCCCGCGGAGGTGTCAGTGGGTGGTGGGCTTGTCGGCGCTGTCATTCGTCTCGCGGGGCGGATGCTGTTGCGGGTTCTGCCCCGAGATCATAGCGACGAGAAACTGCGCCGCAATCTGCTCGGCCAGCCGCTTCGAGCGGCCAGTCGCCGTCGTCGCCGGATAGCCCTTCACCTGCACGCGCACGGTGAACATGGGGTCGTGGTCGGGCCCGCTCTGCCCCGTCGTCGTATAGACGGGCAGCGGCAGGCCGCGGCTCTGCGCCCATTCCTGGAGCGCGGTCTTGGGGTCTTTGGGCGGGCGCGGCGTCTGGTTCAGGAGCGGCGCCCAGAATTTCGCGATGAAGCGCTCGGCCGCGGCGAAGCCGCCGTCGAGATAGAGCGCGGCGATCACCGCCTCGCAGCAATCGGCGGCGATGGCGGGGTTGTTGCGGCCGCCCGAAAGCTCCTCGCCGGCGGACAGGCGGATGAATTCGAGGATGCCGGCGCGGCGCGCCACGTCGGCCAGCGATTCCTCGCGCACCAGCGCCGCGTGGCGCCGCGCGAGCTGGCCGACCTTCTCGTCGGGATAGCGCTTCATGAGGTGCTGGGCGACCACGAGGTTCAGCACGCGGTCGCCGAGAAACTCCATGCGCTCGTAGTTCGCCGCGAGGCCGCCGACGGCGGACCCGTTGGCGCCGGCCGACGCGCTGGCATGCGTCAGCGCCTCCTCGAGCAGCTCGGGCCGCACGAAGCTGTGGCCGAGGGCGGTGTAAATCTTGGCGAAGCGCCGCTGCACGATGCTCACGTAATTTTCCCCTCTACTTCGGCCCGCCTGCGCGCGGATGCAATCCGAAATTCGCGACGCCCGTCCTGTCCCGGTTATGGGCTCGCCGAAGCGCGCGTGACGCCTACTAAGGCGCGCTGCCAATCGAACACAGGGTGGTTAAGAAAAGCCTAAGCGGCGGCGCGCGGCGGAATTCAGAATCTGGCTTATAAATTCGTTCTAACCTAATGAATTACCTTGAAAACTCTGTCGAACCTAATGCTCGCGGGCCAGCGATGGACCTCCCACAATTCGGCCTGATGGTTGGTCGAGAAGAACAGGAACTCGGCGCGCCCGATCAGATTCTGCGCCGGCACGTAGCCGACCGCGAGGAGGTTGCGGCTGTCGGTGGAATCGTCGCGGTTGTCGCCCATCATGAAGTAGTGGCCGGGCGGGACGACGTATTCCTCGGTGTTGTTGACGAGGCTCTCCTCGCTGCCGCGCTGTTGCCAGACGGTGTAGGTGCGACCTTCGGGCGTGGTCTCGCGGAAGGCTTCGAGCCCCTCGGGGCTGCCGGGATGGCCGGGCTCGCCGATGCCGCCGCCATTGCGGTCACCGCTCGTGTCCGCCGGTCGCTCGGCCGCGCGGACGCGCGCCAGCGCCTTGCCGTTGACGTGGACGATGCGGTTCTTCACCTGGATGCGGTCGCCGGGCAGGCCGACGACGCGCTTGATGAAATCCACCGTCGGCTCGCGCGGCTGACGAAAGACGACGACGTCGCCCCGCTCCGGCGTCCCGGCGAGGAAACGCCCCTCGAACTTGAACGGGTTCCAGGGCGAGGTGCTGGCGCCGTAGGGAAACGAGTAGCGGCTGAAGCCGTAGCTGTATTTCGAGACGAACAGATAGTCGCCGACCCACAGCCCCGGCAGCATCGAGGGCGACGGGATGCGGAATGGCTCGAACGCGAAGGTGCGGATCAGCAGCGCCAGCGCCACGGCCCACAGCGCCGTGACGGCGATGTCGTAAACCGTGCGCACGAGATCGCGCGCGAACCGCACGATGCCGCCCGGCCGCTGCGCCTCGTCGCTCACGCGCGTGCCCCCGCCACGCTCAGCGCACGCCCATCAGCAGGCGGCCGTAGCGGATCGCGAAAGGCCATTTCCACACTTCCCAGAGCTCGGCCGAGCCGTCGGTGGAGAAGAACAGGAACTCGGCGCGGCCGATGAAATTTTCGAACGGCACGAAGCCGACGATCTGGCCGCAGCGCTGGCCGCCGGGTCCGGTCGGGTTGTAGGTGGAACTGAAGCGGCTGTCGCAGGAATTGTCGCGGTTGTCGCCCATCATGAAATAGTGGCCGGCGGGCACGGCATATTCCGGCGTGTTGTCGCTGCCGAAATCGGCGTCGCTGCGCTCGTAGATCGGGTGCTGGCGCACGCCCTGGGCCGACGGCCCCGCGGGCAGCGATTCGGTATAGACCTGATAGAGGCGCTCGACGTAGCGCCCGGTCGTCTCTTCCTGCTCATAAACCACGACCTGGCCGGTGCGCCGGCGCTCGACCATCTTGCCGTTGATGTAGAGCCGCCCGGCCTTCACCTGCACCGTGTCGCCGGGCAGGCCGACGACGCGCTTGATGTAGTCGATCTTGGGGTCGGTCGGCAGCCGGAAGACGACGACGTCGCCCCGCTCGGGCGTGCCGGAGAGCATGCGCCCCGAGAACAGCTTCGGCGACCACGGAAACGAGTAGCGCGAATAGCCGTAGGAGAACTTCGAGACGAAAAGGTAATCACCCACCAGCAGGCCCGGCAGCATCGAGCCCGAGGGGATGCTGAACGGCTCATAGGCGAAGGTGCGCACGAGCAGCGCGATCAGGACGGCCCAGAACACCGTCTTGATCGTCTCGAGCCAGCTTTCCTGGCCCTTGGCCTTCTTCTTGGCTTTCGCCTTGGCCCGGTCGCGATTGCTTGCCACTGTCGTTGCCTATCCGGCCGCCGGGGGACGGCGGCGCTGCGAGCTGCGTTGGGAGCGGCGGACCTTCGCGGAGCGGCGCGCCGAAATCAAGGCGACGAATTGGGCACGGCCGTGATGATGACGATCACTTGCGCGAGCGGCGGCTCGTCGGTGATCGAGACGTCGATGCGGGCGGTCATACCAGCGGGCACCAGTTCCGCCAAGCGCCGCGCTGCCCCGCCGGTCAGCTCCATCGTGGGGCGCCCGGACGGCAGGTTGACGACGCCCATGTCGCGATGGAACACGCCGGCGCGGAAGCCGGTGCCGAGCGCCTTGGCGCAGGCCTCCTTGGCCGCGAATCGCTTGGCATAGCTGGCGACGCGGCCATAGCGCGTCTCGCTGCGCCGCTTCTCCGTCTCGGTGAAGCAGCGCTCGACGAATTTGTCGCCCCAGCGGCCGAGCGTCTTCTCGATGCGCCGGATATCGACGAGGTCGGAGCCGAGGCCGAGAATCATGCGCTCTTCGCCCCGCCCGCCTCGGCGCGCGCCTTGTCCATCAGCGCGCGCATGCGCTTGATGGCGCTGTCGAGGCCGCTGAAGATCGCCTCGCCGACCAGGAAATGTCCGATGTTGAGCTCGACGACGGACGGGATCGCGGCCACCGGCCCCACCGTGTCGAAGGTGAGACCGTGGCCGGCATGGCATTCGAGGCCGAGCGCCTCGGCCACGCGCGCCGCTTCGACGATGCGCGCCAATTCGCGCCGCACCTCGGGGCCGGAAGGCGCGAGATTGTAGGCCTCGCAATAGGTGCCGGTGTGCAATTCGACGACCGGCGCGCCGAGCGCCTTGGCCGTCTCGAGCGCCGCCGTGTCGGGCTCGATGAACAGCGAGACGCGGATGCCGGCGCCGGTCAGCGCGCGCACGTAGTAGGAGAGGTTATTGTGCCCGCGCACCACGTCGAGGCCCCCTTCGGTCGTGCGCTCCTCGCGCTTCTCGGGAACGATGCAGGCGGCGTGCGGCTTGTGGCGCAGCGCGATCTCGAGCATCTCCTTCGTCGCCGCCATCTCGAGATTGAGCGGCAGGTCGATCTCGTCCATCAGCCGCTCGATGTCGCCGTCGGTGATGTGGCGGCGGTCTTCGCGGAGATGCGCCGTGATGCCGTCGGCGCCGGCATGGGCGGCGGCGATCGCGGCCTTCACCGGATCGGGATGCCGCCCGCCGCGCGCGTTGCGGATCGTGGCCACGTGATCGATGTTGACGCCGAGGCGGAGTTTGCGGGGTTGCATGAGGCACCGTGCGAACGTGTCGAGAGATCCTTCGCTACGCCCGCCAAGCGGCGGGCTTCGTTCAGGATCACGTGCTTATAGCGCAAAACAAATCGTCATGCTGAGCGAAGCAAAGCATTTCTCCGCAGCGTGTGCGGAGCGTCTCGACACAATCAACTCCTCGCCCGTTCCACTGCCGCCACCACCTTCTGCCCGCGCAGCGCCGCGATGATCGTGGTGAGGTGGCGCACGTCGCGCACGGCGATGTCGATCAGCATGTCGAAGAAGTCGGTCGTGCGCGCGGTGAAGCGCAGATTCTGGATGTTGCCCTCGTATTTGCCGATCAGCGTCGTGATCGCGCCGAGCGCGCCCGGCTCGTTCGAGACCGTGACGTGGAGACGCCCGACGCGCGTCTGATCGTCGCCGTCCTCGGGCCAGGCGACGTCGATCCAGCGCTCGGGCATGTCGGCGAAGGCTTCGAGCGAATCGCAGTCGATCGTGTGGACGGTGACGCCCTTGCCTGTCGTCACGATGCCGACGATGCGCTCGCCCGGCAGCGGATGGCAGCAGCCGGCGAAATGCACGGCCATGCCGGGGATGAGGCCCTTGAGCTGGATGGCACCCGTGTCCTTGCCATCTTTCTTCGGCTTCTTCGCCTCGTCTTTTTTCTTCTTGGACGGCGCCTGCACGACCTCGGCGCCCGGCAGCACCGCGCGCGCCACGTCGCCGACGCTGACATTACCCTGCCCGACCGAGGCGACGAGATCCTCGATGCTGGCCTGGCCGAACTGGCGCAACACGGGCTCCACGACCTTGCCCGTGTAGCTGCCGCCGCGCGCGACGAACGCCTTCTCGAGCATCGCCTGGCCGAGATCGAGATACTCCTGGCGCTGGCGCAGGCGGATGAAGCGGCGGATGCGCGCGCGCGCCTTGCCGGTGACGACGAAGCGCTCCCATTCCGGCGACGGCGTCTGCGCCTTCGAGGTGATGATCTCGACCTGATCGCCGTTCTTGAGCGTGGTGCGCAGCGGCACCATGCGGCCGTTGGTCTTGGCGCCGACGCAGTGGTCGCCGATCTCGGAGTGGACGGCGTAGGCGAAATCGACCGGCGTGGCGCCGCGCGGCATCTCGATGAGGTCGCCGTGCGGCGTGAAGCAGAACGCCTTGTCCTGGAACATCTCGAGCTTCGTGTGCTCGAGGAATTCCTCGGCGTCGGCGCCCTGCTCCAGGATATCGAGCAGGCCGCGCAGCCAGCGATAGGCCTCGGTCTCGGCGGCGGCGACGTGCTGCTTGTACTGCCAGTGCGCGGCGAGGCCGAGCTCGGCGAACTGGTGCATCTCCTCGGTGCGGATCTGCACTTCGATGCGCTGGCCGCCGTGCCCGAACACGCCGGTGTGCAGCGAGCGGTAGCCGTTGGGCTTGGGCAGGCTGAGATAGTCTTTGAATCGCCCGGGCACGACGCGGTATTTGCTGTGCAGCGCGCCGAGCGCGCGATAGCAGTCGGCGACCGTCTTCACGACGACGCGGAAGGCCATGATGTCGGAGAGCTGTTCGAACTCCACGGCCTTCTGCTGCATCTTCTTCCAGATCGAGAACGGCGTCTTCTGCCGGCCCGAAACCTTGGCCTCGATGCCCTCGGCCTTCATCAGTTCGTCGAGCGAGCCGATGATGCGCGGCACCACGTCGCCGCCGCGCTCCGCGAGGAACTCCAGGCGCTTGACGATCGAATCGCGCGCGTCGCGGTTCAGCTCGGCGAAGGCGAGATCCTGCAATTCCTCCTGGAAGTCGCGCATGCCGATGCGCTCGGCGAGCGGCGCGTAGAGCTCGAGCGTCTCGCGCGCGATGCGCCGGCGCTTGTCTTCGCTCGGGATGTATTTGAGCGTGCGCATGTTGTGCAGCCGGTCGGCGAGCTTGACCAGCAGCACGCGCAGATCGGCCGACATCGCGAGCAGGAACTTGCGGAAATTCTCGGCCTGGCTCTCTTCCTTCGATTGCAGCTCGATCTTCGAGAGCTTCGTCACGCCGTCGACGAGCTTCGCGACCTCGCCGCCGAAGCCCTTCTCGATCTCCTCGATCGTCGTGTGGGTGTCCTCGACCGTGTCGTGCAGCAGCGCGGTCACGATCGTGGCCGTGTCGAGCCGGTAGCGCGTGAGGATCCCGGCCACCTCGATCGGGTGCGCGAAATAGGGATCGCCGCTCGCGCGCTGCTGCGAGCCGTGCACCTTCACCGAATAGACGTAGGCGCGGTTGATCAGGTCTTCGTTGACGTCGGGGTCATACGCCTTGACCCGCTCCACCAGCTCATATTGGCGAAGCATGGGTCGATCCCTTTCGACCGGCACCCGCGGAAGCAAGAAAAGCGAACAGGAGCCGGGGGGCCGGGGAGAAACCCAGGCGCGCGCGAAGCGCGCCAAGAATCGTCTCCCCGGCTCCCCGGCTCCCGTGATCTTTCCTTTGGTCCCGCAGGCTACGGCGGACGCGCGCCCATTTGCGGGGCCGTACGCGTGCAGCAGCGAACCGGCGGAGCAGGCGCCGGGCTTTGCCGGCGCGGCCTCCGCCGGGGCGCGTCATTCCTCGACCGCGTTCTCCGCCGTCCCCTGGGCGGCGGCGGCCGCGGCGTCTTCGGCGTCGGCCTCTTCGCGGCTTTCCTTGCTCTCGCGCGCGGCGGCCTGGAGCGACTCGACCGTCGCGAGAATCGCCGACTCTTCCTTGAGCGCGTCGATCGCCTCGGTGTCTTCCTCGAGGTCGTCCTGCGGCTTCTCCTTCTGGAGGCCGAGGATGAGCTTTTCCTGGAGGTCGGGGAGCTTCAGCGTGTCTTCCGCGATCTCGCGCAGCGCGATCACGGGGTTCTTGTCGTTGTCGCGCGCGACCGTCTCCGGCGCGCCCGACGCGATATCGCGCGCCCGCTGCGAGGCCAGCATGACCAGATCGAACCGGTTGGGGACTCGAACGACACAATCTTCGACAGTGACGCGCGCCATGAACGCTCGCTCCAGAGCTGTTTCGGAACCGTTCTCGGAAAGGTCCTATATATGGGCCGGACTTGCGGAAAGCAACCCGTGCGAGGTGCGGCGAAGGCGCCGCCGCAAGGTTTTTTCCGGCCTATTCGAAAGGCTTGGCGCAGGTTTCTGGCCCGAGAGCGGCGATCAGGTCGCCGATGGCCCGGCGGCTCACCGGGTGGCGCCAGCCAGGCGCGATCTCGGCCAGCGGCAGCAGCACGAAGGCGCGCCGGTGCAGCCGGGGATGCGGCAGGACCGGGCCGGCCGCCCCGCCCTCCACGGCACCGCGATAGTCGACGAGGTCGAGATCGATCGCGCGCGGCGCGTTGGGTGCCGCGCGCGCCCGGCCGAGCGCCAACTCGATTTCATGCAGCAGCGCCAGCAGCGCCGGTGGCGTCAGCGCGGTCTCCACCTCGGCGACGGCGTTAACGAATTCGGGGTCGGCCGGATCGGGCCAGGCCGGCGAGCGATACCAGCGCGACCGCCGCGCGATCTTCACCCCGGCCGCGGCAAGGCGCGCCAGGGCGGCTTCGAGCGTGGCCCGCGGCGGTCCGGCCGGGCCCGGTACGTTCGCGCCCAGGGCGATGTAGATGCTCATGCCGATCGCCGTTGTTCCTGGCCGTGTTACCGATATTATGGGTGCCCTACGGAGGGGGACGGGGGGCACGCGCCGGGCATTTCGGCCCGCCGCGCCCAGGACGGCCTTTCATGTTTGAATCGGTTTTGGAGACACACCATGGCGAACGCTCATAAGCTCTACAAGGAAGAGAGACTCGCGATCTTCATCGACGGCGCCAATCTCTACAATGCCGCCAAGACGCTGGGCTTCGACATCGACTACCGCAAGCTGCTGGAATTCTTCGCCGACCGCGCGCGGCTGATCCGCGCGTTCTATTACACCGCCATCGTCGAGGATCAGGACTACTCGCCGCTGCGGCCGCTGGTCGATTGGCTCGACTACAACGGCTACACGCTGGTGACGAAGCCGACCAAGGAATTCACCGACGCCATGGGCCGCCGCAAGGTGAAGGGCAACATGGACGTCGAGCTCGCCGTCGACGTGATGGAGATGGGCGAGCGCGTCGACCACATCGTGCTGTTTTCGGGCGACGGCGATTTCCGCCGCCTCGTCGAAGCGGTGCAGAAGAAGGGCGTGCGCGTCACGGTCGTGAGCTCGATCAAGACCCAGCCGCCGATGGTGGCCGACGAGTTGCGCCGCCAGGCCGACATTTTCGTCGACCTCGGCGATCTGGCGCCGCACATCGCCCGCGCCCACCAGCCCGGCCGCCCGCCGCGCGAGCCGCGCGAGAACCACCGCGAAAGCGCCCCGCGCGAGCCCGCGCCGGCGATGGCGCCGGGGGATGACGAGCGGGGTTAAGACGGCGTTTTCGACGCTCTTCGTTTGACGCAATCAAAATATCGATGTCGTCCCGGGTGCTGCGCAGCACGGCGCGCACTTGCGCGGCGTGGTGCGCCGCTAACCCGGGACCCACGCGAGGCGCCGAAGCTGTGTCGGCGCCGTGCGGCGTCTGCAGCTCGTGTAGGTCCCGGGTCTGCGCAGCACCACGCGCAAGAGCGCGTGCTGCAGCGCGCCCGGGACGACACCTTGATTGAATTGCCGTGACGAAGCTCACGACAGCTTTTTCGGGTTTCGCCGAACCCTCTCGCGATTGCCTGTTCTGCCCGCGGCTCGCGGCGTTTCGCGCGGCCAACCGCCAGGCCTTTCCCGATTTCTTCAACGCGCCGGTTCCGGCGTTCGGGCGGCTCGACGCGCGGGTGCTGATCGTGGGCCTGGCGCCGGGCCTCAAAGGCGCCAACCGCACCGGCCGGCCGTTCACGGGCGATTACGCCGGCGATCTGCTTTACGCGACGCTGCCGAAGTTCGGTTTCGCGCGCGGCAGCTATGACCGGCGCGCCGCCGATGGCTTCGCGCTCGTCGATTGCCGTATCACGAATGCCGTGCGCTGCGTGCCGCCCGAGAACAAGCCGACGCCGGCCGAGGCGCGAATGTGCCGCGAGAATTTCCTCGCCGCCGAAATCGCGGCGATGACGAAGCTCACGGCGATCGTGGCACTCGGCCAGCTCGCGCACAACGAAGTGCTGAAAGCACTCGGCGAGCGCCGCGCCGCGTTTCCGTTCAGGCACGGCGCGGTCCATGCGCTCGCGAAATTCGCATTGGCGGACAGCTATCACTGCTCGCGCTACAACACGAACACCGGCGTGCTGACGCCGGCGATGTTCGAGAGCGTTTTCGCCGCGCTGAGGAACCTCGTCGCCCGGCCTTCGTAGGCGCCGCCGCTCCGCCGAGTGTGATCAGGCGTTATCGCGCGCGCCTCCGCCGCGGATCGTTCTTTTCCAGTTCCCGCCGAGCGAGGGCTCACTCGAGCGCGCCGGCAGCAAGCTTCCTCTCAGCTTTGCGTTCACAGGCCCGGATTCGTCCGCGATTCCCGGTCAGAAAGGACTCTGGCCTGCATGCCCGAACGATTGAAAACCGATCAGGCGCGATTCCCTCTGCTCGACCGCGACGCGCGGCTCGTCGGCTGGAGCGACGACGCGCCCTTTTTTCGCGAAACGACGTTGCGGCATCCGGAGGCCGAGGCAGCGATCGGCACGCCGATCGTCATCGTGCCAGCGCTACTGATGTCGGAGGCGCATATGCGCATGGCCGGCGGCATTCCCCACGAAGAGGGCATGTGGGTGCTGGCGATCGCGCACGCCAACTGCATCCGCCATATGCCGATCGTCATCCGCGCCGCGGAGCCGGCGATGCCCTAGCCTTGCGCGCCACCGGCGGTTTCCGCGAAGTGCTGCAGCAGCCCACCCCAGCCGCCCGGCGAATCGATCGCGTCGCGCATCATCTGCGCGGTGTCGCCGACACGCTCAAGGTAGCGGTGCTCGAGCTCGATGCGCGTGAACGCGCCGTCGGCGACGAAGCGCACCTCCACCTCGGTATGGAGGTTCGGGTCGATCTCGAAGCGCCCGTTGAGCTGCCACGTCATCACGATGCGGGCGGGCGGCTCCCACACCAGCACCTTGCCCCAGTCGCATTCCGAGCCGTCCGCGCCGCGCTCGAACCAGCGCCCGCCCGCGCGCGGCTCGGTCGTCACCGAGACCTGCGGCGATTTCGATTTCAGGATCGAGTGCTCCTTGGGCCACCAGCGCCACTGCGTGAAGATCTCGAACGCGCGCTCGCGCGCGGCCTTCACGCGGATCGACTTCCGCACCGGCGCCATCGTGATCGTGACATTCATCGCTTCCCTCTCCGCCTCGTGTCCGCCTCGACCTCGGCCGCGAAGGCATCGAGCGCCTTGTCCCAGAACCCGTCGAGCCAGCGGCGCAACGCGCCGAGGCCGGCGGGATCGATGGAATAGATGTGGCGCGTGCCCTCGCGTTCCTCGCGCACCAGCCCCGCCTCCTTCAGCACCTTGAGGTGCTGCGAGACGGCCGGACGGCTCACCGGCAGCCCCGCCGCCAGTTCGCCGACCGGCCGTGCGCGCCCGCGCAGCCGCTCGAACACGAGCCGCCGGGTCGGGTCCGCGAGCGCCGTCAATGCGCTTCCGTAAGCCATAGCTAACGGTAAGCGCAAGCTAACGTATAGTCAAGCGATCGGATTTACCCCCACACCGCGCGGGCGACCCAGCTCACCAGCTCCAGCTTTCTCTTCTGGTCGTCTTCGGTCATCGGCGCGCCGCCGACCGTGGTGCCGAAGCCGCATTGCGGGCTGATGGCGAGGCGCTGGTAGTCCACGACCTTCCCCGCCTCCTCGATGCGGCGGCGGAGATCGGCACCGCTCTCCAGCACCGGCGTCTTGCTGCTGACGAGGCCGAGCACGACGCACTTTTCCTTCGGCAGATGGCGCAGCGGGCGGAAATCGCCGGCGCGCTCGCTGTCGTATTCGAGCAGGAACACGTTGGCCTTCACCTCGCCGAAGAATTTCTCGGCGACCGGCTCGTAGCCGCCTGAGCCGATCCAGTGGCCGCGGA
This sequence comes from uncultured Candidatus Odyssella sp., assembly GCA_964481045.1. Classification (GTDB taxonomy): domain Bacteria; phylum Pseudomonadota; class Alphaproteobacteria; order Bin65; family Bin65; genus SBBV01. Next base: position 13,149 of record CAYZSG010000002.1, on the reverse strand, counting down.
AATTGCCGCGGCAGAGGTGCACGCCGGCGGTCATGCCCTTCGGCAGATCGCGCAGCACTTCGTTGTTGGCCCAGATGTATTTGTCGAGCAGCGCCTTCCAGTCCCAGCCCCACTGCGCGATGCGCTGCTGGATCTTGGCGTCGCACAGCAAGGCCGGCGGCACGTCGTCGAGCTGCAGGTATTTGAGCCCCATCTTGCCGAGTGCCGCGATCTCGGCGCGATAGACGGCGACGAGATCAGCCCAGAACTTCTCGACGTCGGGATACACGCTTTTGTCGATGCCGTCGGGGCCGCGGAAGAAATGGATCACCGAGGGCGCCGGCATCGTGATCTTCACCGGCACCTTGGCCACTTTCTGCGCGAAGGCCAGCTCGTGCGTCGTGATGCCTTTCGTGCGGCGGATCGGCGCTTCGGCGTGCGGCACCGGCACCGAGATGGCGGCCTCGCCCTCTTCCATGAAGTTGAATTCGGTGTCCTTGTGCGTGAGGCCCTCGACCGCGTCGACGAAGCCCGCGAACCAGGAGCGGCGGCGAAACTCGCCGTCGGTGACGGCGCCCATGCCTGCCGTTTCCTGCATCGCGATCGCGCCGCGCACCGCATCGTCCTGCGCCTTTGCGAAGTCGGCGTCGGACATGCGGCCGGCGGCATGCGCCTTGTGCGCATCGCGCAAGGCCTTCGGGCGCATGAGGCTTCCGATGTGATCGGCGCGGCAAACAGGGCAAGTCGTCATCAGTTTTCTCCGTGTTTCAGAATTTGAAACCGCGGAGGCACGGAGACACGGAGCGCAAGACTGCAGCGCGCGCTTGGCGCGCAGCTCGTTCTTCTCCGTGCCTCCGTGCCTCCGTGGTTGTCTTGATCAGCGCTTGTCGACGAAGCGCGGGGCTTTGACGGATTTCTCGAACTCCTGCGCGATCGTGCCGGCGGCGAGCACCTCGACCTCGCAGGTCTGCTCGAACTTGCGCTTCACGGCGGCGACGAGCGCGCGGCTGGTCTCGACCGCGTTCGCGCCCCGCTTCAGTTCGACGAGCAGGCGCAGGCGATCCTGCCCCTGCGGATCGGTGACGGCCTCGCCCTTGAAGTCCTGCACGGCGGCCTGCTGGAACATGAAGTCTTCGAGATCGCCGTGATTGATGTTGACGCCGCGGATCTTGAAGAAGCCCTCGGTGCGCAGCGCGTGCTCGAGGATCGGGAAGACCGAGAATGGATCGCGGCTCTTCTTCTGCGGCGTCATCCGCACGATGTCGCCGGTGAGCCAGCGCAGGAACGGCGTGATCGTGTTCGACCAGATCGGCGTCATCACGAGCGCGCCGGTCTCGCCCGGCGCGACCGGCTTCCCGGTGGCGCTGTCGATCACCTCGAGGACATAGAGATCGGTGAACGCCACCATCGCGCCGAGGCCGTGGCGTTCCACCGACGTCATGGCGCCTTCGGTCATGCCGAAGCTGTTGTAGACGGCGGCACCCCAGCTCCGCGCGAGCTTGGCGCGCTTCGCCTCGGTGAGCGGCTCGGCGCTGACCAGCAACTTCGTGACGCTCGACGCCGCGAGATCGATCCCGCGCGCCTCGGCGACATTGGCGAGATGCAGCGCGTAGCTCGGCATCGCCGCCACGATCGTGGGCTTCAGGCTCAGGATCAGGTCGAGCTGCACCTCCGACGGAGTCGTGGTTCCCGCCCCGGCCCAGATCGTGGCGATGCCCTCCATCTCGGCCGAGCGCGGCGAGAGCTGACCCACCGGATGGATGCCGAGCGGAAACGAGACGTGCAGCGTGTCTTTCGCCGTGGCGCCGATGCACGGCCAGATGCGCCGGAACGCGACGCCGAGCGTGTAGCGCATGTCTTCGGCCGAGCGCGGATAGAACAGCGGCTTGCCGGTGGCGCCACCCGAGCGCCAGAACTCCACCGCCTTCTCGAATCCGGCGATGCAGAAATCGCGATAGAATTCCTCGGTCGAGAGCTTGCGCAGCTCGTCTTTGGTCAGGACCGGAATCTTCCCCCATTCGTGCGGGTCGTCGATCTTGCGCGGGTCGATGCCGGCGACGCGCTTCGCCAGGAAGCTCGACTGTTTCGCGCGCTCGAGCGCCAGTATCTTCCGGGCGCGATGAATGGCGTCGATCTCGCGCTGGCTCTTCGGCAGCGACAACGCCCAACGTTCTGTCTTGAACTCGTCGCCGTATGCGGCCGGATTCTGTTTGCGGGCCATGACCGCCTCTTGCCTTGTTCGTCATCCCTCCACTCCGCGGCTGCGCCAAGAGGCGCGCCCGCTCCGGTCGGGATGACGGGCGGATCGTAGCAGGCCGAGTTTTCAAATTCCATTTGAATTTTCTAATTACATTAGAAATAATGCGGCATGGCGAACCGGGCGGCCCTGCGCGCGAAATCCCCGCACCTGGCGAAGAAGCAGGACCGCCGGCGCGACGAGGTGCTGGATGCGGCCGCTTCGGTGTTCGCCGAGAAGGGCTTCCACGACGCCACGACGCGCGACATCGCCGACCGGCTCGGCCTCCTGCCCGGCAGCCTCTATTACTATTTCGACTCGAAGGAGGCCGCGTTCGCCGAGGTGTGCCGGCGGCGCGGCGAGGGCTTCAACGAGCGCATCGCGGCGATCCTCGCGGCGCCGGGATCGCTGGAAACGCGCGTCCGCGCCGGCATCGCGCAGCACATGCTGCACAATCGCGCCGATCTCGTCTCCACGATCGCAATGAGCGAGCGCGCGCTGCCGGGCTGGCGCGAACTGCGCGCGCTCGGCCGAATCTACGAGCGGCTCTGGGAGCGCATTTTCCGCGCCGGCATCGCGGCGCGCGAATTGCCGCGCGATTTCGACTGCCGGGCGGGCGCGCTCGCGCTACTTGCCCTCTGCAACGGCGCGGTTCACGCCTATGAAGACCGAACCGCGCGCGAGATCGAGCGCCTCGCCGCCCGCTTCGCCGATCTTTTCCTCAAAGGCGCCTTGCCGCGATGAGCGAACGTTCCGCGTCGGTTCTACGCCAATCGCGCCCTTGCGCGATTGGCCCAAGGCCGGCCTCTTGCCGGCCGACCTTGAAGCTGAATTAGTTTAGACATAAAATATTTAGACCTAAACTAAAGGACCGTCTCATGTGGAAGCCGCCCGAGCGGATCAAATACGAGCCCAAGCCGGGCCGCTGGCCCAGCGCCGAGGAAGCCGCGAAATCGCGCTGGTTCAGCCCGGTGAAGATGGGTCCGTTGACGCTCGAGCAGCGCACCTGGGTGCCGGCCATGGTGCCGTGGCGCTCGAACGAGGAAGGCTTCGTCACCGACGACGTGCTCGACTGGTACGCGCGCTTCGCCGACGGCCGGCCGGGCGGCCTCGTGATCGAGGCGACCGGCATCCGCGACGTGCCGAGCGGCCCCCTGCTCCGCATCGGCCACGACCGGTTCATTCCCGGGCTGAAGAAGCTGGCCGAAACCGTGAAGCGCGCCAGCGGCGGGCACACGAAGCTGTTCATCCAGTGCATCGACTTCCTCAACATCCGCCGGCGGCCCGAGCCCGACAAGTATTTCCAGCGCTTCCTGCGCATCACCGACGCGCACCGCAAGGCGCTCGGCGCCGAAGCGTGGCCCGAGGCGAAGATCCGCGAGCATCTCGCCGCGATGCCCGACAAGGAGCTCGACGCCGTACTCGACGCGCGCGAGCTCGAGGCGCTGCGCATGGGCTATCGCGAGCGCGTCACCGATCTTCACCTGCCGCATGTGCGCGACCTGCCGAACGTGATGCCCGATCTCTTCGCCGCCGCCGCGCGCCGCGCGCGCGAGGCCGGCATCGACGGCGTCGAGCTGCACTACGCGCACGCCTACACGATGGCCTCGTTCCTCTCGCGCACGAATGACCGCACCGACGGCTATGGCGGCTCCAAGGAAGCGCGCGTGCGGCTGCCGCTCGAAGTGTTCCGCCGCGTGCGCGAGGCCGTCGGCAATGACTACGCCGTCGGCTGCCGCTTCCTCGCCGAAGATTGCATCGACGGCGGCAGCACGGTCGAGGATTCCGCCTACTACGCGGTGGAGTTCGCGCGCGCCGGCATGGATTTCCTGTCGCTCTCGCGCGGCGGGCGCTTCGAGGACGCGAAGCAGCCCGGCGTCGGCGAGGCCGCCTATCCCTACACCGGCCGCAGCGGCTACGAGTGCATGCCGGCCGTGCTTTCCGACAATTTCGGCCCGTTCGGCCGCAACGTGAAGCCGGGCGCCGCGATCAAGAAGGCCGTGAACGCGGCCGGCTTCACGACGCCCGTCGTCGTCACCGGCGGCATCCACGGCTTCGAGAAAGCCGAGGAGATCCTGGCGCGCGGCGACGCCGATCTCGTCGGCTCGGCGCGCCAATCGCTGGCCGATCCCGACTGGTTCCTGAAGGCGCGCCTCGGCCGCGGCGAAGAAGTGCGCATCTGCGAGTTCACGAACTACTGCGAAGGCCTCGACCAGAAGCACAAGCAGGTGACCTGCAAGCTCTGGGACCGCGTCGACCTCAACGAGCCCGGCGTCAAGCGCACCGACGACGGCAAGCGGCGCACCACGCCGCCCAAGTGGAAGAACGCGCCGGCGCTTTAGCCTCGCTCCCGGAGCAGCCTTGCCTGCTGCTTGTTCCACTCGCGCTTCTTCACGGTTTCGCGCTTGTCGTAGTTCTTCTTGCCGCGCGCGAGGCCGAGCTCGACCTTGGCGATGCCGCGCGGGTTGAAATAGATCGAAAGCGGCACGAGCGTCATCCCCTCGCGCTGCACGGCGCCGAGCAGTTTGCCGATCTCGCGCTTCTTCAGCAGGAGCTTGCGCGCCCGCTTCTCTTCATGACGCGAGTAGCCGCCCGAATCGTATTCCGGGATGTTCATGTTGTGGAGCCAGAGCTCGCCGCCCTTGTCGACGGCGTAGGCGTCGCCGATCGTGGCCTTGCCCTGGCGCAGCGATTTCACCTCGGTGCCGGCGAGCATGATGCCGGCCTCGATCACTTCGTCGATGAAATAATTGTGCCGCGCCTTCCGGTTCTGCGCGGCATATTTGCGCTCCGGCGCTTCCTTTTTGGCCATCGTTCACTCGCTTGCGGCTCGGCGGTGGATGGAGCGTAGGACCACCAAGACACCAAGGCACCAAGAAAAAGAATTGGGCCGGCCAAGGGCCGGCCCGAAAGAATACTTGGTGCCTTGGTGTCTTGGTGGTCTTTCGCGGTTTGTGTCCGAAAACGCCGGCAATTTACTCCGCCGCCGCGGCTTTCTTCGCGGGCAGCAGGCCGACATGCTCCATCGCGGCGCGCACGCGCTTCTGCGCGTTGTCGGTCGCGTGCACCATCGGCAGGCGCACATCGGCCGCGCAGAGGCCGAGCTGGCTCGCCGCCCACTTCACCGGCGCCGGGCTCGTCTCGACGAACAGCGCCTCGTGCAGCGGCATCAGCAATTCGTTGATCTTGCGCGCGGCGGCGAAATCGCCCTTGTGCCAGGCCTTGTGCATGTCGGCGCAGAGGCGCGGCGCGATGTTCGACGTCACCGAGATGCAGCCGTCGCCGCTCTGCGCCAAAGTCGCGAGAGCGACGCCGTCGTCGCCCGAGAGGATCGAGAATTTCGGCCCGCAGGCAAGGCGCGTCTTGAGCGGGCGCGTGAGATCGCCGGTCGCGTCCTTGACGCCGACGATGCGCGGCAGCTTGGCCAGGCGCGCCATCGTCTCGACGCTCATGTCGATCACGCAGCGCGGCGGAATGTTGTAGATGATGATCGGCAGCTCGACGGCGTCGTGCACGGCCTTGTAGTGCTGGTAGAGGCCGTCTTGCGTCGGCTTGTTGTAATAGGGCGTGACCACGAGCTGCGCGTCGGCGCCCACCTTCTTCGCGTGCTTCGCGAAATCGATCACTTCGGCCGTGTTGTTGGAGCCGGTGCCCGCGATCACGGGCACGCGCTTCTTCGCGGCCTCGACGCAGAGCGCCACGACCTCCTTGTGCTCCTCGTGCGAGAGCGTCGGCGACTCGCCGGTGGTGCCGACCGGCACGAGGGCGCTGGTGCCCTCCTTGATCTGCCAATCGACGATGCGGGCGAAGGCGTCGCGATCGACCTTGCCGTTCTTGAACGGCGTGATGAGGGCCGTGATCGAGCCTTTGAACATGGCACTGTCTCGGGACAAGTTATTGTTTGTACATAACACTTTACCGGCGGCGCGGCGCAGCGGCAAGGCGGCCGCGCGCCGCGGCGGCGTCCATGGACGCCAGCGCCCGGCAATTCATTCGTTGACGCGGGCGCCCGGCGCAAGCGAATTTCGCCGCAATCTGCTGGTTTCCAGGATGGCATGAACGCAACCCGTCGTATCCGGCGCCTGTTCGCGGCGGCGCTGCTCGTGCTGGCGTCGGCCGGCGGCGCGGCCGCGCAGACCGCGCCCGAGGAACCCGCGCCCGCCAGGGACGTGCTCGCCGCGCTCGAGAAGAAAGACTACGCGAAAGCGCGCGCGCTGGCCGAAGACCTCAAGGACCCGCTGCACAAGAAGGCGCTGCGCTGGCGGCTCGCGCAGATGAAGGAAGTCCCCTACGGCTTCGCCGAGCTTGCCGAGATCTATCGCGGGGTGAAGGACTGGCCCGGCGCGCTGCGCATCGCCGACCGTGCCGACGACGCGATCGGCAACGGCGACGCCGCCGAGACCGTGCTCGCCTGGTTCAAGGATGCGCCGCCGCGCGGCGCCAGGGACTGGAGCACGTATATCGCCACGCTGGCGCGCGCCGGCAAGGAAGGCGAGGCACGCGATGCGGCCAGGCGCGCCTGGGCCATCCTGCTGATGCCGGCGCAGGACGAGATCGCGTTCCAGCGGCGCTTCAGCAAATACCTTTCGCCCGAGGACGATCGCGCGCGCATCTTCGGCCTCCTGCGCGCGCGCCGCACTGCGCAGGCGCAGGCGTTGTGGGAGCGCGCGGTGCTCCCCGCGGAGGACAAGGCGGCGGTGGCGCTGCGGATCGTGATGCAGTCGCGCGCCGCGGCGCCGCACGAGATCGAGCCTGTGATCGCGAAGCTGCCCGAAACGATCCGCGACGAGCCCGATTTCCGCTTCGATCACGTGAGCTGGAACCAGCGCGGCGACCGCTTCGAGGCCGCGGCCCGGCTGCTCGAGAAGCCCGCGCTGGAAGACGGCGATTCACGGCGCTGGCGGCTCGCCGGCAGCCGCGTCGCGCGCGAACTCGTCGATGCGGGAAACCACGAAGCCGCCTATCGCGCGGCGGCCGGGCTCGCCGCCGCCGCCACCGGAGAAACCTGGGCGACGATGGAGTTCCTGGCGGGCTGGATCGCGCTCCGGAAGCTCAACAAGCCCGCCGATGCGCTCGCCCATTTCGCGCGCCTCCACGAGAAATCCGGCGCCGCGATCACCAAGGGGCGCGGCGCCTATTGGGCCGCGCGCGCCGCCGCCGGCGACAAGGAGGCCGCGCAGCGCTGGCTCATCCTGGCGGCCGGGTATCCGCACGTCTTCTACGGCCAGCTCGCCATCGCCGAACTCGGCCGCGAGCGCCTCGCCCTGCCCGCCGACGCCCATGTGCCGGAGGCCGCGCGCAAGGCACTTGCGGAGGAAGAGAGAGCGCGCGCCGCCACCTTGTTCGCGGCGCTCGGCGAGGACGAAACGGCGTATGTGCTGCTGAGCGACCTTGCGATGGAAGCAAACACACCCGAGCGCTGGGCCGTGGTGGCCGATTTCGCGGCCAACGGCGTGAAGCGGCGCGAGGTCGCGGTGCGCGCGGCGCGGCGCGCGGCCGTGAAGAGCGTGCCGCTGTTCGCACTCGGCTTCCCGACGCTCGATCTCCCCGCCGACAGCAAGGTGGAGCCGCATTTCGCGCTGGCGATCATCCGCCAGGAGAGCGAGTTCTACATCGCGGCGCGCAGCTCCGCCGGCGCGCGCGGGCTCATGCAGCTCATGCCCGCCACCGCGCGCGAGCAGGCGCGGCGCCTCAAGCTCCGCTTCGACCTCGCCAAGCTCACGACCGACGAGAGCTACAATCTGCGCCTCGGCACCGATTTCCTCGGCGGCCTCGTCGCCCGCTATGGCGGCCTCTACCCGCTCGCCGCCGCCGCCTACAACGCCGGCCCCGGCAATCTCAACAAATGGCTGGCCCGCTATGGCGATCCGCGCCAGGGCAAAATCGACCTGATCGACTGGATTGAATCGATCCCGTTCGACGAGACGCGCAATTACGTCCAGCGGGTTCTGGAAAATCTCACGATCTACCGCCACCGCGCCGGGCTGAAATCCCTTGCGTCTCAACCGGGTGCGCTGTGGCGCCCGCAGGACGGCGACGCGCTGAAACCCGCGCCCGAAACGCCGCCCGAGCCTTAACCAATCCGGCCCTAGGCAGCGATTCGTATGGCCTCGCGTTAGCGAGGCCTTTACGATGCCCGCCAGGGCACCCAACCGCCATGGACGGGGACGGATTGGTGGGAGAACGACGTCGATTTCGATCGAGCGGGCTAGGCGCTGCGCTGATTCTCGGCGCGCTCGCCGCGGCGCCTTCGGCCGGGGCGCAGGCGAAGGGCTACAATCCTGCCGACGCCGCCATCGTGGCCAATGCGCTGCGCACGCTCGCCGGCGGCAATGCCGCGGCGGCGCTCGCGTTCCGCGCGCAGGCGCAGGACCCCGCCGCCAGGAAGCTGATCGCGTGGTACGTGTTCGTGCGCAAGGACGCGCGCGCGGACTTCGCGGAGGTTTCGGCGTTCCTCAAGGAGAACGCGCACTGGCCGGCGATGGACTATGTGGCGCGCACGGCCGACCGTTCGATCACGCCGAAGACGCGTGCCGATCTCCTGCTCGCCTGGTTCGCGGATCGCCTGCCCGAAACGGGCGAAGGCATGATGGACGCCTTTGCCGCGCTGAAGGGCCAGGGCAAGGAGAAAGAGGCGCTCGATCTGCTGCGCCGCGCCTGGGCGCGCATCCGCCTGACCGATCACGAGGAAGCCGAAATCCTGAAGCGCCACGGCGCCGAGCTGCGCTCCGCTGATCATGCCGAGCGCATCGCGCATCTCGTCTCGCTCGGCCAGAAGCGGCTCGCGCAGCAGCTCCTGAAGAAGGTCACGCTCGACAAAGACGACCGCGCGACGGTCGAGGCGCGGCTGAAGCTGCGCGACGAGTCGCTACGCTGGAAGCCCGCCATCGTCGAGGCCGCGATCGCGGAAGCGCCGGAAGCAGCGCGGCAGAGCGAGAGCTTTCTCTACGACCTGATGCGCTGGCACCGCCGCGGCAACCGGCCGGCGCAGGCGCTGGCCGTCGCGACCGCGCTTCCCGCCAGGCTCCACGATCCGGAGCACTGGTGGAAGGAGTTCGACATCCTGATCCGCGACGCTATTGGGCGGCGGCAGTATCAGGCCGCCTATGACCTCGCGAAGAACCACCGCCAGCGCAACGGCGAATCGTTCGCCGACGCCGAGTTCCTCGCCGGATTCATCGCGCTCCGTCTGCTCAACCGCGCCGACGCGGCCGAGGGGCATTTTGCCGCCGTGGCCAAGGTCAAGCATTGGGGCTGGGAGGCGGCGCGGCTCGACTATTGGCGCGGGCGCGCGGCCGAAGCGCGCGGCGACAAGGCGAAGGCGCAGGAATTCCTCGCGCGCGCCGCCGCCTCCACCTCCACGTTTCATGGCCAGCTCGCCGCGCAGCGCCTCGGCATCAAGGAGCTGAAGCTCGACGCGGCGACGCCCGGCGCGCCGGAAGCGAAATTCTGGGGCGACGAGCTGGTGCGCGCGGCGCATCTGTTGCGCGCGGCCGGGGAGCCGAGAGGCGCGCGCGCGTTCGCCGTGCGCGCGGCGTGGAACGGCGGCGGCTGGTCGGCCGCGCAGCACGCCTACATGGCCAAATTCGCGATCGATCTCACGGGCCCCGACTACCGCACGCAGACAGAAGTGCGCTTCGCGAAGCTCGCGGCGCGCGACGGCGCGGCCATCACCGCCTACGGTTTCCCGACGCTCGACCTGCCCGAGGCGAACGCCGTCGAGCCCGCGCTCGTCTACGCCGTGATCCGCCAGGAAAGCGAGTTCATGGTGGCCGCGAAAAGCCATGCCGGCGCGCGCGGCCTGATGCAGCTCATGCCGTTCACGGCGCGGACCGAGGCGCGCGACGCGCAATTACCCTACGTGCTGAACCGGCTCACGAGCGACCCGCTCTACAATCTGCGGCTCGGCACCCAGCACCTGCTGCGTCTGCGCGAGATCTACCAGGGCTCCTATCCGCTGATGATCGCCGCCTACAATGCCGGCTCCGGCCGAGTCGACCGCTGGCTGGCGCTGCACGGCGATCCGCGCAAGGGCAAGGTCGAGTGGGCCGACTGGATCGAGCTGATCCCGTTCGAGGAGACGCGGCTCTACACAAAGCTCGTGCTGGAGAACCACGCCGTCTACCGCCTGCGGCTCGGCGACAAGGTGGATCTCCCGCGCCTCGCCGCGCATTGGCAGGCCCCCACGGCGGATCCAGCGATGTGCAATGCGCTGCTCGTGAAGGAAGAGAGCGACGCGACCGCCGCCGTGCCGCTCAGCGCCGACAACGGAATGCAGATCGCCGCGGTGGACGAAAGCAAGATCAACAGGGGCCTCGAGGGCGGCAAGAAGCCCGGGGAAATTCCCGTTCTGCGCAAGTTGAAGGCCGACAACAAGACGGCCTGGCCGGCCTGCTGAACCGCGAAAGCCCGCGCGGACGGGCCGACAAAGCCCCGTGAAAGTCCGTGTTCGTCGGTGAAAGCCGCAAGGCGCCGCGCTATAAAGCGGGGCATCCGGAGGCTCCGCCGTGGCCGCATTCACGAACATCGCCGCCTGCGTCTTCGACGCCTACGGCACGCTTTACGATTTCAACTCGGCGGCGGCGCGCTGCCGCGCGCGGCTCGGCGGCAAGGCCGACGAGCTTTCCGCGCTGTGGCGCACGAAGCAGCTGCAATACAGCTGGCTGCGCAGCCTCATGGGCGCGTACGCGCCGTTCTGGCAGGTGACCGGCGAGGCGCTCGACGTCGCGATGCAGGCGCTCGGCCTCGCCGACGCCAAGCTGCGCGCGGATCTCATGGACTGCTACCGCGACATCGAACCCTTTCCGGAAGTGCCGGTCGTGCTCGCGCGCCTCAAGGCGAAGGGCATGCGCCTCGCGATCCTTTCGAACGGCTCGCCCGACATGCTGGCGGCGGCGGCGAAGCACGCGAAGCTCGACACGATCCTCGAAGCCTCACTCTCGGTGGACGCCGTGAAGATCTACAAGCCCGACCGGCGCGTCTATCAGCTCGCCTCGGATCATTTCGGCGTGGCGCCGTCGCGCATCGCGTTCTTCTCCTCGAACGGCTGGGACGCGCACGGCGCCCAGCATTTCGGCTTCCCGACCGCGTGGCTCAACCGCACGGGCCAGCCGCGCGAAGCCCTTCCCGGGGCGCCGCTGCACGAGTGCAAGACGCTCGCCGACCTCCCCGCCCTTCTCGGACTCTGAACGGAGCGCCCGATGGCCGACCTCGCCCCCGGCAACATGCCGTTGCCTTCGTTCGACGACGTGCTCGACGCGGCCAAGCGGCTTTCCGGCCGCGCGGCGGTGACGCCGCTGTTGAACGCGCCGCTGCTCGATGCCGAGCTCGGCGGCACGCTCTATGTGAAGCCGGAACCGCTGCAGAAGACCGGCTCGTTCAAGTTCCGCGGCGCCTACAACCGCATCTCGCGGCTTTCGGCCGAGGAGAAGCGCGCCGGCGTGATCGCTTATTCTTCGGGGAATCACGCGCAGGGCGTCGCCGCCGCGGCGCGCGAGGTGGGCTGCCCCGCGACGGTGGTGATGCCGAAGGATGCGCCGCCGCTCAAGATCGCGCGCACGAAAGCGTTCGGCGCCGAGGTCGTGCTCTACGACCGCTACAAGGATTCGCGCGAGAAGATCGCCGACGCGATCCAGCGCGAGAAGGGCTGCGTGCTCGTGAAGCCGTTCGACGACCGCTATGTGATCGCCGGCCAGGGGACGGTCGGCAACGAGATCGCCGACCAGTGCGCGGCGCTGGGCGTGGCGCCCGATGCCGTGTTCGTCCCGGTCGGCGGCGGCGGGCTCATCGCCGGCAGCGCGCTCGCGCTGCGCCACAAGATGCCGAAGACCGACGTGTTCGCCTGCGAGCCCGAGAATTACGACGATACCGCGCGCTCGCTCGTGGCCGGCGAGCGGATCACGGTGGATGCGTCGAAGCCCTCGATCTGCGACGCGCTCATGTCGCCCTCGCCGGGCGAGATCACGTTCGCGCTGAACCGGCGCCTGCTCGCCGGCGGCTTCGTCGTGACCGACGCCGAAGTGCGGCGCGCGATGGCCGCGGCCTTCGTCCATTTCAAGCTCGTGGTCGAGCCCGGCGGCGCCGTGGGCCTCGCCGCGATCCTCGCCGGCCGCTACGCGCTGCGCGGCAAGACGGCCGTCGTCGTCTGCTCCGGCGGTAACGCCGACCCGGCGCTGTTCGCGGAGGTCATCCGGGACGCGGCGTAGCATGGCCCGCGCCGCGTAGGGGCGCGCTGCGCGCGCCCTCTTCTCCGAGCGAATTGCCTCGAAACGCCGGAGTGCACGGCCCTTCCACGAAAAAGGGGCCCACAATCGTGCGCCCCCTCTCGAACCGTGCATTCGGAAGCAGGGCGCGCGCAGCGCGCCCCTACGCGTTCAGCGACGTACTAGACTTTCACCTTCTCCGCGGCCGGCGTGGTCAGCAGCAGCTCGCTCGGCTTGTGCGCGCCGTTCGTGGCCTTCGTGGCGCCGCCGACGGAGCCCGGGCGGCGGCAGGTGCCTTCGAACACCGCGCCGGACTCGATGCTGATCGTCTCTTGCGTCAAGTCGCTGGCCACCTTGGCGGTGCGCGTCAGCACGACCGCGCGCGCGCGGATCTCGCCGTTGACGGCCCCGCTGATCATGGCCTCGTCGGCGATGATCTTGCCGACGACGGTGCCGGTGGCGCCCACCGTGATGTTGCGGCCCTGCACGTCGCCTTCGACGCGGCCATCCACCTGCACGTCGCCGTCCGAAAACAGGTTGCCGGCGATGTGAAGGCCCTCGCTGACGATCGAGGGCATGCTCGTCTTCGACGTGCGCGGCTTCGGCGGCGGGATATCCACAGTTTTGACGGGAAGGTCTGCGGGCATGGTCTCGATCGCTTTCTGCCTATCTCTTGAGAACATAACGTCCTGCCGTGAGGAAGTTGGTGGGATCGACGGCCTTGCCGTCGAT
>CAYZSG010000001.1:798-74336 GCA_964481045.1 uncultured Candidatus Odyssella sp. | reverse complement strand
ATCCTTGCCGGCGCGCTCGAGCCCGAGAATCGTGAGCTCCATCATGTCGTAGCCGATCGCGGCGGCCACGTCGGCCGGTTTGCCGAAGCGATCCTGATAGCGCTTCATCCAGGCCTTCACCGCATCGGATTCGCCGTCGGCGCCGAACGGCACGTACTGGCACTGGATATAGAAGCCCTCGACAGCGTCCTTGCCGATGAAGGGCACCGCGCCGTTGCACGCCGCCGCCGAAGTGAGCACGTCCACCTTCCAGCCGACTTTCTTGAGCTCGAGGCCGAGGCCCGCGGTCTCGCGCACCACCGTGCCGGCGACGATGAGATCGGGCTCGGCCTGGCGCATGCGCGCCACCTGCGAGGAGAACGATGTGTCGCCGCGCTTGTAGCTGGTGACCGCGACGACGGCGACGTTCTATGTCTTGGCCTGCGCCTCGGCCGCTTCGCGCAGCTCCTTACCGAACTCGTCGTCCTGATACATGATCGCGATCTTCTTCTTGCCCTTCTCCGCGACCATGTAGTGAACCGCCGCCCGCATCTGGTGATCGTAGGGCGCGGCCATGCTGAATTTGAGCTTGTTGAACGGCTCGTACATCGCGCGGTGGTTCGTGCCGGGATACATGAACGGCACGCCCGCCTCGAGCACGATCGGCATCGTCGCCATTGCGATCGGCGTGCCGAGCACGCCCACCATCGCGAACACCTTGTCCTGCTGGATCAGCTTCTGCGCGGCGAGCACGCCCTTCTTGGGGTCGTAGCCGTTGTCTTCGCCGATGAGCACGAGCTTGCGCCCGTGCACGCCGCCCTTCGCGTTCTGCTCCTCGATGCGCAGGATCTTGCCGTTGCGCATCGGCTGGCCCCAGAAAACGATGGGGCCGGAGAGATCGTCCTGCGTGCCGAGCCGGATTTCGGTGGCCGTCACGCCGCGGACATCTTGAGCATGGGCGATGCCGGCGAGCGGCACGGCGATGGCGACGCTCAGGGCAGCGAGCTGCATCCTCATTGTCTTCCTCCCTCGTTTGGCCATTCGCGGCCTTCTGTTCATTCTAACAGCAGCGCGGACGGCCGCAATCACGCCTTATCGTCATCCGCCATACATCGCCTCGATTTCCTTTTTGTATTTCTCGTTCACGAATTTCCGCCGCAGCTTCAGCGTCGGCGTCATCTCCTCGTCCTCGGCGGTCAGCAGGATGTCCAGCAGGTGGACCTTGCGGACACGCTCGACGTTCGCGAGCTGCTTGTTGACCTTTTCCACTTCGTTCCAGACCAGCTCCTTGATCGCCGGCGCGCGCGTGAGGCTCGCATAGTCGGTGAACGGGACCCGGTTGGTCTGCGCGTATTTCGTCACGTTCTCCTGGTCGATCATGACGAGCGCGGTGATGAAATTCCGTCTGTCGCCGATGACGATCGCGTCGGTGATGTAGGGGCTGAACTTGAGCTTGTTCTCGATCTCCGATGGCGTGATGTTCTTGCCGCCCGAGGTGATGATGATGTCGCTCTTGCGATCGACGATCCGGAGGCGCCCCTCCGGCGTGAACGCGCCGATGTCTCCGGTATGGAGCCAGCCGTCGCGGACCGCCTCGGCCGTGCGCTCGGGCTTGTTGAGATAACCCTGGAACACGTGCGGCCCGCGGATGACGATCTCCTGCTCCGGCGAAAGACGGATCTCGGTGCCCGAGAGCGCCTTGCCGACGGTGCCGAGCGCGAACTCCTCGGGCTTGTAGAACGTGGCGATGCCCGAGCACTCGGTCTGGCCGTAGATCTCGAAGATCGGGATGCCGAGCGCCACGTACCAGCGCATGATGTCCTGCGAGATCGGCGCCGCGCCGCTGCCGATGAGGCGCGCGCGCGCGAGCCCGAGCAGGCGCTTCGTGTTGCGCAGGATGCAAATCTCGGCGAGCGCATAGAGCGCGCGCAAGCCGAGCGGCACCGGCTTTCCGGCCATCTTGCGGTCGGCGACGGCGTGGGCCACGGCGCTGGCCCGGCTGTAAAGCGCGCGCTGCAGCGGAGTCGCGTCCTGCAGGGTCATCGTGACCAGCGAGTGCAGCTTCTCCCAGATGCGCGGCACGGCGAAGAACACCGTGGGCGCGACCTCGCGCAGATTCTCCAGCACGGTTTCGGGGCTTTCGGCGAAATGCACGACGCCGCCATAGGCGAGCGGGCGCATCGCCGTCATCATGCGTTCGGCCATGTGGCACAGCGGCAGGAACGCGAGCGTATCGTCGCCGTCGTCGGTCGGCGCCATCTCGCCCCAGCGGTCGATCGCAAAGATCAGATTGGCGTGCGAGAGGATCGCGCCCTTGGGCGGCCCGGTCGTGCCCGAGGTGTAGACGAGAATGGCCCGATCCTCGGGCCGCGTCGCATCGACGAGCGTGTCCCATTTTTTCGGCGCGCGCTTCTCCTCGGCCTCTCCGAGCGCGAGCAGATCGTCGAAGCTCATGACCAGCGGATCGGAGAACTTCTTGAGGCCGGTCATGTCGTAGACGACGACGCGTTCGAGCCGCTTCATGCGCTCGCGGCGCTCCAGCACCTTGTCGAGCTGCTCCTCGTCCTCGACGAACAGGAAGCGCGCGCCGCTGTCGTTGACGATGTATTCCACCTGCTCGCGCGAGCTCGTGGGATAGAGGCCGACCGAAACGGCGCCGGTGCCCATGATCCCCATGTCGGTGAAGAGCCACTCGGGGATCGTCTCGGCGAGAATCGCGGCGACATCGTGCGGCTTGAGGCCCAGCGCGGCGAGGCCGAGCCCCGTCCGCCGGGCGGCCTCGGCATAGCCGCGCCAGGCGATCTTCTGCCAGATGCCGAAATCCTTGTGCATCATCGCGACGCGCTCGCCGCGCGCCGCCGCCGTGTGGCGGAACAGCTTCGCCACCGTATCGCAGTCGGCCGGGATGCGCGCGTCGGTCAGCGCCACTGCTTCCTCCGCTTCCAGCGCCGCACGCCGCGCACGCCGGCGTCGCGGATGCCGAGATAGAACTCCTTGACGTCCTCGTTGCTCCTGAGCCGCTCCGCGCTGCCGGCGAGCACGATGCGGCCGCCCTCGAGCACGTAGCCCGAATCGGCGACGTCGAGCGCCATCTTCGCGTTCTGCTCGACGAGCAGCATCGCGACGCCGCTGTCGGCCTTCACGCGGCCGATGATGCCGTAGATCTCCTGCACGAGCAGCGGCGAAAGGCCGAGCGATGGCTCGTCGAGCAGGATGAGCTTCGGCCGGGCCATCAGCGCGCGGCCGATCGCGAGCATCTGCTGCTCTCCACCCGAAAGGTTTCCGGCCATTTCGCGAATGCGCGCGCGGAGCGCCGGGAAATAGCCGAAAATGCGATCGAGATCGGACGCGATTCCGGCGGCGTCGCGGCGCAGGAAGCCGCCCATCTTGAGATTGTCGGCGACCGAGAGGTGGCGGAACACCTCGCGCCCTTCGGGCACGTGCGCGATGCCGGCGGCGGCCACGTCCCACGACGCGCGCTTCTGGATGTCCGCGCCGGCGAACCGGATCGTGCCGGCCTCGGGATCGAGCGCGCCCGAGATCGTTTTCAGCAGGGTCGTCTTGCCGGCGCCGTTGGCGCCCAGCACCGCGACGATGGCACCCTCTTCCACGTCGAGGCTCACGCCCTTCAGCGCCGCGATCGGCCCGTAATACGACTCGACATTGCGGAGCTCGAGCAGCGCCACCTCAGCCTCCGAGATAGGCGGCGGCGACGCCGGGATCGCGCTGCACTTCGCCCGGCGTGCCCATCGCGAGCATGCGGCCCGAGCTCATCGCGAGGACGCGGTCCGAGACGGCCGAAACGAGGCTCATGTCGTGTTCGATCATGATCACCGTCATGTCGAGATCGTCGCGCATGTCCTGGATCCAGAACACCATGTCGCGCGTTTCCTCGACGTTGAGGCCCGAAGAAGGTTCGTCGAGCAAGATCAGGCGCGGCTCGGCGGCGAGCGCGCGGCCGAGCTCGACGATCTTGCGCACGCCGTAGGGCAGGCCGGCCACGAGCACGTCGCGGTACTTCCCGAGCTCGAGGAAGTCGATCACCTCCTCGACCTTCCGCCGGTCGGCGAGCTTCTCGCGGCGCACGAACGGCGTGAACAGCGTCTGCCGCAGCACGCCGCTCTTGTGGTGGCGGTAGCGCCCGAGCATCAGGTTGTCGAGCACGGTCGCGTTGTCGAAGAGATTGATGTTCTGGAACGTGCGCGCGATTCCGGCGCGCACCACATCGTGCGGCGGAATGCGCGTGATGTCGCGCCCGTCGAACACGATGCTGCCGGTGCCGGGCTCGTAGATGCGGCTCACGATGTTGAATAGCGTGGTCTTGCCCGCGCCGTTGGGGCCGATGATGGCGAAGATCTCGCGTGGCTCCACGCCGAACGAGACTCCGTCCACGGCGCGCAGGCCGCCGAAGCTGATGCCGACATCGCTGACCGCGAGCAGCGCCATCACCACGTCTCCGACTTGGCGAAGCTCTTGGCGCGGCGCAGCGAGCCTTTCCGGTAGAACGGGAACATCGAGAAATAGTGCTTGATCTTGCGCCAGATGCCGTAAAGGCCGGTGGGCTCGGCGAGGATGAAGGCGAGCAATATGACGGCATAGACCGCCGCCTGGAGCCCCGATTGCTGCGCCACGGCCGACGGCAGGAAATCCTTCGCCACGGCGACGAGCTGCGGCAGCGCGATGATGAAGACGGCGCCGAGGACGATGCCGTGCATCGAGCCGATCCCGCCGATGAAGATCATCACGAGGAATTCGATCGAGACGAGGATCGTGAACTGGTCGGGATCGATGAATTGCAGCTTGTGCGCATAGAGCGCGCCGGCGAGGCCGGTGAACAGCGCGCTGATCGCGAATGCGGCGAGCTTCACGCGCATCAGCGGCACGCCCATGCTCTGCGCCGCCGTTTCGCTGTCGCGGATCGCCATCATGGCGAGACCGAGCGGGGCACGCACGATGTTGCGGACCGCGAGCATCGCCGCCAGCGCCACCACGAAGACGATCGCGTAGAACTTCGGCTCGGTGTCGGCGACCCAGCCCGCGATGCGGATGCGCGACACGTTGAGGCCGGAGGCGCCGTTGGTGACGCTCTCCCACCGCACGATGATTTCGGTGACGATGAACGACGCCGCGAGCGTCGCGATCGCGAGGTAGAGGCCGGAGAGGCGCAGCGCGGGCAGCCCGATGACGAATCCCACCGCGGCCGAGAGCACGCCCGCCGCGGCGAAGGCCGCGAGGAACGGAACGCCGTTTTTCTCCAGCACCGCCACGGTGAAGGCGCCGACCGCGAAGAACGCCGCGTGGCCCAGCGAGATCTGGCCGCAATAGCCGGACAGCAGCATCAACCCGGCGCCGGCGACGACGTAGATGCCGATCAGCACGAGCTGCGAGAGATAGTAGGTCGGGAGGACGAACGGCGCGGCGACCAGCGCGAGGCCGAGCAGCGCATACCAGAACGCCGCCCGGCCGTCGCGGAACAGGCGGAAATCCTCGGCGTAGCTCGTCTTCTTGTAGAACTTCATGCGCTACACGCGGACGCGCTTCGAGATTCCGAACAGGCCCTGCGGGCGCACCATCAGCACCGCGAGCAGAACGACGTAGGCGGCGACGTTCTTGACGCCCTCGGGCGCGTAGAGCCCCGCCAGCTCCTCGACGACGCCGATGATGAGCCCACCGACGACGGCGCCCGGCAGGCTGCCGAAGCCGCCGAGCACCGCCGCGGGGAACGCCTTCAGTCCGATGTAACCCATGTTCACGTGCACGAACGCGGCGGGTGCCAGCAGCACGCCGGCGAGCGCGGCAACGGCGGCGCTGATGCCCCAGATGAGGCCGAACATGCGCCGTATGTTGATGCCGGCATAGCCCGCCGCGAGCTGATTCTGCGAGGTGGCCTGGAGCGCCACGCCGATGCGCGCGCGCGAGAAGAAAATATAGAGCGCGCCCACGAGCAGCATCGTGACGGCGATGACCATGAGATGCTCGGCGCTGACGACGAGCTTGCCGATCGTCACCACCTGGCCCGCGAGCGGGCTCGTGAGCCGGTGCGTTTCGACGCCCCAGCCGGGCACCATCGCCACGCCGGCGCGCAGCAGCGTGGACACCGCGACCGTGGCGAGGACGATCGTGAAGGCCGGGCTGCCGATGAGGGGGCGCAGCAGCAGATGATTGAGCAGCACGCCGAAGACGGCCGTGGCCAGCAATGCCAGGAGCACGCCCGGCACGAACGGCACGCCGCCCAGATCGACGAGCGTGTAGGCGAAGAACGCGCCCACCATCATCAGCTCGCCCTGGGCGAAATTGATGACTTCCGTGGCCTTGTAGATGAGGACGAAGCCGAGGGCGACGAGCGCGTAGATGCAGCCGATCGAAACGCCGCTGACGACGGCCTGAAGGAAGACGATCAGCGGATCCATTGATGGACGATTTATGCGGCGTTTCCCCGGCACGCATTGTACACGCGCGCGCGACGCTGTGAAGAACGGGCGCGCCGCGTATGGCAAGTCTCCAAGGACGGCCGCTCTATGCCGTCTCTTCGAGCGCGTCGATTTCGAGCTTCGATATCGCCAGTTCGCAGACGCCGCTCGTCAGCACCCAGGCCTCCAGGTCCGCGAGGCCCACGGATTCGCCGGCCGCGGAAGCCACCGAAAATTGGAAGCGGATCGACCGCCTCCTCGGGCCGACGACGAACGCCGAACGCTTCGCCAGCACCTCTCCGCCGGCCGCGATATAGAAATTCGCGACGCGCCCGAGCCGCAGCAGCAGCCTCGCGAACGACGTGAGGCCGCGCAATCTCGCCAGCGTGAAATCCACCGTGGCGCAATACGAGCCGGGCGGCAGCCACACGCGCGGGCCATAGGCGGCGGCGCCGGAGACGCGCGCGCGCGTGCGGATGGTGGCCATGTCGCGATATCCCGCCGGCCCCACGTCCATTCGCGCGAGCCAGTCGCCGACCTGGCCGCCGGCGGGCCGCGCGAACCCGTATCGGACGCGCGTGCCGGGCGGCGTGTGGACGGCCGCGAGAAGCCCCAGCACCATCTGCTCGTATCGATTTCCGATCGCGTTGGCACAGGCGAAAAGCCGGGCCGGCCGCCCGCCGGCCATTCTGCGGCGCTCGATTTCGACGGCCTCGAGGAACGAAGCCTCCACGAAACGCGCCTCGCCTTCATCCGGCCCGGCGCCGGGCTTCGGATCCGCGAAATCGAACAGCAGCAAGTCCGCGGTCTCGAGCAGCCCCGCGGCGTCGCGAACGTCCGCCGCGCCGCCCGAACCCGTCGCCAAGCGCCGCGCGGCCTCGCGCGGGACGCCGATCGGCGCCGGGAAGCCCATCGCAGTCCATGCGCCACGGAACAGCTCGAACAGTTCGGCATCCCGGCCGAACCATGCGGCGGACCAGTGGCGCGGCGCCGGCGCCAGCAGGCTCGCCAGGAAAGGCACGACATGGCGCGGCGCGGGCTTCCCGCCATCTTCGGTTTCGCGCCCGACGCCGACATGCCGGGGGCCGGACATCGGCGGACCAAGCGATGTTCGCAAAGCGGAAAGGTAAGGGCTGGACGCGGCTTCGGTCAGCCGCAGCTCTTCGATCGCATCATCGGGACAGCCCCAGCTCTCCGCCTGTTCGGGAATATCGGCGCGCGCGACGGATTCGAACGCCAGATACCAGCTATTGGCGCGATGGTCGGGCTCGTGCGTCGGGGTCGAGCGGCGCGTGTGATCGCAATGGTATCCCAGCAGCTCGCCGGCGAGATCGCCCACCGCGCCGTGGATGAAGCTCAGCCGCTTGGCGATGTTGTAGTCGAGATGCCAGCCGTGAATGAGCTGCTCGTTGAAGCCACCGATCCGCCAGAGATCGCTGCGCAGCATGAGCTGGAAATCGCCGGGGCAGTCATATTTCACGAAATCGCGGTGCACGATCTCGTTCAGGTGGGCGGCTGCGCCCCAAAGCCGGACGGCTTCGATCGTGCCGGCGGCATCGCGGCGATCGAACGTATCCCAAAGCGCCTCCGGCAGGTCGAACCGCGGCGCGTGGTACAGGCCGGGCGGCAAATCGCGCGCGATGGCCGAGAGCGACGCGGCGGACCGCGGCACGAAAATCATGTCTCCGTTTGTGGATAGAATCCAACGGTTGGCGGGATTGGACCGCCGCACGGCGACATTCCGCGCGATCGCCTCGAGAACCGGCAGGCGGGTTCGTTCCTTGAAGCGGGCATGGACATCCGGCCGGACCCG
Source organism: uncultured Candidatus Odyssella sp. (assembly GCA_964481045.1). GTDB lineage: Bacteria > Pseudomonadota > Alphaproteobacteria > Bin65 > Bin65 > SBBV01. The sequence goes on along the minus strand of CAYZSG010000001.1, from coordinate 66,134 downwards.
GAGAATGCGCAGCCGGCCGCGTGCCTTGGCCGTGAGCGTATCGCCGATTGCTTCCGGCAGCGTGGGCAGATCGTTGGGCGAGTTGTAGTCGACGAACAGGATCTCGTCGGTGTCTGCGGTGAGCAGCTCGGCAATGCAATTGAGGCTGACGGCGACCCGCTTGTGCAGGTTATAGCCGTGATCGTCGTTCCTCCCGTAAAGCACAACCGAAAGCATGTAATCGCTCTACCGCGCCACGGCTGAACATTGCATATACTCGATGCCACAATGCCATCGAAACAAAAAGGCCCTGCGCGAAGGCCTCACCGGCGGCTCGAGGTCAGAGATCGTGCTCCGCGAAGAGGTTCGTGCTCGATACGTGAAAAGACAGCTCGCGGCCCGCGGAATCGACGATCGAGGAAGAGAACTCCAAAAGAAGCGGCGTGTCCCTCGGCGCCGGAAACTCGATGCTCACCTCCTCGTTCTGGCCGAGCGTCGCCCGCTTCACCACCTCGCCCTTCGCCGAGATCACGAGCTCGCAATCGCGCGCCGCGCGGCCGGACAGATGCAGCTTCGGGGCTTGACCGAAACTGGCCTTGCTGATGCGGGCCCGCGGCGCCAGCCACGAATCGGGCCAGAAGCCGCCGACCGCCTTGCCGGTGGGCGGCACCAGGCGTTGCTGCGCGCCGCCCGCGCCCGCCTGGCGCGCGAGCGTTCCGCGAAGCGAGCCCGTCGCTCGACGGAACCGCCCCTTAAGTCTGTGCACACGATGAAACAGACGATGATGGGCGCGCGCCACCAGCGTCGGCATTCTGCCGAGATCGCTGCGCGAAACCGAAATCGGGGATCGCTGACGGCGCCCGAGCCGGTGATGCCAAAGGCCGAGAAAGTAGTTGTAGCTCACGTAGCCGCCGTGTTTCAGGCACACGTCGAATATCTCGGCGAAGATCTCGGCGCGGCGCGACTGCGTTTTGGTCTCGGAATGCACGCGCGATGCAGCGAGCAGCCGGCGCAGGTGCATGATGCGCCCTCCGGCGCGGTCGATGCGCAGCCAGTATTCGTAGTCCATCGCGAAGTGCACCCGCTCGTCGAACGGCCCGATCCGGTCCGCGATCTCCCGCCGCCAGAAGGCCGCCGGCTGGCACACGCAGCAGTCCCACATGAGGCGTTCGAACGAATACTCGTCCGTGTTGTAGCGTCCGATCTCGCGATCGTGCTCGTCGATGAACGCGGCTTCGCCATACACCATGTCGCAATCCGGGTTCTGGCGAAGGAATGCGACGGCATTCTCGACGGCATCGGGAAGCAGCATGTCGTCGGAATTGAGATAGGCGCGGATCCGTCCGCGGGCGAGCGCGAAGCCCTTGTTGATGGCGTTCGTTTGGCCTCCATCGGGCTCGGAGATCCACCGGAGGCGATCCCCGTAGCTCTCGAGGATCTCGATCGACTCGTCGGACGAGCCGCCGTCGATGACCAGGTATTCGATGTTGCGGTATGTCTGGTTCAACACGCTTTCGATCGTGCGCCGCAGAAACCGCCCTTGATTCATCGATGGCGTGACGATCGACACCAGCGGATCTTGCGCGGCGCCGTCGCGGCGCGTGTTCGCTTCGACGCGCTTCAAAGCCGCCATGAGCTCATCCGCCGACTTCGCCCATTGAAAGCGGCTCAATCGAGACCGCCCCCGGGCGGCGAGCGATTCGCGAAGCTTCCCATCCGCGACCACGCGCTCCATGAGCCCCGCCATCGCCGCAACGTCGCGCGGATCGCACGACAGCACCGCATCGCCTCCCACCTCGGGCAGGCTCGTCGTGTTGCTGCAGATCACCGGACAGGTCGCGTCGAATGCCTCCAGCAACGGCATTCCAAATCCCTCGTAGAGCGAGAAGAACGCCAACGCCAGCGCATGGCGATAGAGAAATTGCAGGTCGCCCTCGCCGATGAAGCCGAGATGGTGCACCGGCAAGTGGCCGTATTTCTCGGCGAGCTTCTTCCATCCCTCGGGGTGCCCCGTGAGCACCAACGCGTCGTTGCGCCCGGTCTCTTTCAAAAAGACTTCGAAGGCCTGCAGCAGTCTTTCGTGGTTCTTGTGCGGCCACAGATTCGCCGGGTACAGGAAGAAGGACCTGATCGCCGCCATGCGCTCGGCGATCGCCCTGCTGGCGGGCTCGTCGGCCGCGGCGCGCGACTTGAGGGCCGGCGGCATCAGGAAGACGTCGCGGCAGCGGTTGTGCGGCGAGGCCAGGATCGTCTCGCGCGCGTACTCGGAAATCGTGCCGATCGCCCCGGCCTTGCCGAGGAATCGCGCGAACGCCGAGCGCCTCTGCTTCAAGTTCTCCGCGCCGAAGAACTCGGGAAAGAAGTCGTGCTGCAGGTCGGGAATCAGGACGATTTGCCGGTCGAGCGGAAACGCGAGGGTGTCGACAACCGGATAGGACCGGAACAGCACGTCCACATTGTCCCGCGCCAGGCGGGTATCGAGCGACTGCCACGCGCTACCGAGGTCGAGCGGAAGCGCCTCGGTGACGACGTTCGGCGCCGCGGGATCGACCAGGCCGCGATTGAAGATCGTTCCATACACGAAGAATTCGTGGCCGGGATTGCGGCGCACGAGCGTGGACAGCACGTTCTGCAACAGCGGCGCGATGCCCCCCGATGCCCCGAACTCGATGAATCTCGCCTCTATGCCCACCCGCATTCCGCAACGCGCCCGAAAAGGATTTGAAACGTACGATAGTAATCTGTCAGGCCGTGGGCAATGTCTCCCTGAATTTGAAGCAAGCTGCGCGGCCGCAGATATTCCACATCGATCGCGCCAAATTGGTGACAATCCTGCCGGGCCCGGGCAAGGCCTCGCGCCTCACCGACCGCCGCGCAGGCTGATCCGGTGCATCCCCTGCCCTTCATCCGGGGCGCGCACGCTATCCGTAAGAATGCAGTCCGCGTCGGCGATCGCAGGCTGCCGCCCGAGATCGGTACCCTGCTCGAAGTATGAGCGCAACGGCCGTTGCGAATACCAGCGCAGCCCCAGGTCCGCGGCGAAGGTCTGCACGACGCGGTCGAGCACCGGATGGGCAAGATCGAGGGCCACGGCCCGGCAGGCGCGCAGCCGGCTTTTTTGGCGCGGCAGATCCCAATCGTGCGCGGCCTTTTCCATGATCGTGGGATAAGGCGGGAACGAGCGATGGATGCCGTCCGGACCCAGCGCCGCGATCGGGCGCTCGATCGCGAAGGCGAAATGGGCGCCGACGAGAAGCAGCGGCAGGAGCCGCCAGCGCCACGAAATCCGAACCAGCAGCGGCGAGATCAGCACGAAGTACAGCAACGGCGCCGCCATCAGCAGCCCCTTGCCGCCGGGCCACAGGCGCCCCGATGCGAACGCCAGCGCGGGAACGGCCAACGCGAGAAGCACGCCGCAGACGAACGCGTAGCCGGCAGGATTGGCCGCGCGCAGGGAACGCGCAGCGACGACGATCGATGCGACCAGCCCCGACACGGCGGCGAAAGCCGCGAGCAGCCAGAGCCCGCGGTACGGCCCGGGCTCGGGGCTCAGGAAATAAAGCCCCAGCACCCCCAACGCGAAATCGACCGGCAGCGACAGCGCCGACAGGACCGCGCTCTGCGCCGGAATGCCCGTGTTCAAGACGATATCGACCGCGTGCTCGTTCCGCCCGAACAGGAAGCGGTAGTAGTAGAAGAACCATTCCGTCGGGTAGGCCTTCTGTCCAACCTGCCGCGCCTGCACGAGGAAATAGCCGATCGTGCCATGCCAATAGGGCAAACAGGCGAGAAGCGACGCGGCGCCGGCGAGGGCCAACGGCTTGATGCCGCCGAGCCACGCCTTCCATGGCTGTTCGAGACGCCAACCCAATGCCACCCCGGCCGCGGCGGCGCCGGAAACGAGCGCGATTTCCGGATAGACGTAGCAGACGCCGGCCGCGCTCGCGACGAGCGATACGGCAAGCCACCCTTTTCGCGTTTCCGCGAACAGCAGCGCGACGAGCGCCACGAGAACCAGGACCTGCGGCGTGGCCGCAAGCTGGCTCCACGCGTTCATATCGAGGATCAATTGGAGATAGGTGCCGGTCGCCAATACGAGGCCAAGAAGGAGCGCGGGCCACGGCCTCACCCCGAACGCCGCGCGAAGCACGAACACGGCGGCAAAGAAGGCCATGATCTGCAGCAGCGCGAGATAGGGATACGCGGCCTCGAAAGTCGTGTCGTAGAAGGGCGTGCGCAACGCCGCGAGAAGATATCCCACGGTGGGGCGGGCGCTGAGCTGATGCGAGGCGAAGTGGTTGTAGGTGTTGGCGAGCGTGTTCGCCCCGGAAATGTGGGCGAGATCGGCGTAGCTCAGACTCGCGAATGCCGACGCGTTCGAGATGTAGTTCGCCTGATCGTAGTGATTGCCCTGGAATGCCGCGAACTGAAATCCGCCGATCCACTTGGGCGACAGCGCCAGCAGCCCGGCGACCGCGATCGCGCACGCCGCGATGCCCGCCGCGCGCGCATCGATCCTCGGCAGGCAAATGCCGCGCAGGCGCGGAACCGCGTATGCGGCGGCCGCGCACAGGATGCCGCCAAGCGGCGCGTAGCGCAGCGGAAGGCCGCTCCGGTAGGCCAGCGTCGCGAACACGCCGAACAGCGAAAGGCCCAGTACCGGCGCGGCCCAGAATCGCCCCTTCACCTCCGCCGGCAGCATGGCGCAGAGCGGCCATCCGAGGACGGCGCAGAGCGCCAGGCCCGCGGCGAGAAACAGAACGTCGGCTGGCGCCCCCATGCTCTCACCTAACAGTAGAAGGCGGCCATGGGGAAGCGCCGCGCGAGCGGGCGGGCCGGACGCTCGGCGCCGCGCCCTCGGCCCCGCTTCGCGCACATTTCGCGGCGCGGCCCGTTTGGTCTATTTTCCGGCGTTCGGCCTATGCAGCGTTGGAGTTCGATGGCAGCGCAACGTCACGGCGAGGCTCGCTGTTGGTGCGGAAACGAGGCGCTGTTAGCGTTCTCGGCCGACTACCTCGTCTGCCGGCAATGCGATACCCTGGTGCTGCGCCGGCCGGCGCACGGCGAATCGGGGCATGCGGCCGGCGAACAAGCCGAATTCTATGGGTTGGCCTATTTCATGGAGGGCGCGCGCGCGCGCGGCCATCCCGATCTCCTCGAACGCACGCGCGCGGACCTCTCCGAGCGCTGCGTGACCTGGCTGCGGACGCTGCTGAAATACCGAGCGCCGCCGGCGCGGGTGCTCGAGGTGGGGTGCGCGAACGGGTCGTTCGTGGGACTGCTCGCCGCGGCGGGCTTCGACGCGATCGGGCTCGACCTGAGCCCGGCGGTGACGCAGCACGTGCAGGCGTGCTTCGATGTGCCCGTGCTGACGGGCCCGCTGGAGGCGCAGCGGATCGCGCCGGGCAGCCTCGACGTGATCGTCATGATGGATGTCGTCGAGCATCTGGCGGATCCGGCCGCCACGCTGGCCGCCGCGGCCGCTCTCCTGACGGAAAATGGGCTGATCCTGATCCAGACGCCGCAATTCGATCCGGGCCTGACCTTCGCCGATCTCGAGCGCGCGGGATCCCCGTTTCTCAAACAGTTGCGGCCGGACGAGCACCTCTTTCTGCTCAGCCGGCATTCGATCGCCGCACTGTTGGCCCGCGCCGGTCTCGGGTCGGTGGATTTCCAGCGCGCGCATTTTCCCGAGCACGACATGTTCGTGGTCGCGTCGCGTCATAGCCTTCGCGAAATCGGGGAAGCGCAAGGGCGGGAGGCGTTGCGGCGCACCCGAAGCGGGCGCATCGCGGATGCGCTGATCGATGCGTCCGACGCTTTTCGAGACCAGGCCCGCTCGCTCTCGGCGGCCAAGGCCGATCAGAAGGACAAGGATCGGGCGATCGCCGATCTCACGGCCATGCTGCAATCGGTCCGCGGTGATCAGCAGGCGAAGGAGACGCTCATTCGGACCATGGCCGGCGATTTGGCGGCAATTCGCACCGATCAGAGCGCAAAGGAAAAGGCCATCGCGTCTCTGACATCGGAGGTGAGGGCGCTTCGCGCCGACCAGCATGACAAGGAGGCGCTGATCCGGCGAACGGCGGGCGAGCTCGAGGCGCTGCGCGCGGATCAGAACGCGAAGGCGAAGGCCATCGCGTTTCTGACATCGGAGCTGAGCGCGCTTCGCGGCGACCAGCATGACAAGGAGTCGCTGATCCGGCGAATATCGGGCGAGCTGCAAGCGGTCCGCGGCGACCAGCAGGCGAAGGAAGCGTTGATTCGCCGGATGGCCGACGAGATGGAGGCGCTGCGCGCCGACCAAGGCATGAAGGAGGCGCTGATTCTGCGGGTCTCGGCCGAGCTCGAGGAGGCGCGCGCGGATCAGCGCGCAAAAGAGGCCCTGATCGAGCGTATGGCGCTCGAGCTTGGCCCGGTCCCGATCGCCAAAGGCCTGTAGCGGCATGTCCTATTCCCCGGGTCCCGGCATCACCGTCGTCGTTCCCACGCTCAACCATGGCCGCTTCATCGACGACGCCATCCGCAGCGTGCTCGACCAGAACTATCCCAACGTCGAAATCGCCGTCGTCGACGGCGGTTCGACGGACGACACGATCGAGCGGCTGCGCCGGTACGGCGACCGCATCGCGTGGTCGAGCGAGAAGGACGAAGGGCAAGCGCACGCGATCGAGAAGGGATTCGCGCAGGCGCGGAAGGAATGGCTGACCTGGCTCAACTCCGACGACGTTCAGTGCAACGGCGCGCTGGCCGCCGTCGCCGAAGCGATTTCCCGGCGGCCGGATGCCGAAATCGTGTTCGGCAAGGGCCACTACATCGACGAGGGCGGCGCGTTTCTCCGCGACTATCCGACGATCGCGCTCGATCGGGACTCGAGCGCCCCGCGCGCCATGTTCGAGAGCGGCTATGTGGCGCAGCCGTCCGTCTATTTCCGAAAGGACGCGTATCGCCGCATTGGCGGCGTCGATCGCACGCTCAACTACGTGATGGATTACGAGCTGTGGATCCGCTTCGCGCTCGCGGGAGCGAAGTTCGTCGCCATCGAGCGCGACATCTCGGGCAATCGCTGGCATCAGGGCGCCAAGACCGCGGCGAATCTGATGGATCTCTATGCGGAAGCCGTCGCCGTCCAGATTCGGCACTACGGCAAAGTCTCTCCCTACTTCGTGCAGGCCGTCAGCGACCACCTGTTCCAAAAGCTGCAGGGCGCGCGGACGCCGGCGGCGCGCTCGCTGATCTGGCGCTGGCTCTATTTCAAGGCGACGTGGGTTCTGTTGAACGCGCGCCGGCCGGGATACTGCCTTCGCGGTCTTTTCGCGGAGACGCTGGCGAAATCGGGGCCGATCATCGGCGACCGCATGCGCCTCTGGGAATGGTTGCGCGCGTGCGCGGCGCGCGAGAAGCCCGCCGAGTAGGCCGCGCGCGATGAGCGACGACGGGCCAGGGTTTCGTCCTCGCTACGAGCCGACTTGACGCTAATCCAGTCGTAGGCCCCAAATCCCTACGATCAGCGTTCGCGGGTCGTTCGGAACGGGAACGCGCGGGGAAGGCGGCGCGACGGCATGGAGCCGGACCTCGGACTCGCCGGCCGGTACGACAAGACGCTGCGAAATCTGCCACTGCGCTGCTTCGGTCGCTTCCACCTGGAACGACTCACCGGCTGTCGCTATGCGCAGCGAGCGCCGGCTCCTGTCTTGGAAGCTTGGCCCAGGTACGGCGCGTGCGTGCAGCGTCGCCTCGACAGGATGTCCGGAAAGGTTCCGTATCCTGAACGCGCTTCCGGCCTCGGTCAGCCAGACGAACGGCACGGAATTGGCCGCGCCGAAGCGTACGCTTTCGACGGGCTCCGGAAGGGATACGATCCGCGGATTCCTCAAGTAGTAGGTGACGACCCCGGGTAGCCCCGCCGACAGTTCGAACCGCGCGACGAAACGATGCTCGATCTTCTTTAGCCAATCCGCTTGCGACGCACGTAAGCTCTCGATGCCCGGATAGGATTGACCCGATGGAAACCGCGACCAGACGACGACCGCATCGGCACGCGCGATCGCGCTTTCGAGTGCGGGCAAGGACGGCGCGAAGATATTGACGTTCAATTGTTGGCATGCTGCGACCCGATCGGGCAGGCGGTTCTCGTACAGATACGTGTGGAACGCGAGCGAGTTGATCCCCTCCGCGAGGACGAACCATGCGACCGTGCCTTGCGCAGAGTCGAGATCCGCGCTGAGACGTTTATAGAAGTCGTTGTGGGCGCGCAGATACGCCATTTCGCCGAGCGTCGGCGGTGACCCGATCGCAACCTTGACGAAGAAATAGACCGCGCCGGCTGCCAGCGTCGCGCGCGCCAGTATTGGCCCGGATAGGCGCATGTGATTCCCGACAAAGCGGTACAGACCTGCCGTGCAGACAACGGCGATCGGAACCGTCAGCGCGCCGGCGACGACGGGCGATGGCGAAGACGTGACCAGCGGCACGAGGATGGCCAAGGCCGACGATGCGCACACCATCGCGATGCCGATCGGCGACGTCTCCGGCCGGCCGGCGGGCGCGACGCCGGACTTCGGTGCCTTCCGCAGGAGGCGGGCCAGGACGGCGGCGGCGAGCAGCGCCGCCGTGTAGGCGAGCATGGGCCAGAGATGGCTCCACGCGGATTTGAGATAGAAAAAGGGCAGCGTCAGAGGCGAGGATACACCCAACTCGAATCGCCGAAATTCGACCTCTCCACTCTCAAACTGCGCGATGTAGTAGGGCCGAATCCCGTACCAGAATTCAACGATGTAGGCGGCGACGCCGATGACAGCGACGAGCGTCAGAAATAGTGCAAATCGCAGCGCGCGGGTTCTGCTTCTACCGAGCCACCACTCGATCCCGAGCAGCGTCGTGTAGGCGAGGAGCGTCCCCACCAGGTAGAGGCCAGTGATCGATCGCGTGAACAGAGTCACGGCGGCGGTGGCAAGCACGACGGCGGTGCGCTTCCGCGATGGATCGCGATCGAAGCCAACCAATGCCACGACGAAGGCGCCGAATGTACAAAGCCCCGGAAGATCGAGCCGGGCATCGAACATGCCGCCCGCCGGGAAGTAGAGGCTGTTGCTGAGCAGGACCAACCCGAAGAGTATCGAACCGAAATACGGAGCCTCCTCGCTGCTGAGCGTGGAGATCGCGACCGCGGCGAGATACAGGAGGAATAGATAATTTACTGATGCCGCGACCAGGCGGTCGGGGCCGAAGACCAGCATCCCGCCGAGCGATAGCGATCCGGCGATGCTTCCTTTGAACGCGACGATGTGGGTTGCGAACGCCTCCACCACGGCACCAAACGTCTTGGCGTCGATGATGGCATAGTAGGCGGCGTAGACCTTGTTGAGGTACTCGAGCTGGTCCCAAATCCGCGGGAAGTATGGCCTGTAGAACTCGAGATACAGCGATGCGAATACGACATAGCCGGCGACAAGCACGATGCTTGTCCACACAAGCTGCCGCCTGACGGCTCGCTTGGTCATGTTCCCCGTCCTCTAAATGCCGCTTCGACCGCACCGGAGCATCGTTGCGCCCGAATCGCGTGCAATTGCCCGTAAGGCAGCAGTTGGCACGGTCAGGATATGGTATGGAAGCCGAGCGACCAACGCGTTGATGGCGAAGTAAACCAAATCCATGCCGCGTTCCGTGCATTTCCGCGCCGAGGAGCTGTTGCCGGCCGCGTGGCGCGATCTTGCCTGCGGGGACACGTTACGCGCATTCAACCCCGCGCTGCTCGCGGACGGCTCGGGCTGGCTGTTCGCGTATCGCATGGTGGGCGCCGACAAGCGGCGGCGGATCGCGATTGCCCGCCTCGATGCCGGGCTGCGCGTCGTGCCGGGGTCGGCGGTGGCCCTCAGCGACCTCATACGCTTCGATGCCGGGCACGCCTATCCCGACGCCGTGCGCGCCTGGTTTGCCGATCCGCGCCTCTATCGGCTCGGCGGGCGCATCTTCCTCTATTGGAACTCGGGCTGGAGCCCGCAGCCGAATTTCCAGTTCGTCGTCGAGCTCGATGGCGACACGCTGATGCCGCGCGGGCCCGCGCGGGAGCTCCGGCTCGAAGGCGCCCGCCAGCCGATCGAGAAGAACTGGACCCTTTTCGGCGACGATCCGACCTACGCGCTCTATTCGCCGATGCGGCAGACGATTCTCGACGTGACGCTCGACGGCACGCCGCACGTCGAGCTTCGCCCGCGCCATGCGCAGTCGTGGGACATCGGCTGTTTCGCGCGGCGCTACGGCGATCTGCGCGGGGGCGCTCCGCCGGAACGGCTTGACGACGCCTACTACGCGTTCTGCCACACCGTCTATCCGACCGCGCTCGGCTACGAATACGCGGCCGCCGTGTACCGGTTCGAAGCCGCATTTCCGTTTCGGCCGACCGACGCGCCGGCGCGCCCGCTCCGCCTCGAGAACCCGCTCGGGCCGGACACGATCGGCGTCGGCCTCAATCCGCATGTCGGCGCGGTCGTCTATCCGTGCGGCGCGGCCCATCGCAACGGAACCTGGCTGATCAGCTACGGCATCAACGATTCGCGGGCGGCCATCGCGCGGCTTTCCGTGGCCGAGGTGGAGTCGGCGCTGCAGCCGCTGGCCATGGCGGCCTAGGGGCACAGTGGTGGAGCCGATCGCCACGTCATCCGGCGAAAACCCGAAGCTGCGAATCGGGGACGGCGACCGCGTCGTCGTTCTGCAGATGGGCGGCCTCGGCGACCTCGTGTTCACCGGCGAGGCGCTCGCCGCATTGGCGGCGGCCGGCCATCGCCAGCGCACGACGCTGGTGTGCCGCGACGAGTTCGCCGGCCTGGCCGATATGCTTCCGGCGCCGCCGGCGCGCGTGATCGGGTTGGCCTTCGATCCGCACCGCTGGCACGAGCCGACTGCAGCGCTTGCCGCGGCGCTGAAGCCCGTCGCGGCGGCGCTCGAGGGCGTCGAGGCCGAGATCCTGATCGATGCCGGCCATCGCCCGCTCTGGTTCTCGCATGTCGCCGCCGCGCTGCTCCGGCCGCGCGACGCGCTTGGCTGCCACGCGGCGACCGAACTGGGGCGCGACGCGCTCGCGCGGCTCGTGGTGCGCGATCTCGACAGGGCTTGGGTTCGGATCCATCGCCTCGCCGTGCCGCCGCGCCTGCGCGAGCGCGAACGATACCGCCACCTGCTAGAGGCGTGCGGCGTGGCGCCGGCAGCCGCGCCGCGATGGAGCGTGGCGCCCGAGGCGCGCGAACAGGCGCGCGCCTTTCTGCGCGCGGCCGGCCTGGAACCGGGCGGGTACGTCGCCTGCTTTCCAGGCGGCAACGCCGCCACGCGGATCAAGCGTTGGCCCGACGCGGATTTCGCGGCGGCATTGCGCGCCACCGGGCTTCCGGCGCTGCTGGTCGGCTCGAGCGGCGAAGCCGGGCTTCTCGCGCGCACCGCGGACGCGCTCGGCGACCTGCCGCGCACGGCATTCGCCGGCGCGCCCTCCGATCTCGCGCTGGTCGCAGCACTGCTCTGCGAGGCGCGCGCGTGGCTCGGCAATGATTCGGGCCTGATGCATCTCGCGCAGGCTTTCGATGTTCCGGGCGTGGGCATTTTCGGCGGCGGCGGCCGCTGGCCCTGCTATGCGCCGTGGGCGCCGGGATCGATCGGCATCGTTCATCCGCTGCCGTGCTTCGGCTGCGACTGGGACTGCATGCTCGGCCACGCGCTTTGCATCGAAAGCATTTCCGTTAGCGCGGTCTGCGATGCGTTGCGGCGCGCGCTCGACGCGCCGCGTGCCGCGCCGGAGATCGTGGCGCTCGACGGCGCTCCGGCCGAGACGCGAGAGCTGCTGGCCGATACGAGCCGCTCCTATCGCGCCATGCAGCGCGACCGCGAAGAGCGGCTCGAGGCGCTGATGCGCGGAGAGCTGGCATGGCGCGAGCAAAGCGAGGCGCGCGCCATGTTCGAGACGGCTGCACGGGAACGGCTCGCGGCGCTCGAAGCGGCGGGGCGGCAGGCCGAGCGGGACGCCGCCGCGATCGCCGCCTTGCGCGCATGCGCGGCGCGAAGCGAGCGCGCGCCCGGCGAAGCGATGGCGCAGCCGGCCGTGCGGGAGACCGTGCGCGCGTTCCAGATCGGCCTCGGACTCGGCGCCGGGAACATCGGCGACGAGCTGATGGCGCACGCGTTCTGGAGCCGGCTTCCCGACACGATCGCGCTCGATGTCGCGCTGTTTGCCGAATCGGCGCGCCAGCACGAGGCCTATCCGGCGCGGCACCGCTACGTGCAGGTCGATGAGGCGGGCAACGAGAATGCCGAGGCTAGCGTGCCCGGCCTCCTTGTCGGGGGCACACCCGTGACCGACGCGGAAGGCGTGCACTGGCCGCTTCGCTTCCTCGCGCCGCGGCTCGACCACTTCCACCGCCACGCGCTGCCCGTCGACGCCGTCGGCGTCGGCGTCGAGCCGTTGCAGACCGACGAGGCGCGCGCGCTGTTCCGCGAGAGCTTCGGCCCGGTGCGATCGTGGACCGTGCGCTCCGAAGCCTGCCGCGCGGCGCTGCTGACGCTCGATGTCGATCCCGCCCGCATCCGCGTCGGCGCCGATTGGGCTTGGCTTCATGCGCCGCGGCGCGACCGCCGCCGCTGGGCGGAGGAGACGTGGCGTACGCACGGCATCGATCCCGCGCGCCCGCTGCTCGTCATCAACGTCGTCAACATGCTGTGGCGCGACTGCGACGCCGCCAAGCGCGCCGTCGCCGGCGCGATTTCGCGCGCCGCCGCGCGCGACGGACTCCAGATCGCGTTCTTCTGCAACGAATCGCGCGCGGGCGACTTCTTCGACCACGCCGCAGCGCAAGAGATGGCAGCGCGGCTCGAGGCTCCGTCGGTGGTGGTGCCGAATGCGTATTACGCTCCGGACGAGGCGGTTGCGCTGCTCGGCTTCGCCAGCGTGACGCTCGGCCAGCGCTATCACTTCGCGATTCAATCGGTGCTGGCCGGAACGGTGCCCGTTTGCATCCCGCGTGGCGCCAAGATGCAGGCGTTGGCTGCCGAACTCGGCATTGCCGCGATCGGCTCGCCGGTTTCCGTCGACGCCGACGCACTCTCGGATGCGATCCGGCGCGCGATCGAGAACGGTGCCGGCGAGCGCGCGCGTCTGGCCCTCTGCCAGCGCGCGCTCATGCAGCGCGCCGCGGGCAATTTCAGCTTCCTCGAAGAGCTTCCGCCCTACAAAGATTGTTGGCCCCGCCGAGACTGAAAATCATGCAAGCGCGAGAAACCCGCATCACCACCACCCATGTCGGCAGCCTGCCGCGCAATCCGGTGTTGTCGGACCTCCTCATCCGCCAGGAGCGCGGCGAAGCCGTCGATGCCGCCGCGCTGCGCGCCGCGATCGCCGATGCGGTGGGCGGCACCGTTCGCCGGCAGGTCGACTCGGGGATCGACATCATCAACGACGGCGAGCAGCCGCGCGTCGGTTTCCAGACCTACGTGCCGCTGCGCATGAAAGGCTTCGGCGGAACGTCGAAGCGCCCGCGACCGCTCGACTACGCCAAGTTTCCCGAGTTCGCCGCGCAGGCCGCGCGGCGCTTCCCCAACCGCTCCAAGGTCTCGGACGCGCCGATGGCCATCGGCGCAGTTCGCTACGACGACACCGCGCCCGCCGAAGAGGAATGCCGCGGGTTCGACGCCGCGACCGCGCCGCTGGCCGGGCGCTTTGTCGATCGTTTCATGACCGCGGCTTCGCCCGGCATCGTCGCGACGACGATGATGAACGCGCATTACGATTCGCACGAACGCTATGTGTTCGCCTTGGCGAAGGAGCTGCGCAAGGAGTACGAAATCATCGTCGCGCATGGGCTGATCCTGCAGCTCGACGCGCCCGATCTCGCGATGGAACGGACCATGCTGTTCCAGGACAAATCGCTGCCCGAGTTCCTCGCCATGGTCGAATTGCACGTGGCGGCGCTGAACGAGGCGCTGGCCGGCATTCCCCGCGAGCGCGTGCGTCTGCATTGCTGCTGGGGCAATTGGGAGGGCCCGCACACCTGCGACGTGCCGCTCGCGGACATCCTGCCGCTGCTGTATGGAGCGAAAGTGGGCGCGCTCAGCCTCGAATTCGCCAATCCGCGCCACCAGCACGAATACGCCGCGTTCAAGCGCTTTCCGCTGCCTTCCGAAATGACGCTGCTGCCCGGCATCATCGATTCGACGAGCAACTACGTGGAGCATCCCGAGGTGGTCGCGCAGCGCATCGAGGCCGCCGTTGAAGCCGTCGGCGACCGGACGCGCGTGATCGCCAGCAGCGACTGCGGCTTCGGCACCTTCACCGGCTACGAGTTCGTCGCGGCCGACGTGGTGTGGGAGAAGCTCAAGACGCTGGCCGAGGGCGCGCGGCTGGCGACGCGGCGTCTGTGGGGCAAGGCAGACGCTTGGGGCTGACGCGGCGCGCGCGGCGCTCAGAATGCAAGCTGGCCGCCATCGACCGGCATCACGATTCCGGTGATCGCGGCCGCTTCCTTCGAGCAGAGAAACACTGTGGCGCTTGCGACTTCGTCCGCCTCGATGAGCCGGCCGATCGGGATCGTCTGAACGACGACGTCGTTTCCGCCCTGGCGCTGGCGGAGCTGCGCGCCAGGCCCCTTCATCGGCGCCGCCATGAAGCCGGGCGCGATGCAATTCACGCGGATACGGCGCGGCCCATAGGCGACGGCGAAGGCGCGGGTGAGCGATTCGACGCCGGCCTTGCTCGCCTGATAGGCGTAGCCGCCGCGCACGCGCCCCATGAAGGCGGAAAGGCTGCTGAGCAGGACGATCGAGCCGCCGCCGGGCATGCGCGAGCCCGCCAGATCGCAGAGATAGGCCACGCCCTTCAGATCGACGTCGATGACGCGGGACACGGTTTCGAGGTTGGCGGCGCCGGCCGGCGTTTCGGCCAGGATACCGTGCGCCGCGACGAGAACGGTCAGGTTGCCGAGCGCGGCCGCCTGGTCGAACAATCGCCGGAGGCTGGCGGGGTCCGTGACGTCGCATTGGACGAAATTCTGCCCCGCGGGCACGGGGCGCGGATCCGAATCGGCGGCGACGACCTTTGCTCCGAGCGCTTGGAATCGCGCGCAGATCGCCGCTCCGATCGAGCCGGTTCCCCCGGTCACGATAGCTACCTCGGGCATTTCATCTCTCCCTTGCTGAGTACCGGATTCCGGGCGCGCGGCGCGCATCGCCTGCGCTTCGCATCATCGGCCCGCCGCGACCGATTCGGCGGCGGCGCCCGCTGTCCGATCGGCGGCGGGCCGCGCGCGGATCATGTCCGCCGCCCGTTCCGCGATCATCATGACAGCGGCATTGATGTTGCCGCCGATCATGCCCGGCATGACCGACGCATCCACGACGCGGAGCCCTTCCGCGCCGAAGACTCGGAGCTGGCCATCGACGACGGCGGTGCGCCCATCCGGCCCCATGGCGCATGTGCCGAGCGGGTGATGCGTCGTCAGCGCGCGCTCGCGGATGAAGCGATCGAGGTCCGCGTCGCTGTCGGAGCAGGCCGGCCCGGGCACGGTCTCGCCGCCCATGAAATCACCGAGCGCGCGCTGATTCGCGATCGCCCGCGTCATGCGGATGCCTGCGCGTAGCGTTTTCCATTCGCTTTCGTGCTGGAGAAAATTCTGGTGGATGCGCGGCTGCTGCATCGGGTCGGCCGAGGCCAGCGAGACCGTTCCAGCACTTTGCGGCCTGAGCAGAACGACGCGCAGGCCGAAGCCGTCCTCGAAACTGCCGAAAGCCTTGTGAAGATAGGGCTTGGCGGAGAGCGGCGCCGCGTTGAGCAGAATCTGGATGTCGGGCACCGGGCCTTCCGCCCGCGGCGAGCGCAGGAACGCGACGAGGCCGCACGGAACGTCGCTGGCGATGCCGGTGCCGAGCGCCGCCGCCTGCGCCATGCGCAGCCCGATTCTGTCGTAGCGCATCGCACGATGCAGCGGCCCCGGAGTCTTGCGCCGGAACAGCAAGACCGGAGAGATGTGATCCTGCAAGCCCTGCCCGACGCGCGGAAGATCGATTCGCGGCTCGATGCCGACACGGCGAAGCGCGGCGGCGTCGCCGACGCCGGAGAGCATCAGCAGATGCGGCGAGAGCGCCACGCCGCCGGCGAGGATCACCTCGCGCCTTGCCCGCGCGACATGGCGGTGCCCGTTGCGGACGAACTCCACGCCCTTCGCGGTGGTTCCCTCCATGAGGATGCGCGTGGCGCGGCTGCGCGTGAAGAGCGTGAGATTACGCCGCGCCAGAGCGGGGCGAAGATATGCGGCGGCGGCGCTGCACCGTCTGCCGCGGTCGATCGTCGATTGAATGCGCGCAACGCCTTCCTGTTCGGCGCCGTTGTAGTCGGCGTTGAACCTGTGGCCCGCGTCAACACCGGCCGCGATCGCGGCATCGACGAGCGGGTCCTGGTACTGCGAATACCGGGTCCGCAGCGGCCCCGCTCCGCCCCGATACTCGCTCGCGCCGCCTTCCCACGATTCCTGCTTGCGGAAATAGGGGAGCACACTTTCGTAGGACCAGCCCTCGAGGCCGAGGCTCTGCCATCGGTCGAAGTCGCTGCGATGGCCGCGCACATAGGCCATGGCGTTCGTGGACGAACACCCGCCGATCACCTTGCCCCGGGCGAATTCGACGGTCCGGCCTCCGAGCTTTTCCTCGGGCTCCGTGTGAAACCGCCAGTCGTGCAGTTTGCGCGTGTAGAGCATCCCCCATCCCAACGGGATGCGGATCAGCGGATCTCGGTCCGAGCCGCCGGCCTCGATAATCGCAACCTCCGTTCCCGCGTCCTCGGAGAGACGCGCCGCCATCACGCACCCGGCCGACCCGGCGCCGACGACGACGTAGTCGGCTTCGACAATCGTGCCGTCGCGGCCGGACGATGGCGTGGCGTTCATGCGCGTTCAGTAGACGAGATCATCGGGGCGCCGCGTCGTTCCGTGCTCGATCTGCCGGCGCAGCTCGTGGCCGTCGAGATAGGCCGATTCGCCTTTGATCAGATCGTCTTCGAAGTAAATCCAGATCGTCATCGGCAGGCACAGGGTTTTCCCCGTCGCCTGCGCGCCGAAGAACACCCCCGACGGCGCGCCGTAGAAGTAGCCATTGGTCACGGCGGCTTCATCGGAAACGATCCAGCGATGCGGGAAAAACGCCTGACCCTGGAACGTCCTGAGGCGCTCGCGATAGAACGCGCGCACCGGCTCGAAGCCGCGAACGTCCAGGCCCGTCGCGTGCATGACCTGAAACGGCTCGTTGCGGGTCATCGTATCCATGGTGGTGTCGAGGTCCCCCGACCATTCCGCGCTGGTGTGGGCGAGAACGAGAAGCCAGTTGCGTTCGGCCTTGGCGCCTCCGGCTATCATGATCTTCTCGGAATACTTGAACTGTGCCGCGCGCCTGGCCACGTCCGCCGGGTTCAGGATAAAGGTGCTCATCGGTTTCTGTGTCCTCGCGCTGACCGCTTTCGCGAATGATGGGTTCGCGCCTGAAGAATCCGCCGGCGGCTCAGCCGACCTGCCGGGGCAGCCATAACGCGATGTCGGGGAAGAGCATGAGCAGCGCGATTCCGGCCAGGAGCGGGATCACGAAGATCAGCGAACCCTTCACCACGTCCTTGAAGTCGGAGCCCGGCATCACGTTCTTGAGCACGAACAGGTTGAAGCCGACCGGCGGCGTGATCGCCGCGATCTCGATCTGAATGGTGACGATCACGCCGAACCAGATCGGGTCGTAGCCGAGCCCGACCACGGTCTTGAGGAAGATCGGCACCACGATCACGAGAATGCTCATCGGATCGAGGAACATGCCGAGCAGGACCAGCAGCACGTTGATCAGGACGATGATGACCCAGCCCGGAACGTCGAGGCCCGTCAGCAATTCGCTCATGCCCTGCGGCACGCCGAGGCGGGTGAGCACGAACGAGCTGAACAGCCCCCCGATCAGGAGCAGCATGAACATCGCTGTGGTGTGCACGGTGCTCTCGAGCGACCGGCGCAGCAGGGCGAAGCGCAGCTTGCCCATGACCGCCGCGAACAGGATGGCGCCCGCGGCGCCGACCGCGCCCGCTTCGGTGGGCGTGGCGATGCCCGAATAGATCGAGCCGATCACGAACAGCGACAGCAGCAGGATCGGCCCCACCTGGAGCGTGGCGCGGCCGCGTTCGCGCCATGGCGGGCGGTCTTTGAGCGCGGGCGCCGCGCCGGGGTTGCGCAAGACCCAGATCACCACCGTCAACGAAAGCAGCACCGCCATCATGAGGCCCGGCACCACGCCGGCCATGAACAGCTTGCCGATCGACGTTTCGGTGATCACCCCATAGAGGATCATCGGGACCGACGGCGGGATGAGTATGCCGAGGGTTCCGCCCGCAGCCGTGGTTCCGAAGGCGAGGCGCGCGTTGTAGCCCGACTTGATCATCTCCGGGACGCTGAGCGCGCCGATCGTCGCCGCGGTGACCGGGCTCGAGCCGCACACCGCGGCGAACACCGAGCAGGCGGCCACCGTCGCCACGCCGAGCGCGCCGGGCAGCCGGCGGAGCCACAGCTTGGCGGCATGGAACAGCCCCGCGCCCATGCCGCTGCGGGCGATCACTTCGCCCATCAGCACGAAGAGCGGCACCACGACCAACACGAAGCTCGACGATTGGGAGAAGGCGATGGAGCCGATCTGGCCGATCGCGTAAGGCGAAATGAACGCCCAGGTGCCGAGGATTCCGATGAGCCCCATGCCGACGGCCACCGGCACACGCATGGCCATGAAGGCGATCAGCGCGAGGATGAAGGCGGCGAACCAGAGGAAGGCATCCATCGGCTAGCCGTCGGCCGCGGCCGGCCAGACCGCGCGCCCGAGCTGAACGGCCGCGACCGCGACGAACAGCGCGCTGCCGACCGGCGCCGGAAGCCAAACCCACATCTCCGGCACGGCGATCGTGGCCTGCGCGATGCGGCCGTCCGCGAAGGCCTCGCTCGCAAGACGGACGATGTGCCAGAGCAATACGACGCCGAAGACCAGTGTCAGGCCCGAGGCGACGAAGGGGACCGCGGATCGGATAGCGCTGGGGAGCAAGGTTTCGAACATATCGACGACGACATGGCTTCCCTTTTCGAGCGCGGGCGCCAACCCCAGGAACGTCGCGTAGAGAAGGGCGAAACGCACGATGTCGAATGCCCACACGGTCGGCGCATTGAAGAACGACCGCGAGATCACGTCGAACAAAATGAGCGCGACCATCAGCAGCACGAGCAGCGCGGCGGCGGTCAAGAACCAGCGATTGACCGCCGCCACCCCACGCTCGCACGCCCGGAACCAGGCGGGCGCCATTGCCGCGCTCCGAGGCGCTTCTTACCAGTAGCTGCGCACGATCGCGCCGATCGCCTTGCCCGACTCGCCGGCGGCTTTGTCGATGGCTTCGAACACGGGCTTCACCGCTTCGCGAAACGCCTTGAGCTCCGCGTCGGTGAGCTCCGCCACATCGGCTTTCTGCGCCTTCATGGTGGCGACCGCGGCAGTCTGGACGTCCCAGATCATCTTGATGCCGCGAATCTCGGCCTCGCGGCCCACCGTCTTGAGCAGGGTACGGTCCGCTTCGGGAAGCGCCGCCCAGGTGCGCGCGTTCATGATGTAGATGAGCGAGTTGCCCGGCAGTCGAAGCTGCGTGACCTTCGGCGCCACTTCGTGCAGCTTGAGCGCGAGGCCGAGATTGTTGACCGTCAGCGCGCAATCCACCGTCTTGTTCTGCAGCGCGATGTATTGCTCGGCGGGATCGATCGCCGCCGGCGAGCCGCCGAGCGCCTGGATCTGTTGCGCCTGGTAGCGGCCCGCCGTACGGACCTTCATGCCCTTCCAGTCGGCCGGGTTCTTGAGATGCTTTTCGCGGCAGACGACGGCGCCGCCGAAGCTCGGCACCTGCCACAGGAACTCGACGCCCTGCGCGCGGAACAGCTTCTCCATCTCGGGCTTGAGCTGCGCGAGCGCCCTCTCGTTGTCCGCGGGCGTCGAGGGGAAGCCGCCGATGACCTCGAGATAAGCCATCGCCGGGATCTGGCCCGACACGAAAGACGGGGCCACGATGGCCATCGGCACGACGCCGTTCTTGGTGGCGTTGAGCGCCTCGGTGATTTTCACCAGCGCCCCGCTGTAGTGCGCCTTGAACTTGATCTTGCCCGCAGACCGCTTTTCGACTTCGGCCATCCACCAGCGCATGGGTTCGCCGAACGCGTCGCGCTCGGTGTGGAACACGGCGATATCGATGGTCTGCTGTGCCGCGGCGGGCGCGGCCCAGAGGGCCAACGCGGCGCCGAAAATGAGATGCCTCAACTTCATGGTTCTCCTCCCTTGGATCGAATGTTGTGTGGTGAAGTCATGCGTCGCGTGCATTCCGCACGAGGGGCCTGGCTGCCCCGGCGCGCTACGCGCGGCGATTGGCGGACGTCACGCGGCGGTATACGCCTTCGCCTTCTGCCCCCCATATGCCAGCCCGCTGCGCGCGGTTCCGCGGATCTCCGCGCGGAACGATTTGATCGTGCCCGGCCAATGCGTGAAGACGCTGCCGTCGCCGCCGACGCGATACCAGGACGAACAATTGCCGAGCACGAGCACGCTCGCGTTGGCGCGGCGCTGAACCTCGGCGTTGTAGGCGTCGTGCACGGGCGCGGGGACCTCGACCATGGTTGCCCCGCTGCGCGCGGCCGATTGGATCGCGTGCAGGATCAGATCGACCTGACCCTCGATGAATTCGGTGGCGGAGGCGCCGCCGACATTCGGGCCGTTGATGAGGAAGAGATTGGGGAAACCTTTCACCAGCGTGCCGAAATAGGCCTCGGGCACGCGGCTCCAGGCGTCGCGCAGCGACCGGTCGCCCCGGCCGACGATGTCGATGCCGCCGAGCATGTGAACCGCGTCGAAGCCCGTCGCCCATACGATCATGTCGACGGGGTAGGCCTTTCCATCGGTATCGACGATGCTGTCGCGCGTCAGGCGCGATACGCCCTTGCCGATGGCGGTGACGCTGGGCGAGCGGAACGCCGGATAATAGTCGTTGCTGAACAGCGGCCGCTTGCATCCGAACCGATACTTGGGGGCCAGGATCTCGCGCAGCGCCGGATCCTTCACCTGCGCGTCGAAGTGGTCGCGCCAGACCTTCTCCTGCTGCGCTACGAGCGCATCGTTCATCGGGAAGCGGTTCTCGGCGATCTTCTCGAACTGGCGGAACCACTCTTCGCGGCGCTCGCGCTGCCGCTCGGCGAAGATCGGGCTTTCGCGGTCCAGTCGGTCGAAGAACAGATCGGGCCGCGGCATCACGTATGACGGCGTGCGGACGAAGACATAGGCGCGCTTGGCGTGCTGCGCGACGTAAGGCACGACCTGGATCGACGTGGCCCCGCCGCCCACGACGGCCACCGATTTGCCCTCGACCCGGACGGCGTCGTTCCACGCGGTGGTGTGGAAGCTCTCGCCTTCGAAGATGTCTTTCCCGGGAAGGTCCGGGATGGTGGGGCGCGACAGGAGACCGCCGGCCCAGACCACGTAGCGGCTTGTCCAACGCCGTCCGTCGCGCGCTTCGATCAGCCAGGTCGCCGTGCCCTCGTTCCAGACGGTGCGCACGACCTCGGTGTTGGGCGCGATCAGCGGCGTTACGCCGAACGTGTCGGCGAATTCGTTGAGATAGTCCCAGATTTCGCGGCCCGGCGCGAAATTCGTCGACCACTTGTCGCCGAGGAAAAAACTGATCCCATAGAGATCGATCGGCGTGTCGCAAGCGACGTTGGGATAGCGGTTCTCGCGCCAGACGCCGCCCAGCTTGTCCGCCCGCTCGAGGATCGCCATGCGATCCACGCCCGCCTGCTTCAGCTTCGCCGCCGCGATCAGGCCGCCGAGACCGGCCCCGATGATCGCGACATCCAGCTCATGCGGCGCTTCGGCGTGATGTCGGCCAGGCGAATCCATGGACGTCCTCGGTATGGGCGCTTGGAAGCTTCCCTTGCACGGCAAACGGCCGGACCGCCGCGGCCCCACGGCCACGCTGAACCGGAATCGGCGCTCGCTGATCGATTTCGTGCCGCAGTGCCCATTTTATAGCCCGCACCGCTTGTGCGCTAATTGATATACATATTAGTGTCTATTCGCATTGTGAATATCCGGTGCCTACCGATGAGCGATGTGAACACGCTCGACCTCAACCTGCTGCGTGTTTTCGAGGCCCTGATGCGGGAGCGAAGCGTCTCGCTCGCCGCGGGGCGTTTGAATCTCACGCAGCCCGCGGTCTCGAACGCATTGAACCGGCTGCGCACGGCCTTCGACGATCAGATGTTCGTCCGCAGCCGCAGCGGCATGGAGCCGACGCCGCTGGCCCTGGCGCTCTCCGACCCCATTCACGAAGGACTGGCCGCGATCCGCGTGGGCATTTCCAAAGGCCGATCGTTCGATCCCCTGAAGTCGCATCGCCGCTTCGCGATCCTGGCGACCGATGTGGGCGAGCTGGCCTATGTCGCTCCGCTCATGCGGTTGTTGAGCCGCGAAGCGCCCGGCATCGACCTGCTGCTGATCGAGGCGTCGCTCGACGAATACGAACCGCTGCTCGATGGCGGGGAAGCCGATCTCGCGATCGGCCGCTTCAATATCGCAAGCTCGTTCCATTGCGAACTGGTTGGAACGGCCGCTTATGCCCTGGTCATGTGCGCGGACCACGCGCGAAAGATCGGCATCGTGCAGGGCAGCGTGATGCCCTACGAGACCTACATCGAATCCGCCCACGCCCATCTCGTTCCGCGGGGCGCGACCGAGAATCCGGTCGGCCGCGCCTTGGGGCCGGACGAGGCACGGCGCCGTGTGGCCTTGACGCTGCCGCACACATCGGTGCTTTCGACGATAATACCGGGGACGAAGCTGGTGGGCACCGTGCCGCAGCCGGTTGTTCCGTCGCTGTGCCGCGGCGGCGACCTCGTTTGGGCCATGCTTCCGTTCCAGACCGAGATCTCGCAGGTTCACATGGCGTGGCACAAGCGCAATGACCGCGACAAAGGCCATGTCTGGATTCGCGACAAGCTCCGTTCCACCGTCATCTCCGCCCTGTCGTCGATGCCGCCCCTAAGCGCCCGGCCCCGGCGGCCGCGCCGCCGGCCTGCATCGAAACGGCCGGCAAGATTGGTCCGGTAGCGATTGCGACCGCCTTTGCCGGCTTCGATGGCAGCTGAGTGGTGATTTGCGGCCGACGACGGAGGGGCCGCCCCGCCAGAAGGACGCGGCGGCGGCAGCTACGGCACCCATTGCAAAGTGGCGGCGGCAAACAAGTCGGACGGCTTGAATATTTCGGACGACAGTCCCTGCTCGAATGACCATCGCGCCTGGGTTTCGATCATGTTTGCGTTCTTCGCGACACCATAGGGCCAAAAATCCGCGCCCATCAGCGCCGCGGTCGCTCTCGTTTCGGCGACCAGCCAGGGCAGCGTGACCTTCAGCGAATCGAGGTCGTAGAGCCGCGGCATGCACGCGGATTTCGCCCGCTCGAACGCGCGGCATGCGTTGATCGCCAACCCGGGATGCTCGCGCAGCAGGCTCTCGCGAATGCCGACGAGGTGCATCGCCGGAAACATGCGCGTTCGCCTGTACCAATCCTGCTCGGCCGCGCGGAAATCCTCGAACAGGCGCGCAATCCGCGCATCGCCGGCGAGCAGCATCTCGGGATCGCGATAGCTGATGATCGCGTCGATCCGCCCGGCGGCCAGCTCGCCCGCGAGGTGCCGGTCGGGCGCGATGAACTCCACCTCGACGCCGGACGGACTCGGCTTCGCCACGTAGCTGAAATCCTCGGGCTTGTCGACGCCGCCGATCCGCCAGCGCAGGTCTCCCGGCCTGATCCCGTATTCGTCCTGGAGCATGCCGCGGACGACGAGGCCGCGCGTGAAGTGATAGCTCGGCGCGCCGACGAGCCGCCCCTTCAAGTCGCGCGGCTCGCGAATGCCGCTGCCCGCGCGCACATAGATCGAGCCGTGCGGAAACACGCGCGAGAGGAAAACCGGGATCGCGCGATAGGGAAACCCGCCCTGCGAGAGCGCCACCATGTAGGTGCTGAACGACATCTCCGAAATGTCGAACTCGTGCTTGCGGAAGAGTCGCGTGAACGTCTCTCCCGGCTCGAGCGTGAGATAGTCGAGCGCGAAGCCTTCGATGGCGACCTTGCCCTGCTTCAACGCCTGGATGCGGTCGTAGTCGTCGGTCGCGATCGTGAGCCGGCGCGACGTCACCGCTCATGCCCCGCCGGGGGCGGCCTCGCGCGCCCATGGGATTGCGAACTGCTGCGCGAGGCGGACGAGCTGGAACAGGATGATGCCCATCACCGCCAGCAGCGCCACGCCGGCAAAGACGAGCTTCGTGTCGAGGTTCGTGTTGGCCGAGAAGATCAGGTAGCCGAGCCCCTGCTCGGCCGCGACGAACTCGGCCACAACGGCGCCGATGACCGAGAGAGCGATCGAGATGCGCATGCCGGTGAAGATGTGCGGCAGCGCGTTCGGCATGCGGATTTTCGTGTAGATCTTCCAGCGCGAGGCGTTGAGGCCCCGCGCGAGATCGATGAGCTCCTCGTTCACGCGCAGGAGGCCGGCCGTCGTGTTCACGACCATCGGGAAGAACGCGATGAGGAACACGACGATGAGGCGCGCCGTGTCGCCAGGGCCGAACCAGATGACCAGGACCGGCGCGATCGCGATCGTGGGCACCGTCTGCGACATCACGAGCATCGGGAACACGGTGCGCCCGAACAGGCGCGAATGGGCCGTGATCGAGGCGAGGACGATGCCGCCCACGCACGCCGCCCCGAACCCGATCAGGACCTCGCGCAGGGTCGTGAGCGTGTGGAGCAGCATGCGATCCGGCAGCTCGGCGATCTTCAGCGCGATCGCGGTCGGCGCGGGCAGCAGGAACTCGGGAACCTCGAACACCCGGCAGCTTATCTGCCAGATCGCGAGGACGAGCAGAAAGAACGCGATCGGCAGGATGCGGTCGAGCGTGCTCAGCATGGCGAGAAATCGGGGCGCGGCGGCGCCGCGCCCCGGACGTTCCTATTTGATGAACTTGTTGGTCCAGAGCTTGTCGTCGGGCACCGCCTGCTTCTGGCCGCCATACTCCAGCTGCAGCTTCTGCGTGGACGCCCACTTCTCCTTCGTCATGACGCCGTAGCCGTCTTTCTTCGCTTCGGCGGTGTCCATCAGCTCGATCGCGAGCGTAAGCTGCTCTTTGAGGAGCGCCTTCGGCGTCTCGGTGTACTTCGCCGCGTAGCCCGCCGCCTCGTCCACGTTCTTGTAGGTGTAGTCGAGCGCACGGAGCGAAACCTTGACGAAGGCCTCCACGGCCTTGGGATCCTTCGCCATGAACGCGTTGTTGACCGCGATGCCGTTTGCGTAGGTCTTGATGCCGAAATCGGCGAGGCGTAGCCAGACGACCGGCTTGTTCTTCGATTCGGTGCGCGCCGCGAGATATTCGCCGAAATAATATCCGATCGTGGCGTCGACCTTGCCGGTCAGGAAGCTCGGCACCATCGCGCCGAAATTGTAGGTGACGGTCTTCACCTTGCTCATGTCGACGTTCGAGAGCTTGGCGAAGGCCGGCAGCATGATGGCGGTCGCGCCGAAGGGAGCGACGGCCAGCGTCTTGCCTTCGAGGTCCTTCGGCGCTTTCACCGGCTTGTCGGCAAAGCTGATGATGCCCGAAGGCGTGTCGTGCACGAACGCGGCGACCGCCGTGAGCGGAATGCCTTCGGAAATCGCCTTGGCCAGCGCGCCGAAATCGGGGAAGCCGAACTCCGCGTTCCCGGTGCCGACGGTCTTGATCGAATCGGCCGTTCCCTTGCCGGGCGAGATGGTGACGTCGAGGCCGGCCTCCTTGTACCAGCCCTTCTCCTTCGCGACGTAGAACGGCGAGTGATAGCCGTTCACGAGAAAATCGAGATACATCGTCACCTTGGTCTGCGCCGTAACCGGCGACGCCAAGGCGAGCGCCAACCCGGCCGCGAGCGGCAGGGCGCGCGTTGCGCAGCGAGTCATTGTCCTTCTCCCTCGTTTAAGTCCGCCGCGGCAGCCGATGCCGCAGGTGCGAAAAACTGTTGCGGATGGACCGCGCGTTGTCAATTCTGCGTCTCGTCAATACGACATCGTTTAGCAGACGAAACAAAGGCGACGGCGTGGGCGCGCAGCAGACTTCGACTGACATCAAACAAGCAGCCGCGCGCGCGCATGTGGAATTCGCGGGACTCGAGAAGCGCTACCAGACCCGCGACGGCGAGGTGCTGGCACTCGACGGCGTGAGCTTCAAGGTCGCGGCCGGCGAGTTCGTCTCGATCGTCGGGCCGTCCGGCTGCGGCAAGAGCACCTTGCTCAAGATCGCGCTCGGCGTCGTGCCCTATTCGGGCGGCGCGGTGCGGCTCTCGGGCGTTCCGGTCGCGGGCCCGCAACTGGGCGCCGGCATGGTGTTCCAGACCGCGGCGCTGCCGCCGTGGCGGCGCATCGTCGACAACGTGCTGCTGCCGATCGAAATCCTGAACAAGCCGCGCCGCGACTACGTCGCCAAGGCGCACCAGCTTCTCGCAATGGTCGGGCTCGAGGGATTCGAGCGGAAGCTGCCCCACGAGCTTTCGGGCGGCATGCAGCAGCGCGTCTCGATCTGCCGCGCGCTCATCCACGACCCCGATCTGCTGCTGATGGACGAGCCGTTCGGCGCGCTCGACGCACTCACCCGCGAGGTGATGCAGACCGAGCTGCTGCGCATCTGGGCCGAGACGCACAAGACCGTGCTGTTCGTCACGCATTCGATCGACGAGGCGGTGCTGCTCTCGGACCGCGTGATCGTGCTCTCGGCGCGCCCCGGCAAGGTGGCCGAGGACCTCACGATCGATCTGCCGCGCCCGCGCGGCGCCGCCGCGCGCTCCCTCGCGCGCTTCCAGGACTACGCGCAGCACCTGCGCGGGCTGCTCGGCGTCGCCGGCTAGAAGGAGGACTCGTGGCCGATCTCATCATCGCCAATGGATACGTCGTGACGATGGATTCGCGGCGGCAGATCTATTCCGACGGCGCGGTCGCCGTGGAAGGGCGCAACATCGTCGGCGTCGGGCGCACCAGGGACGTGCTGGCGCGCCACAAGGCCGCGCATGTCATCGACGCCGGCGGCAAGCTCGTGATCCCTGGCCTCGTCGACGGGCACAATCACGCCTTCCAGTATCTCTCGAAGGGCATCGGCGACGACGTCGACATCATGACGTGGCTCTACAAGCGCGTTTATCCCTACGAGACGCACGTCAACGCCGAAGAAGCCTATGTGGGCGCGCTCGGCAACTACGTGCAGATGATCAAGAGCGGCACCACCTGCTTCAACGAGCCCGGCGGCTATCATACCGATTCGCTCGGGCAAGCCGCGGCGGACGTCGGCATCCGCGGCATCCTCAACCGCTCGACGCGCGACATCGCCGATCAGGGCGCGCCGCTGCCGGAGAAGCTGTTCGAGGATATCGACACGAATTTGCGCCAGGGCGCGGCCGCCGTCGCCAAGTGGAACAACGCCGCCGACGGGCGCCTGCGCTGCTGGTTCAGCCTGCGTTACGTGTTCAACGTCAGCGACGATCTCTGCAAGGCGATCAAGGCGCTGGCCGACCAGTATAAGGTCGGAATCCACGCGCACGCCGCCGCAGTCGAAGGCGAGAACGAGGCGATCGAGGAGCGCTTCGGCAAGCGCTCGCTCGAACGATTCCACGACCTCGGCCTGTTCGGGCCCAACCTCTATCTCGTGCACATGGGATACCCGAACGAGCGCGAGATCGGCTGGCTGAAGGAGCACGACGTCAAGGTCGCGCACTGCCCCTCCGCCTCGATGCACGGCGCCTACGGCGTCGTCGGCAACCAGATGATGAAGCGGATGATCGATCTCGGCTTGACGATCTCGCTCGGCACGGATTCCGCGACCGCGGGGCGGTTCCTCGACATGGTGCGCGTCATGTATCTCGCCGCCTGCGCGCATCGCGACCAGTTCGCCGACGCCACGATCATGGGCGCCTACAAGGCGATGGAGATGGCGACGATCGACGGCGCGCGCGCCTGCCTCTGGGACGATCAGATCGGCTCGCTCGAAGCCGGCAAGCGCGCGGATATCGTGATCGTGGGCATGGACGAGCTGCGCTGGCATCCGAACCTCGATCCCGTGCGCAGCCTCGTCTATGCCGCCGACGGCGACGACGTGGAAACCGTCATCATCGACGGCCGCGTCGTGATGCGCGACCGTGTGATCCTCACCGTCGACGAGGAGAAGGTGAAGCGCGACGTGATCCGCGCCGGCAAGGCCTGGATCGAACGCGCCGGGATGCGCCTCGATATTCCATGGCCCGTGCGATGAGGACCGCGATGGACGCGATGTTCGACAAGGTGATTGCCTGCGTCGACGCCGAGGAGGTGATCGAGCGGTCGCGCCAGGCGCTGCGAATCCGCAGCATCTCGGGCGAGGAGGAGAGCGTCGCGCGCTTTTTCGTCGACGAGATGCGCGCAGCCGGCCTCGCGGCGGAGCTGCAGCCCGTTCCGGCGACGCCCAACATGGGCGCGAGCTTCAACGCGATCGGCCGATTGAAGGGCAACGGCGGCGGCAAGAGCCTGATGCTCAATGGCCATATCGACCACAACCCGACCTCCGACGGCTGGACCAAGGATCCGTTCGGCGGCGTTGTCGAGGACGGATGGCTCTACGGCTTCGTGCACATGAAGGCGGCGGACGCCACCTATATCTCGGCTGCCAAGGCGGTGATGAAGGCCGGCATCGAGCTCAAGGGCGACGTCGTGCTGGCGCTGGTGTGCGGAGAGCTGCGCGGCGGCGCGGGCACGCGGCATGCGCTCGCGAACGGCGTACGCGCGGACTATTTCGTGCTCGGCGAGCCCACCGAGCTCGATATCGGCCTCAATCACACCGCCTCGATCGTCCTCCATATCCACGTGCTCGGGCGCAGCAAGCATTTCGCGACGATCGATACGCCCGGCGTCAAAGGCGTGAACGCGGTCGAGAAGGCGGCGAAGGCGATCGCTGCGCTTGGCCCGAGCCACACGCCGTTTCCGGCGACCGCGGCCGGCGGATGGCTCACGCACAGGCCCGCCGCAGGATTCGAGGGACTGCCACAGCTCAATATCGGCCCGATCCGCGGCGGCATCGGCAGGACGCACGACACCACCCGGCCCGCGCTGTTTCCGGACCGCTGCACGTTGACGGTGGATTTCCGCATCGTGCCCGGCATGAACAAAGAGACGATCCGCGCCGACGTGGAGCGCCTGCTCGGCGTGATCGCGGCCGCCGATCCGGATTTCCGCTACGAACTGGAGTTCGCGCAGGACTTCTTCCCCCTGCCCTTCGACGCGCCGCGCGATTCGCCCGTCGTCGAAAGCGTCGCGGCCGCGCACCGGCGCGTGCACGGCACCGAACCCAAGCCCGCGACCGTGCTGAAATTCGCGGCTTCGGATGCGTCGTGGATGGCGGCTGCCGGCATGACGGGCGTCATCTACGGGCCGACCGGCCGCTACTTGAGCCGCCCCGACGAGCGCTGCCGGACCGACGATCTCGTCAAGGCGGCGCAGGCCTATGCTTGCGTGATCGCGGACATCTGCGCGCGCCGCGCCTGAGCGAACTCAGCGTCCGCCCGTCACCGGCAGGATCGCGCCGAGGACATACGACGATCGTTCGGAGAGCAGCCAGACGATGGCCTCCGCCACTTCCGCGGCGGTGCCGAGGCGCCCGAGCGGAATCTGCGCCGCGATCGCGGGCAGTCCGTCGGCGATTCCGGTGGCGGCGTGGATCTCGGTGTCGATGACGCCGGGCAGCACGCCGTTGACGCGGATGCCCTCGGCCGCCACCTCGCGCGCGAAGCCGGTGACCAGCGTGTTCGCAGCACCCTTGCTGGCGGCATAGGGCACGAGAAACCCCGCCCCGCCGCTGACCGCCGTGATCGACGTGACGATGACGATGGGCCCGCCGTTTCCGCCGCGCCGCTTCGACATGCGTTTCACCGCCTCCCGGCAGCAGACGAGCGGCCCGAGCGCGTTCACGTCGAACAGGCGCCGCGCCTGCGCCGTGTCGAACTCCTCGACGCGCGTCTTGCGGCCCGTGATGCCGGCGTTGACGACCAGCCCGCCGATGGGGCCCAGCGCCTGTTCCGCGCCGGCGAAAAGCGTCTGCACGTCGGCTTCGACTCCGACATCGGCCTGAAGCGCGACGGCCCTTCGCCCCATCGCCTCGAGGCTTGCCACGATCGTCTCGGCTGCGGCGCGGTCGCGGAGATAATTCACGGCGACGTTCCACCCGTCGCGGCCGGCGGCAAGCGCGGCGGCGGCTCCGATGCCACGGCTGGCTCCGGTGATCAGAAGGTTTTTTTCCGGCATCCATTCTTTCCTTCGAGCGGCGCGCGCGACGTGCCCGCGATACAGGCACAAACTGACACCCGAAGCGGCGCTTCTCAATCGGTCAAGATCGATGGCGGCGTTGTGCGATATGCCGAGCCGGTGTCCTCTAGGCGGACTTCGCCGGCGGCCGATTCCATTGTTCGGCGCGCTTTCGCTGCACTACAATGCGCGGCAGGCACTGCGAAGACGTCCCGATTCGCTCGGCTCGATCAATCCGCGTGTCGCGCGAGACGAGGTACGGGAGCCCGGCGCAGCGTCCCAGCCGAGGAGGGAGAACGTTATGCGCAAGATTCTAACGACGGCGTTGTTCGGTTGCCTTGCCGCGACCGGCGCGAGCGCCCAGGACGTGACCCTGCGCCTGCATCATTTCAATCCGCCGACGACGGCGATGCACTCCAAGTTCATCGTCCCCTGGACGCAGATGGTGGCGCAGAAGACGGGCGGGAAGATCAAGATTGACGTCTATCCCGCGCTGCAGCTCGGCGGACGTCCGCAGCAGCTCATCGACCAGGTGCGCGACGGCGTCGTCGACATCACCTGGACAATTCCCGGCTACACGCCTGGCCGATTCCCGCGAGTCGAGGCCTTCGAGCTGCCATTCGTTCACCAGACCATCGCCAGCACCAACAAGGCGCTCGCCGAGTTCCGCGCGAAGCACATGAAGGAGGAGCTGAAGGACTATCACGTCCTCGCATTTCACGTGCATGCGGGCAACGTGCTGATCACGCGCGACAAGGCGATCCGCACGATCGAAGACTTCAAGGGCCTGAAGCTCCGCACGCCCAACCAGACGGGCTCGTGGTTCTTCGAGGCGGTCGGCGCCAACCCCGTCGGCACGACGATCACGGAGGTGCCGCAGCTTCTGACGCGCGGTGTCATCGACGGCGCCGCGCTGCCGTTCGAGATCATCTGGCCGTTCAAACTGCACGAGCTCGCGAAGCATCACACCGAGCTTGAAGGCGGCCGCCGTTTCCAGACCGCCGTCTTCATGCTGGTGATGAACAAGCGGAAATACGAAAGTCTCGCGCCGGATGTGCGTGCCGCGTTCGACGGCGCCACGGGCGACGAGCTGGTGAACCTCGTCACCAAGGTGTGGGAAGAAGCGGAAGAGCCCGGAATCCAGGCGGCCAAGGCGCGCGGCAACACGTTCATCGTGATGCCGAAGGCCGAGGTGGAGCGGATGCAGAAGCTGGCCGAGCCGGTTTACGCGCGCTGGGTGGCGGCGATGAAGGAGAAGGGCATCGACGGCGCGGAGCTGATCGCCGATGCGCGCGCGATGATCGCCAAGCACATGAAGTAAGAGGCGGACGCCGACCGTGGCGGACGGCATCGTCGAAGAAGAGGTTCGCCCGGCAACGACGGCGGCGGGCCGCCTGATCGAGCGGGCAATACGCCTCACCGCGCTTGCCGGCGGCCTCTTGCTCGCGGCGCTGGCGGGGATGCAGGTGACGAGCATCGTGCTGCGCGCCGTCATCTCCAAGCCGATTCCCGGCGATTTCGAGCTGATCCAGATCGGCTCGGCCGTCGTCGTGTTCTGCTTCCTGCCGATGGCGCTCTACTACCGGCACAATTTCGCTGTCACGTTGTTCTCCGACCGGCTGCCGGTCCGCGCGCGCCGCGGACTGCGCGCGCTCGGCAGTATCCTCCTGCTTGTCATCGCCGCGCTCATTCTCTGGCGGACCGCGATCGGCGGCTCCGACCTGCGCGCGGTCGGCGAGCACACGATGGTTCTGCAGTTCCGCCTGTGGTGGGCGTTCATACCGATCGTCGTGGCTCTGGTTGTCCTCGTCGTCGCCGCGATCGCGGCCGCGCTGCGCGACGTGCGCGAGATCTCGACGTGAGTCCGCTCGAGCTCGGGATCATCGGATTCGCCGCGCTTCTCTCGCTGATCGCCCTTCGCGTTCCGATCGCAGTGGCGATGATGGCCGTCGGCCTGGTCGGCTACTCGCTGCTCAACGGACTCGCGCCGCTGCTCGCCTACCTCAAGACAGCGACGTTCTGGACCTATCACGTCTACGACCTCGCGGTCGTTCCGCTCTTTCTATTGATGAGCCAGTTCGCGACGCGCGCCGATCTCAGCGCGTCGCTGTTTCGCGCCGCGAACGCGTTCCTCGGCCACCGGCGCGGCGGCATCGCGATGGCGACGATCGGCGGCTGCGCGGGCTTCGGTGCGATCTGCGGCTCTTCGGTCGCCACCGCCGTCACCATGGCCAAGGTGGCGCTGCCCGAACTGGAGCGATACCGGTATTCCGGCGATCTGGCCACCGGCACGCTTGCCGCCGGCGGCACGCTCGGAATCCTCATTCCGCCTTCGATCGTGCTGGTGATCTACGCGATCATCACCGAGGCGAACATCGCGACCCTTTTCCAGGCCGCGCTGGTGCCGGGCATCCTCGCCGCCCTCGGCTATCTGGTCGTGATCGCCGTCTATGTGCGGCTGCGTCCCGATGCCGGCCCCGCGGGTCCGCGCGCGGATCTCGCGGCGCGTCTGCGCAGCCTCGTCGAGATCTGGCCGGTCGTCCTCATCTTCGTCCTCGTCATGGGCGGGATCTATTTCGGACTCTGCACGCCGACCGAGGGCGCCGCGATCGGCGCCGTCGGGACCGGGCTGACCGCGCTGGCGCGGGGCCGGCTCGGCTGGCGGAGCTTTCGCGAATGCCTGATCGAGACCGCCGGGCCCACCGGCGCGATCTTCATGGTGCTGCTGGGCTCTGAATTCTTCAGCGCGTTTCTCGGGCTCACGCGCCTGCCGCAGTCCTTGGCCGAATCGATCCAGACGGCCAGCGCATCGCCGATGATCATTCTTTCGGCGATCATCTTGCTCTACCTGATCCTCGGCTGCGTGATGGACAGCCTCTCGATGATCCTGTTGACCATGCCGGTGATGTGGCCGGTGGTGGCGGCGCTCGATTTCGGCATGCCGGCGGAGGACGTGAAGATCTGGTTCGGGATCATCGTTCTCATCGTCGTGGAGATGGGATTGATCACGCCGCCGGTCGGGCTCAACGTCTTCATCATCAACGGCATGGCCAAGGGCGTGCCGATGGGGCACACGTTTCGCGGCGTCTCCGCGTTTCTCGTCTCCGACGTGCTGCGCGTGATCCTGCTCGTGGCCGTGCCGGTGCTGACCCTGGGCCTGCCGCGCCTGTTCAAATGACGCGGCCGGCCCCGACGCAACCGAGCGCGCTCGACAGCGATTCGGCAGCCGCGCGCACCGCCAGCGCGCAGACCTCGACGCGCTGTTGCGGAAAGCGCGCTGCCGGCCCGAACAGGCCGATCGCCGCCACGGCCGTGTTCGTCTTGTCGCGCACGGGCGCCGCGATCGCCTGCGCGCCGACGATGAGATCGCCGCCGCTCAGCGCGTAACCGCGCTGGCGGACCGCCGCGATCCGGCGCCGGATCTGCACGGCCCGGCTCGCGTCGCGCTCGCCGGAAAGAATGCGGTCCTGATCGGCCTGCGGGATGTGCGCGAGAATCGAAATGCCGCTCGCGCCGAGCCTGAGGCTTTCCGAATAGCCGATGCCGCGCGCGAACGAGAGCGGCTGGCGGCTTTCGAGCTCGACGACGCAGAGGCGCCGGTCGTCCACCCGCAGGAACAGCGCGACTGTTTCGTCGAAGCGGTCGCGCAGGCGGGCGAGATCGGGCATGGCCTGCCGGCCGAGATCGAACGAGTTTCCCCAGATGCCCGCGAACCGCGCGGCGGCGGCGTCGAGCCGATAGCGCGGCGGCTCCCCGTCGTGGCGCAGCAGGCGCCGGCCGATCAAGGTCTGCAGAAGACGATAAAGCGTCGGGCGCGAAAGGCCGGTGCTGCGCTGGAGTTCGGTGATCGTCAGCGCCGGGCGCTCGAGGCTGAACGCTTCGAGCACGTCGATCGCCCGCTCCACCGCGCGCACACCTTCCGCTTTCACCCGAGCGCCCATTGGCCCTCCGACACGCCCGCGCGGATTGACCCCGGAAGCGCATCTTCCTACACTTGAAATGAACATAAAGTCCGCTAGACGGACGTGTCAAGCCATGATGGCCTTGTGGCAGCGATGATGCAGGACGACGGCGTATTCATCGTCACGGGCGGCGCGACGAGCATCGGCGCCGAGATCGTCCGCGTTTTCGCGGGGGCCGGGCGCCGCGTGGCGATCGCCGATATCGCGGCAGAGCCCGGCGAAGCGCTGGCCCGAGAAGTCGGTCGCGGCGCGGCGTTTTTTCGAGCCGACCTGTCCGAGGACAGCGACATCGCCGCATGTGTTGCACGCACCGCCGCGCATTTCGGCAGGATCGACGGCGTCGTGCACGCGGCCTGCACGTATGTGGATGGCGGCATTGCCGCCACGCGCGCCGACTGGCGCCTGTCGATGGACGTGAACGTCGCCGGCGCCGCGCTGCTGATCAAAGAGGCGGCACCTCATATGGCGGCGACCGGCGGCGGCGCCGTCGTCCTGCTCGGCAGCATCTCGGCCAAGGTCGCGCAGGCCGGCCGCTGGCTCTATCCCGCTTCCAAGGCGGCGTTGTTACAGCTCGCGCGGTCGATGGCCCTCGATCTCGCGCCGCAGCGGATCCGCGTGAACTCGCTTTCGCCGGGCAAGACATGGAGCGCGCCGCTCGCGCGAAAGCATGCGGGCGACCGCGCGCGGGCCGATTCCGCGGAAGGCCGCTATCACATGCTCGGCCGTCTGGCCGATGGCGCCGAGATCGGGCGCGCGGCGCTGTTCCTGTGCTCCGAAGCGGCCAGCTTCATCACCGGCGCGGACATACCGGTGGATGGCGGCTATGCCGCGCTCGGCCCCGAGCGCGCGGAAGCGCATGCGCCGCAATCGCCGCGAACGTGAGGGGAAGGAAAGCGATGCGCAAGATCGGGATCGTCGGCGCCGGCCACGCGGGCCTTCAGCTCGGGACCGCCCTCGCGCGCGACGGATATGCGGTCACGATTCTCACGGATCGCACGGCGGACGAAGTTCGCATGGGGCGCGTGCTCTCGAGCCAGGGCATGCAGCACACGGCGCTGCAGCACGAGCGCGACATGGGCCTGGCGTTCTGGGACGACGCGGCGCCGCGCCACGATTTCATAGAGTTCTCCCTGTGCGGCGACGGCGGCAAGCGTGCCGTTCATTGGCGCGCGCCCGTTCCGCGGCACGGCAATTCCGTGTGCCAGCGCGTCAAGATTCCGCGCTGGATGGACGAGTTTCAGCGCGCCGGCGGCACGCTGCACATTCGGCCAGCGGGGATCGCGGAGCTCGAGGCGCTCGCGCGTGACAACGAGCTCGTCATCGTCGCCGCCGGAAAGGGTGAGATCGCGCGGCTGTTCGAGCGCGACGATGCGCGGTCGCCCTACGACAAGCCGATGCGCGCACTGGCCTTGACCTACGCCGTGGGCATGGAGCGGACACGCCCCGATCGCGGCGTGACCTTCAATGCGGCGCCCGGCGTCGGCGAATATTTCGTGATGCCGGCGCTCACGGTTTCGGGCGAATGCGAGATCATGGTGTTCGAAGGCCTCCCCGGCGGCCCGATGGATTGCTGGAGCGACGTGAAGACGCCGGCCGAGCACCTCGCACGCAGCCGGGAGATCATCGAGCGATTCTTTCCGTGGGAAGCGCCGCGCTGCCGCAGGCTCGAGCTTTCCGATGCCAACGGCACGATGACGGGGCGCTTCCCGCCGACCGTGCGCAAGCCCGTGGCCCGCCTACCCTCCGGCGCCGCGGTGCTCGGCATCGCCGATGTGGTGATGCTCAACGATCCGCTCACTGGCCAGGGATCGAACAACGCCAGCAAGTATGCCTGGCACTACTACCAGCGCATCCGCGAACGCGGCGCCCTGCCCTTCGACCGCGCCTGGATGGAAAAGACGTTCGAGACCTACTGGAATGCAAGGGGCCGTCTGATCACCGACTGGTCGAACCGCATGTTGCAGCCGCCGACGCCGCACATGCAGTCGATCCTGCATGGCGCCGAGACGAACCCGGCGATTGCGAGGACCTTCGTCGAGTGCTTCGATGATCCGCCGCGATTTTTCCCGTGGCTCTTCGAGCGCGCGCCGGCCGAGGCGATGTTCGGCCCGCTCGGCGAAACGATGACGGCTCATTGAAGCAAGGATCGCGGCACATGGACGGCAACACGCCGGTGGCATCGAGCTGGATCGACATCCGAGCGAAAGACGGCGGCACGTTTCGCGCCTATGCGGCACGCCCCGCGCGCGGTTCCGGGCCCGGAATCGTCGTTCTTCAGGAGATCTTCGGCGTCAACGCCAATCTGCGCCGCGTGTGCGACACGCTCGCCGAGGAAGGCTATGTCGCGATCGCGCCCGATCTCTTCTGGCGGATCGAGCCGGGCGTGGACCTCGACTATACGGATGCGGGCCGCGACAAGGGCCTCGCGCTCAAGACGCGGATGGACATGAGCCTCGCGGCCGACGACGTGGACGCGGCAGCGGCCGCGCTCCGCCGGCTGCCGGAAACCATGGGCAAGATCGGCGCGGTCGGCTATTGCCTCGGCGGCCTGCTCGCTTTCGTGGCGGCGGCGCGCGACACCGTGGATTGCGCGGTTTCCTACTACGGGGTCGGAATCGAGACGCGGCTCGATCTCGCTCCCGCGCTGCGCGTGCCGATGACATTCCACTACGGCACCGACGACAGCCACGTTCCGGCCGCGGCGATCGAGGCCACGCGCAAGGCGCTCGCGGACCGGCCGGGCGCGGCGTTCCACGCTTACGAAGGCTGCAAGCACGGCTTCGCCGGCCCGGACCGGCCCGCCTTCGATGCGCCCAACGCGGCGATGGCCCATTCGCGCACGATCGCCGCGCTGAAGCGCGTGATGGGGCCCCACTACAATCTCGAGGAGCTGTGGGAGTACCACATCGCGTGCGAATTCAAGACCAAGGACGTCACCGAGACGATGCGCACGATGGTGCCCGCACCGTACGTGAACCACGTGCCGACGATGACCGGCGGCGTCGGGCACGACATGCTGAAGCGGTTCTACAAATATCACTTCGTCAATCAGGTGCCGCGCGACCGCAAGACCATCCCGATCTCGCGGACGATCGGCGCCGACCGCATCGTGGACGAGAAGGTTTTCTGCTTCACGCACGACTCGCCGATCGACTGGCTGCTGCCCGGCGTGCCGCCCACCGGGAAATATGTCGAGATTCCGCTGGTCGGCATCATCACCTTTCGCGGCGACAAGCTGGTGAACGAGCACATCTACTGGGATCAGGCTTCGGTGCTGGTGCAAATCGGGCTGCTCGACCCCGGTGGCCTGCCCGTGGCCGGCCAGGAACAGGCGCGGAAGCTGCTCGATCCCTCCCGCCCGTCCAACACCCTGATGACGGCCTGGCAAACGAGCGAAGGCAAGCCGCTCTGACCGCCACGCCAGTCTGGAGGAACGCGACATGGAAGAGATCATTGCCGCACGCAGGCCGGCGACGGCGCCCGCCGGGCGGCCCTCGGCGCCGCGCGATCTGCGCGAATGGCTCGTGCGCGTCGAGGCGGCCGGCAGCCTGAAGCGGATCACCGCGCCAGTCGATACCGACGAGGAACTTTCGGCGATCACCTACATGGCGGCGCGCGACGAGAGGGCGCCGGCGCTGCTGTTCGAGCGTCCCGACGGTAAATCGGGTGCGCGCGTTCTGACCAACATGCTCGGCGCCAGCCGCATGCGCTACGCCCTGGCGACCGGCCTCGATCCGGACCTTTCGCTCCGCGAGATGATCAACCAGACGCGCGACCTGATGCGGCGGCGGCTCGCGCCGATCGAGGTTCCTCCCGAAAGCGCGCCGGTGAACGAGATCGTCCAAACCGGCGACGACATCGATCTCACCGCGCTGCCCGTGCCGCGCTTCTGGCCGAAGGATG
The DNA here is from genome assembly GCA_964481045.1 of uncultured Candidatus Odyssella sp. GTDB lineage: Bacteria > Pseudomonadota > Alphaproteobacteria > Bin65 > Bin65 > SBBV01. Next base: position 27,880 of record CAYZSG010000001.1, on the reverse strand, counting down.
GCGGCCGCTACATCGGCACCGGCGACATCACGTTCACGCGCGATCCCGAAACGGGGCGCCTGAACGCTGCGGTGTATCGCCAGATGCTGCACGGCAAGAACAGCGTCGGCCTCTACTGCTCGCCCGGCAAGCACGGGCGGCTCGACCGCGAAGCCTGGTGGCGGCGCGGCGAACCTTGCGAGGTGGTGGCGGCCTACGGCATCGACCCGGTGCTGTTCATGGTCGGCGCACAATCTTTCGGCATGGCGCAGTCGGAGCTCGATGCCGCCGGCGGCCTGATGGGCCGGCCGGTGGAGCTGACGCGCGGCGTCGCCGTGAGCCTGCCGATTCCGGCGCGCGCAGAGATCGTCATCGAGGGCCTGCTGCATCCCGGCGTGACCCAGCCGGAGGGACCGCTCGGCGAATTCACCGGCTATTACGGCAACACGCGCTCGCCCCAGCCCGTCATCGAAGTGAAGGCGCTGCACATGCGCCGCGACCCGATCCTCACCGCGGCGATGATGGCGGACTATCCTTCGTGCGAGATCGGCGCCTATTACGCAATCATGCGCTCGGCGCGCGTGCTCGACGATCTCGAGACGATCGGCGTTCCCGGTATCGCCGGCGTTTATGCCCATCCCGCGGCGGCATCGGGCTGGGGAATGCTGGTCGTTTCGCTGCGCCAGCAATATGCGGGGCATGTGGCACAGGTGCTGGCGCTGGCGGCGCAATGTCCCGCGGCCGCCTATTTCACGAAATGGATCGTCGCGGTGGACGACGATGTCGATCCGACCGATCTCAACCAAGTGCTGTTCGCGCTCAGCACGCGCTGCAACCCGATCGACGACATCGACATCCAGCGCCGGACATGGTCCACGGGCCTCGACCCTAGCCAGGTCGTTCCCGAACTGCGGCCCTACGGCTCGAAGGCGCTCATCGATGCCTGCAAGCCGCATCGCCATCTCAAGGATTTCCCGGCCCGCACGTTGCTGCGGCGCTCGGTGTACGAGCGCGTTTCGCGCCGGTGGGCCGAGCTGGGCTTCGAGGGCGCGCCGCCGCACCTGTCGACGATCGACGAAAAGTCTGCCTGACAAAAGTCGTCATCCAAACGCGCGGCTGAGACGCGAGGGGAAGCGAGGATGGGTTCGCGGCCATTCCTGGACGACGGCGGTTTCAAGCTTGGCATTTTCGCGGCGAACTGCTCATCGGGCACGGCCGTGACGAAAGTGCCGGAGCGCTGGCCCGCCTCGTGGGAGGACAATCTGAAGCTCGCGCGCCTCGCCGATCGCGCGGGAATCGATTTCATGCTGCCGATCGCGCGCTGGCGCGGCTATGGCGGAGCGACCGACTTCCAGGGCGAGACGCTCGAAACCATCACCTGGGCGACGGGCCTGCTTGCGCAGACCGAACGCCTTACGGTGTTCGGCACGGTGCACACGCCGCTCATCCACCCGATCCTCGCCGCCAAACAGCTCGTGACGGCCGATCACGTGGGGCGCGGCCGCATGGGCCTCAACATCGTCTGCGGCTGGAACCAGGACGAGTTCGACATGTTCGGAGTAGCGCAGTTGCCGCACGACGAGCGCTACGACCAGGGGCAGGAATGGTGGGACGTGGTCCGCCGCTTGTGGACCGAGGCAGCGCCGTTTTCACATCGCGGCAAGTATTTCCGGCTCAACGACGTCGCGGGAAAACCCAAGCCCTGGGGCGGCACGCGGCCCGTGGTGATGAACGCTGGCTCGTCGGCGGCGGGGCGCGCCTTCGCCGTCCGGAATTGCGATGTTCTCTTCACCGCGCTCATCGACCACGAGCGCACGCGGCGCGACTTGGCCGCAGTGCGCGCGACAGCCCTCGCGGAGACGGGGCGAAACCTCGCCGTGTTCTCGTCCTCGCATGTCGTGTGCCGGCCGACGCGGACGGAAGCGGAAGAGTATTACCGCTGGTATGCGGTGGAGCAGGCCGATGCCGAGGCGGTCGACAAGCTCATGACGCTGCAGGGTCTCTACGCCCAATCCTATCCCGCCGATGTCATCACGAAATTCCGGACGCGATTCGCCGGCGGCCACGGCTCGTTTCCGATCGTCGGCACGCCCGACGCGGTTGCCGCCGAATTTGGGCGCATCGCCGCCATCGGCTTCTCGGGCGCCACCATCGCGATGGTGAACTATCTCGAGCAGCTCCCGTATTTCGTCGCCGAAGTGCTGCCGCGGCTCGAAAAGGCCGGGCTCCGGCGCAGGAGCGCCTGAACGACGCCGCCTGATGAGGGACCGCAACATTGGGCCCAGGCGGAGTGGGTAAGCCGAGGTCGTGGCCCTTCATCAGCGAGCGGCTCGATCGGGCCGATGCCGAGCGCGTGGGAAGGCCCGTCGAGCGCAGAATCGACTGCTTGGATTCCGCCCGCCTCGCCGAAACCGCGTACGCAGTGCGAGGGCGCCAGAGTCCGCGTTGCAGAGCAAGTCGCGCCCGACTTATTCGAAACCGCTTCCCCAAAATGCCGTTACGAGATCTTCAGCCAGATCGACTTTGCGTCAAATCACGGGAGGCACATATCCGCCAAGACGTGTTTCGACGCCGCGGGCGAGCGCCAGGGCTACGTCTTCGCGCCAGTAGTGAGAGGCAATCTGAATGCCGACGGGCATCCCCCCTTTCGATGTCCCGGCACGCAACACGACCGCGGGCCAGCCCGTAAGGTTGTGGAGCATTGTGTAGGCGCAGGCCTTCATGACTTCCGTCTCGAACGTAGAGCCATGCAGCGGAGCGACAACTGTGCAGGCGGGCGAAAGTAGAGCATCGTAGTCGCGCAGGAACGCCTGCATACGAAGTCGGAAACGGTCCCATTGGACAAGCACGCCGTAAACGTCCGTCGCGGATTTGAGCCGCGCGGCAAATATTGTCTCGAGTGACCGCCTTAGAAGCGGCGAAGGCTCTGCGCTACCCACATTTTTCAGCAGCGCGACCAATCCCCCACCACCGTCCCCGAAAAGGTCCGACCACAGTTCATAGGTCTCCTCTACTCCTGGCGGCCTCCGCTCCAAAACCTCTGCCCCGTCAGACGCAAGCACGTCAGCCGCCGCCCGTACAGCCGACTCGATGTCGGGCGACGTGGCAGAAATGCCATCTTCGACAAAGAAGGCGACGCGCAGCCTCTTTGTGGGCAGGTCTTCAGCGCTGTGAAGCGCGGCGTCAGGAACCGTGAAATCATATCCGTCGGGGCCGCTTATGATTGGGAGGACGTCGGCGAGATCTCCAACATGCCGTGCGATCGGACTGATGGTGGACAGAGGGACGCGGAGACCGAGGGGATACGGGAACGCGCCCGTGCGCGGCGTGCGGTTCATCGTCGGCTTCAGCGCGGCCAAACCGCAGTAGTGCGCCGGCAAACGGATGCTCCCGCCGGCATCGGTTCCCATCGCGAGCACGCTGCCGCCGGCCGCGATCATGGCCGCATCGCCGCCCGTGCTGCCGCCCGGCGTCCGGCTCAAGTCATAGGGATTGTTGGTGCGCCCATAGGCGAGGTTGTCGGTTTCGAACGCGCACGCGAATTCCGGCGTGTTGCCCTTTCCGAGAACGATCGCGCCCGCATCGCGCAGGCGCTTCACGACCGTCGCATCGGCGTCGGGCACGTAGGCCTTGCGCCCGAGCGTTCCGCCCGAGCACGGCATGCCGGCCACCTCGATCGTGTCCTTGATGCTGATCGGCACGCCGTGCAGCGGCCCTTTCAGATTGCCCGCCTTCTGCATGGCGTCCAATGCCTCTGCCGCCGCGCGCGCGCCTTCGGCATCGACGTGGACGAGCGCATTCAGCTTCGGATTGACCGCGGCGATGCGGTCCAGGTGCTCTTCCACGACGGCAACCGCGGTCGTGCGCTTTTCGCGGATCGCGCCCGCGATCTCGGCTGCCGATGCGAAGACGAGGCTCTTGCCCGCGGCCCGGCCGCGCGGATGCTTGCTCATGTCGCTGCTCCGGAAGTCGCGGCGCGCGGCGTTTCGCGCCGCGCGCCGCCGCATTACGCGATCGCGGCCGTGACCATGATCTCGACCTTGAGGTCGGGGAACGCGAGCTTGCTCTCGATGCAGGCGCGCGCCGGCGTGTTTCCCTTTGGAATCCACGGGTCCCACACGCTGTTCATCTGGTCGAAATACCGGATCTCGGAGAGCCAGATCTGCGCCGTGAGGATGTTCTCCTTGCTGGTGCCGGCGGCCTTCAAGAGATCGTCGATCTTCTTGAGGATCTGGCGCGTCTGCTCGGGCACGTCGGCCTTGGCATCGTCGGCGACGATTCCGGCGAGATAGACGGTGTTGCCGTGGACAGCGGCCTGGCTCAGCCGCGGCCCGACCTGAATCCGTTTGATCATGGGCGTCCTTTCCGTACCTGCCTATGCGGCGGGCGATCTGCCCGTTACCGCGCGGAGGCGACGATGTAGCGGACGCCGGCGCGAAGCGGCTATCGCGATGACGGATGGGCCCTATCGGCCGAATCTATTTCCCTTCGCCGCGCGCATGCCTACTCAAGAAGGCGGCGCGAAAATGCGCGCGTGCGCGGCGATCATGCCTCGCATGCGCCGCAACCGGTGGAGACGGCGAAGGTGTCGGGCGTGGCGCGGCGAGACGGACTAGGCCGCAGTTGTCCCCAGTTCCGCGCGGCTTCGGGCGGGAAGCCGTGCATCGCGGCGTGGCTGCGCGGACGCGTGAACGGGCTTGGCTTCGAGCCGGCTCGCGAGCGCGGCGCGGAACGCCGCCTCGACGGGGCTCACGCTCATGCGCAGGTTCGTCGCCATGTAAACGTCGATCGTCGGCGGGCTGATGGGGCACTGCAGGCGCCAGAGGCGGCCGTCGCGCACGTCCGGCTCCACGATGTGGTGCGGCAGAAAGCCGATGCCGATGCCGCGGCGAAGCAGGAGGCGCAGCTCTTCGGCGCTTTCCGCGATCGCGACGACGCGCTGGCCGATACCGTGCTCGCGCTTCAGTACCGTCAGCGGATGCATGCGCGCGCTGTCGCGCTCGCACGCGAACTCTACCCAGCTCGCGGTGCGCAGCGCATCGATCGAGTCCAAGCCGCGGCCGGCGAACGGATGCCCGGAGCCGCAATAGAGATCGAACGGCTCGCGCCACAGCAGCCGGTACTCCACGTGCGGCGCCTCTTGCCGGAACAGCGAAATGCCGATCGGCGCCTCTTCCTTGATCACCGCCGCGACATTGTCGCGGCTGTGGCCGACGTGAACCTCGAACTGGACCGTCGGATTCCGGCGGCTGAACTCGGCGATCACGTCGTCGAGCGGGTCGCAGCTCACGCCCGAGATCGTTCGGATGCGGACTGTGCCGGAAAGCTCCTGCCTCTCACGAAGCTTCAGATCGGCGATCGCCGCGACGCTCTTGTTGATCTCGAGGCAAAGCGCGTGCAGCTCTCGGCCTGTCTCGGTGAGCTCGAAGTGGCCGGCGCCGCGCGCGATGAGGCGGCAGCCGAGCCGCTCCTCGAGACGGCGCAGTGCGCCGCTGATGGTCGGCTGGCAGAGGAACAGGCGCTGGGCCGCCTTAGTCAGGTTTCGTTCCTCCGCGATCACCAGAAACGTTCGGAGGAGATTCCAATCGAGCTGGCGCGCGAAGCGGTCGAGCGTGAGCGGCATGGAACGGGCTCCTCCTCGGCAGCGATCGGGCCGGACACGCGGCCCGGGCGGACAAAAGGCGTCGGCAGGCAAATGCTAGCAGACGCTCTCCGCCTTGGCGATTCGCAGAACGCTGTATTCTCAAGAGAAATGCGTTGGCTCGAACGCGGGCAGAAGCGGCCGGATTGCGCGCAGGCTGCCCAACTTCGCCGCACGCGAACGTTCGAGACACGCATCAACGCGGACCGGCCATGCAAGCGGCCGGAGCGCCTGACGGAGCGCACGCCATCGCCTAGAATGGCGTGTCGCCGCTCCGTCGTCGGTTTTCCTTTTGGAGGAGGAGACGAACGATGAGGATCCACATGAGCGCCAGAGCGGGTTTGCGCCTTGCCCTGATCACAGGACTTACGAGCATCGGCCTTTCCGCGCAGGCGGAGACGACGGTGACGGTGGCCGGATTCGGCGGCTTCGTTCTCGACAGCGAAGTCAAGTATCTCTTTGCCCCGGCCGCGAAGCTCGGGATCAAGATCAGCGGCGTGCGCAACGGCGCCTGGGCCGGCGTGAAGGCACATATGACCGCCGGCGCGCCCGGCTGGGACATCGTCTCGATCGGCATGGCGCGCTGCGAACAGATCACGCAGGCCGGATACGTGCTGCCGATCGACTATTCGATCGTCGACAAGTCGCGCATTCCCGCCAAACTCGCGCACTCGCACTATGTCGGCGTGTTCACGTTCTCCTACGGCATCGGCTATCAGAAATCGAAGTACGGCGCGAACCCGCCCAAGAGCTGGGCCGATTTCTGGGACGTGAAGAAGTTCCCGGGCCGCCGGTCGTTCGAGTCGCTCGGCACCTACGGCCTCGAGGCCGCGATGATGGCCGACGGCGTTCCCACGCAAGACACCTACAAGGCGCTGCGCGCGCCCGGCGGCATCGATCGCGCGCTCAAGAAGATCAAGGAGCTGTCGCCCGCCATCACGGTCTGGTGGAACAATACCGGCCAGGTGATGCAGCTCCTCAAGGACGGCGAGGTCGATATGGCGCTGATTTCCAACGGCCGCGTCGCGCAGCTCGCCAAGAACGGCGCCGATCTCGGCTTCGTCTGGAACCAGGCCATCGTGGACGTGAACTGCTACTTCGTCCCGAAGACGGCGGCCAACCCCAAAGCCGCGATGCAGGCGCTCAACGTGGTGTTCGACGCCGAGGGCCAGGCCAATCTCGCCAATGCCACGGGATACGGCCCGGTCAATCCCAAGGCGTTCGAGATCGGCGTGATCAAGAAGGAAGAGCTGCCCTGGCTCCCGACCGAACCCAAGAATCTCGCCGTGCAGCTCTATCTCGATCCGACTTGGTACGCGTCGCCGGAGGCAATCAAGGTCTATGAGAACTTCAGCAAGCTCGTGCAGTAGGAGCGCGTCGCCGCGGTGCTGTCACGTTCGGAAGCGCCGTTGAGCCCGCACGACGAAGCACCGGACACGACGCGCGTGCCTTCGCGCGACGTGTCCGGCGGTGCGGCGGTGGCGGGCGTGCGAATTTCGGCGCGCAACGTCTCGAAAAGCTACGGCAACGCCGTCGCGCTACACGACGTGTCGCTCGACGTGGAGGCCGGAGAATTCCTCACGCTGCTGGGGCCCTCCGGCTCGGGCAAGACGACGCTGCTCAACATCGTCGCCGGCTTCGTCAACCTCGATCGCGGAACCCTGCTGTTCGGCGACGAAGACGTGACGGTGAAGGCCGTGAACAAGCGCGGCCTCGGCATGGTGTTTCAGAACTACGCGCTGTTTCCGCACATGAGCGTTGGCGAAAACGTCGCGTTCCCGCTGCGCGTGCGCAAATTGCCCAGAGCGGAGCTGCGCAGCCGGGTCGATACCGCGCTGAAGCTCGTCCGGCTCGAAGCCTATGCCGAGCGCAACGTGGCCGCTCTTTCGGGCGGGCAGCGGCAGCGCGTCGCCCTCGCGCGCGCCGTGGTGTTTTCGCCGCGCATCGTGTTGATGGACGAGCCGCTCTCGGCGCTCGACAAATCGCTGCGCGAGGAAATGCAGGTCGAGATCCGGCACCTGCAGAAGCGGATCGGCGCGACCACGATGTACGTCACGCACGACCAGCGCGAAGCAATGACGATCGGCGACCGCGTGGCGGTGATGAGCGAAGGCCGCCTCGTTCAGTGCGGGACGCCGACGGAGATCTATCACAACCCGAAATCCGCCTTCGTCGCGCGCTTCATCGGCGAGTCGACCCTGCTGCCGCTCGAGCGCGCGGGAGATCTGCTGCGGCTCGCGGACGGCGCGCCGGTGCGCACCGAGCACGCCATTCCCGGCGGCGACGCCCTGTTCCTCGTCTTGCGCGCGGAACGGCTCCTGCTGCCCCATGAATGCACCGAGCGCACGAACCGGATCACGATCACCACCCGCGACGTGATCTTCCAGGGCGACAGCCTTCTGATCATCGGCGATACGGCCGATGGACGTTCCGTCTCGCTGCGGCGGCAGTTGCGCCGCGGCATGGGCAGCGAGGCGCCGGCCGTCGGCCAGACGTTGCGCATCGGCATCGATCCAGACGGGGCCGTGATCGTCGGCCCGTGACGCCTCATTGCATCGAACGAGGAGGAGGACCACGCGATGGCTAAGGTAACGGCGATACGCAGGGCGGATCCGGATGCGGCTCCGGCGCGGGGCAAGAGCTATCTCCGGATGCCGGCGGAGGGCGAAAACGGACTGTTCACGCAGTCGTGGTTCGTCGTCGCCTTCTCGTCGGAGCTCGGCCGCGGACAGGTGATCGGCCGCGATTTTCTCGATGGCCGGATCGTCGTATTTCGCGGGCAGGACGGCAAGGCGATGGCGATGAGCGCCTATTGCCCGCATGTGGGTGCGGACCTGCAACACGGCACCGTCGTGGGCAACAACCTGCGCTGCGCGTTCCACCACTTCGAGTACGACCACTCCGGCAAATGCGTGAAGACCGGCGTCGGCGATCCGCCGCCCCGCGCGGCGTGCCTGTTCAAGTTCCCGACGCGGGAACGCTTCGGCATGATCTGGGTGTTCAACGGCACGAAACCGCTGTTCGACCTGCCCGACTTTCCCTACCCGGATGAAGAATTGCTGATCGGCAGCCCGTATCCCGCCAAGGTGCTCAATTGCGATCCGTGGGTGTTCTCCGCGAACACGCCGGACATGCAGCACCTGAAGTTCGTGCACAACATGAAGATCACGGGCGAGGATCCGCACGACAAGTTCAAGTGGGACTCGTTCGGCTTCATCTACACCTACAAGGGCTTCGACCCCGGCAACGTGCCGGTCGAGACGACGCTCGCGATCCGCGGCACGAGCATCTTCTATCGTTCCCAGATCTACGGAAACTTCTGGCGCGGCTCGGTGACGGGCTTCGGCCTCCCGCGGCCCGGCAAGCTCATCGTTTTCGCGATCAACGCGGTGCTCAAGGGACCGAAGGCCGACGAGGAGCTCGAAATCTCGCACCAGCAGAGCCGCCGCATCCTCAGCGAGGATCAGCACATCATGGACAGCATCCACTACAGGGTCGGATATCTGACGAAGGGCGACCGCAGCCTGTCGAAATTCCTGACCTATGTGCGGAAATACCCGCGCGCGCACCCTTCGGCCGAGTTCATCAATTGACGGGGCGCGAAATTCCGTGACGACGAACGAGGCGTCGGAGCGCGCCGTCCGCAAGGCGGCGGCGCGCGAGCAGCGGCTGCTGCTCGCGATCGCCTCGCCCGCGCTGATCGTCATGCTCGTCCTTCTCGTCGCTCCGGTGCTGTTTCTCGTCGGGCTTTCGTTTTACGAGAAAGGCACGCTGAGCTTCGCGAACTACGAGCGCATCGCCACCGACGCGTTCTATGCGCGCAGCTTCTGGCTCACGCTCTGGATCGCGCTGATCGTCACCGCCAGCACGGCGGTCATCGGCTACATACTTGCCTATGCATTCACGCTCATGCCCCGCTGGCTCGCCGCCATCGGCCTGGCGATGGTTGCGCTGCCTTTTTGGACCAGCGTGCTCGTGCGCACCTATGCGTGGCTTGTGTTGCTCCAGAACCGCGGCGTCGTGAACAAGCTTCTCAAGGACGATCTCGGCCTCATCGACCAGCCGCTGCGGCTCATGCACAACGTGACCGGCACGACGATCGGCATGGTCCACATCCTGCTGCCGTTCATGGTGTTTCCCATCTACTCGGCGCTCCAGCGCGTCGACCGCGACTACATGCGCGCGGCGCATGTGTTCGGCGCGTCGCCGCTCTATGCATTCTGGCGCGTGCACTTTCCGCTCGCGCGAACGGGCCTCGCGGCCGGGATCATCCTCGTGTTCGTGCTCAGCCTCGGCTTCTTCGTGACGCCCTCTCTCCTGGGTGGCGGGCGCACGATGATGATGTCGCTCGTCATCTATCGCGACGTGAGCCTCAGCCTCGACTGGGGCCCGGCCAGCGCGATCGCGACGCTCTTCGTCGCCGCGGTTCTCGCGATCTTCGCCCTCGGGACGCGCCTCGTCTCGCTCGAGCGCCTCTTCCAGCGCTGACGCGATGCACGGGCTCGTCAACCCCTGGCGGCGATGGTGGCTGTACGCTCTCACGGCCCTCATCGTCCTGTTCCTCATCGTCCCGGTGCTGATCATCATCCCGATGTCATTCTCGGCATCGCGCTATCTGGATTTTCCGCCCACGGCCTTCTCGCTGCAGTGGTACGAGCGCCTTTTCGGCCCCGGAGACTGGTGGCCGGCGCTCCTGGTCAGCCTGAAGCTGGCCACCCTGACCGCGCTGATCGCGGCGCCGCTCGGCGTCGCCGTGTCCTACGCCGTTCACCACGCGCAATGGCGCTTCATCAAGCGGCTCGAGACCGTGATGCTGCTGCCGCTGATGGTGCCGCACATCATCGTCGCGGTCGGCATCTTCTACGGCTACGTGCACTTCAAGCTGCTGGGATCGTTCTGGCCCCTGCTCGCGGCCAACGTGATGCTCGCGCTGCCCTTCGTCGTCGTCGCCACGTCCGCGGGGCTGCGCACCTTCGACGACACGCAGGAGCTCGTCGCGCGCATCTTGGGCTGCAGCCGGCTGCGCGCATTCCTCACCGTGACGCTTCCTCAGATTCGCGGCAGCGTCGTCACCGGCATGCTGTTCGCGTTCGTGAGCTCGCTCGACGAAGTGATCGTCGCGATCCTCGTCTCGACCGGGCGCAACGTCACGGTGACGAAGGTGATGTTCGATTCGCTGCGCGACGAGATCGATCCGACGATCACGGCCGTGAGCACGCTGATGATCCTCGCGAGCTTCGTCGGGCTTGGCGTGGCGCTGTGGCTGCAGCGGATCAGCGCCAAGCGCGCCGGACACGCTGGATAGGCGCGGACCGGCCGCTCATTCCTCGATCAGCATCGTGGGCGGAATTTTCTGCTCTGGCCTTTCCTTGTCCCAGGCCTGCGCGGCGATGCGCCAGCGGCCGTCTTCCTTCACGAACAGATAGCCGCTCACGTCACGGTTCGTCTCGCGGCCGTTTTCGATCGTTTCGCCCGCGACGAGTGCCACGGCGACATTTCCGAACACGAACACTTCGCCGCCCAGTGCTTTCTCGGCGAAGCTTCGAAGACTGCCTTGCGAGAGGTCCTTCATACGGCCGAGGAATTCATCGACGGATTGAGGGCGTGCGGGCCGCGCCGAGGCGATCATGTGCGCGGCCGGATGGAAACCGCTCCGGAAGCCGTCCCAGTCGGCCGGGCGGTTCTCGGCCCAAGAGAGCCGGCGCGCCTGCGCGCGAATGAGTTCGCGGATCGCGCTGATGTCGTCGTTGGTCGATTGTTGCGGCACGGCCCCTCTCGCGGCGATTTGTCGACATTGGCGCAGGCTAATGCCCAAGCGGATTTGCGCCCAATGAATTCTGCACCCGCAAGGCATCGATACGGCGCAGAGCGCGCGCAGACGCGGCGCCGGCGCGACCCGCCCTTACTGCGCCGCGACTGCGACCCGCTCGTCGCGGATCATGCGCTCCACCATGCGCCGGGCCTGGATGCCCGCGCGATCCGCCGCGAGATCGAGCCGCGGGGCCTCGGGCGCGAGATCGATGTTCTCCTGCTGGCCTTTGATCATCGCGAGGTCTTCCTGGAACGCCGAGTGCACAAGCTGGAAATCGAGCTCGGAGATTGACGGATCGTCCTTCGCGAAATTCTGCGCCTGCGCCCAGAAATAGTGCGAGCTGCGCGCGGTTTCGGGCGTTACGGCGTTTAGGTTCCAGGTCGTGACCCCGCGGCTGCGGTCGCCTTCGCGCGCGCCGGTGCCGGCATGCGCGGCGCCGATGTCGATGCGCACGAAGGCCGGCGGCGTGAACACCGTGTTCATCCAGCGGTCAACGCGGTCGTGCTTCGCGAACTTCGCGAGCAGCCGGAAATAGGGCGGCACCGGGGTGTTCAGCACCCAGCGATCCACGGTGATGCGCTCGGAATCCACCTTATACTCGACCGGAATGTCGTTCGCGGGAATCGCCGTGTCCGCCAACGTCGTCTGGTGCAGCGCGGGTAGGTGCGTGAGATCCATCAGGTTCTCGACGACGAGCATGTAGTTGCCCTGCACCGCGAGCGTCTCGCCGCGCCAGCTCCAGGCGGAGTCGCTCATCACGCCGAAATCGGGGATGAGCGCGGGGTCGGCCAGCGCCGGATCGCCCATCCAAATCCACACCCAGTGATGCTTCTCGGCGACCGGATAGCTGCGTACGCGCGCCGACTTCGGGATCGTGTCCTGCGTCGGGATGTGCACGCAGGCGCCGCTCGGATCGAACTGCAGGCCGTGATAGGCGCATTCGACGCGGTCGCCGCGAATCCGCCCGCGCGACAGCGGCGCCTGGCGGTGGCAGCAGCGGTCCTCGAGCGCCACCGGCAATCCGTCGGGTTTCCGGTAGAGCACGACCGCCTCGCCGAGCAGCAGGCGACGCAGCAGATGCAGGCGCTGGATCTCGTGATCCCAGCCCGCGACGTACCAACAATTTCTGGGAAACATGGGGTTCTCCGCTTTCGCGCCAGGCATCACGTCGACCACATCGGCTCAGACGCGCGCGCGGCCCTCTCGCGCAGCACGCGGCGCAGCACCTTGTTGGTCGCATTTTTCGGAAGATCGTCCATGAACAGGTAGACGCGCGGCCGCTTGTAGTCGGCGAGACGACTCGCGCGCAGGAAGCGGTCGAGCTCGGCTTCCGCGAAACCCGGCGTTTTCGGAACCACGCAAGCGACGACGACTTCGCCCCATTTCTGGTCGGGCGCGCCGACGACACTGCACTCGCGCACGCCTTCGTGAAGGAGCAGCGCCGCTTCCACCTCTTCGGGATAGATGTTCTCGCCGCCCGAGATGATCATGTCGTCGACGCGGCCCTTGAGATCGAAATCCCCGTCGGGCCGCTTCACGGCGATGTCGCCGGTACGATACCAGCCCTCGTGCATCTTCGCGGCGGTGGCCTCGGGCCGGTTGAGATAGCGCGTGAACGTGGCGTCGGCCGTCGTGTCGACGAGCAATTCGCCGTCTTCGCCGGCGGGCGCCTCGTCATGCACCGACCCGCCGAAGCGGCCGACGCGGACCTGCGAATAATAGCCCGGCCTGTATGTGTGCGGGCGGCCCACCGGGTTCGGCATGTAAAGCGCGTTCATCACCTCGGTGGTGCCGTAGATATTCGTGAGTCGGCCGCCGAACGCCGCGCCGACGCGATCGAGCAGCGGACCCGGCATCGGCGCGCCGGCGTAGACGACGGTTTCGACGGAGGCCATCCTCTCGCGCGCGAAATTCGGCGCGGCGAGAAGCGCGTGGAAATGCGTAGGCGTGCCGTACAGCGTCGTGATGCGGTGGCGCTCGATCGCCTCGACCGCTTTCGACGGATCGAAGGCCGAGCAGACGAAATAGGTTCCGTCGAGGCCCAGCGCGCCGAGCAGCACAGAATAGAAGCCGACCACGTGGAACAGCGGCATCAGGCCGAGCACGCGGTTGTGCGTGCCATGCACCATGCCGCATTGCGTGGACATGTAGAGAAGGCGCGGCTCGGTCGCCCGATGCGGGATCTCGGCGCCCTTGGGCAGCCCGGTCGTGCCGGAGGTATAGAAGACAAAAGCGGTCTCGTCCGGCGCGGGCCGTGCGTAGTCCGGGATCTTGCCCGGATCGCCGCTCACGCCGGCAAAATCCACGCTGCCCTCGACGGCGCCGCCTACTGTCAGCACGGGCGCACCCTCCGGAAGCGCTGCGCGCACAGCCGCGACCTGCGCTGGATCGGCCAACACGATCGCCCCGCGCATCGTGCCCTGGCGGACCAGATCGCCGATATCCTCCGGCTTGAGGCGCGCATTCACGAGCGCCGGAACCGCGCCGAGGCGCTCGAGCGCCAGCAGTGCGATCGCATGGTCGTAGACGTTCGGCAGACACGTCGCCACGCGCTCGCCGCGCGCGATGCCGCGCCTCTGAAGGCCCGCGGCGACGCGGTCGATCTCTCCAAGCAGCTCCCAATAGGTGAGCTTGCGCGGCGTGCGGTCGTCGACGAGCGCGGGCTGGTCTGGCGCGCGGCTCGCGGCGAGCCGCACGAGATCATGAACGGTCTGCATGGTCGCTCCCTCGCGCCGGGGCCTTTTTGCTCAGCACCTCGGCCAGCTGCCGGATCGTGTTCTTCAACGCGGTGGCGTCGGCCACGCTTTTCCCCGCGATATCGTGCGCGCTGCCATGCGCCACGGTGCTCAGCAACACCGGCGCGCCGATCGAGACGCCGAACGCGTTGCCGCGCCCCTGCAGCTTGATCGGGATGTGTCCCTGATCGTGATACATGGCGAGGTAAACGTCATGGCGGCCCTCGGCAAGCAGAACGTCGGCGCCCGCGGGCCCATCGACCGCGATGCCATCGCGCGCGACGACCTCGACGCCGGGGCGCACGATCGTGTCGTCCTCGATTCCGAACAGGCCGCCCTCGCCCGCGTGCGGATTGATGCCGCAGACGCCGATGCGCGGGTTCGCTATCCCGAACAGGCGCAGCGCGCGGTCGGCCGCGCGCGCCGCGGCGGCCACGCGCGCCGACGTGATCGAATCGAGTGCCGCGCGCAGGCCGACATGCAAGGTGACGTGCACGATCTTGAGGCGCGGGCTCACGAGCATCAGGAACACTTCATCGGCGGGCGTGCCCGTGGCCTCGGCGAGCAGGCCCGGATAGCCGGAGAACGCGATGCCGGCGCGCGCGACGGCGGTTTCGTTGTGCGGGCCGGCGACGACAGCGTCTGCCATGCCCTTCCGCGCCAGCTCGATGGCGTGCATCGCATAGGCCACCGTCGCACGGCCGGCATCGGCCGCGACGACGCCCGGCTGCGCGCGAACGCCCGTTTCGACTGGCTCTATGGCAAGAGCCGCTTCACGCTCGAGCCGGCGCAGCTCATCCAAACGGCCGAGGCGAGCGGCGCAGCCGTCGACAACGCTCCGATCGCCGACCAGGACGATGCGGCTCAGGGCGCGCAGCGCGGGATCGAGCGCCGCCGCGAGCGCGATCTCCGGGCCAATGCCGTTGGGGTCGCCCAGCGGCACGGCAAGGCGCGGAACATGAGATGCGCGGCTCGCGTCCATCGGCCGTTCCTAAAGCGGGATCGCGAGAAGCGTGTCGATCTTCTCGCTGTCGAGCACGACGACCTTCGACGCGAAGCGCGGCCGTTCGCCCGAGAAATCGATCCGGTCGACATAGCGCCCGGTCGCGAACAGGTCGAGCGAGCCCTCCGCCAGAATCCGGACCACGAGGAACCCCGCCTCCGAATCGAGCATCGTTCCATCGCTCCGGCCGATGCGCGGCACCGAAACGATATGGCGGTAACCCTGACGTTCGTAGATGTTCGCCTTGCGCAGCGCCGCGACGCGATCCTGCAGCATGCGCCGGTTGTCGGCGTGAACGATGGCCGCGGGAAGATCGCGCGCGAAATTGAAGGCCGAGGTGATGCGATAGACGCAACCCTCGGTGAAGAAATCCGGCCAGTGCTCGAGCGCGTCGCCGTCGATGCACGCGGCATAGGCGGCGAGCAGGTTGGAGACGGCCACGCCGGCCGCGGTTTCATCCGCCGGAATCGCCATCACACGTCCATGAGCGCGCGGTAGGATTTCCAGAAGCCGCGGACCGAGGTTTCCGTGGCGCGCGTCGGCTGCGATTCGGCGCCGTGCCCGCCCATCATCACGATCGACCTGTCCGCGCCGGCGCCGGGCAGCGCGCGCTGCACGAAAGCGCCCACGGCGCCGTCTTCCATCGAGATGTAGCCGGCCGGCCCGACCATGTTGCACTGCTTCAGGCGCATTGCGGCCAGCGCTGCATCGTCGTCGGCGAAGCCGTAGTAGGTCCAGACGATCTCCATCTTGTCCGGACCCTTCGGCAACACCTGTCGAACGACCAGGCTGTTCTGGATCTGCTGCAAGACCAGCGTCGGAAACACCGTAAGGATCTGCAGCGTGATACCGTCGCCGAATTCGTCACGCCCTGCGATCAGCGTGGGATCGAGCAGGCCGAAGCCGGCGTCGTCGGAGCGAAGCTTGGCCGAATCGTAATCGCCGTCCTGGGCCGTCCGCTCGAGCTTCGAATAGCTCACGTGGTGCCCGCCGGAGCTGTCGACGACAATGCCGCCGCTCTGGCTCAGACGGTTGATACGGAACGTCGTGAAGAACAGGTGCAGGATGCTCGCGTGATACGAGTCTTTGACGTTCTCGACATAGAGCTTCCAGTTGTTCCGCAGCACCTGCGTGAAGTAGCCGAGCACCTTCACCGGCCGCGGCAGCACGCGGAGGACGCGAGCCGCGATGTCTTCTCCAAGGTACTCGGCGACGGGGCGCATCGTCTGGTCGAAGCTGCCGAAGACGAGGCCTGCGAAAACCTCGACTTTGAGGGGGCGAAGCCCGTGATCCTCGCGACGGAAGTCCGGCGGCATTCCGCCCGCGCCCTTCACGCCGTTCTGGAACGCGACGCCGCGCAGCCGGCCTTTCAGGTCGTAGGACCACGCGTGATAAACACAGGTGAGCGCGCGCGCATTGCCGAAGCGTTCAAGGCAAACGAGCGCGCCGCGATGCGCGCAGCGGTTCTCGAAGGCGTTGATGGTGCCGTCCGCGTCGCGCACGACGACGACGGGCACATCGCCAACGAACGTCGTCTTGTAGTCGCCCGGATTCGGAATCTCGCAGTCGAGCGCGAGGTGATTCCAGGTCGATCCCATGAAAAGCCGCGCGCGCTCGCGCTCGTAGATGGCGCGATCCGTGTAGAGCGCGTAGGGCACGCGGGTCAGGCCGGCGTCGGGCCAGATCGCCGCTTTGCCCGAGGCAATGCTCATGTCCATCTCGCGGTACCTCTGCTCGGCCGGCCTCTTGCCCGCGCGCGAACTGGCTTTCCAAAAGGCTCGGAGGCGCCTTGAGGAAGATACTATTTGGTATCTTATCCGCGACCAATTAGTATGTCAAAAGCCAGATCGAAGAGCCTGTCCGCATGCCCCTATCCCCGCCGTCCCGGCGCCACCACCTTCATGCCCGCACCCTCTTCTGCGACGGCTATGTGCGCGATGACGGCCTGTGGGAGATCGAGGGCCATATCGTGGACCGCCGCACCTATCCGTTCGACAACGAATGGCGCGGGCGCGTCATGCCGGACCAGCCGCTGCACGAAATGTGGATCAGACTGACGCTCGACGACGATCTGACGATCCTCGCCGTGGAGGCCGCCACCGACGCGAGCCCGTTCGCGGCGTGCCCCGAGGTGGTGCCGAATTTTCAGCGGCTCGTCGGAGCCAGGATCGGCGCCGGATTTTCGCGCGCGGTGCGCGACCGGCTCGGCGGTCCGCAGGGCTGCACGCACATCGTCGAGATGCTGAGCCAGATCGCCACCGTGGCCCTGCAGACGAAGATACCGGCGCATGCCCGCAGGCTGCGCCGCGAGAGGCTCGGCCTGCCGGACGAAATCACGCCGGGATCGGGCGGAGCGCAAAGCCCTTGGGCCGACGCGCCTGCGACAGGTGCACGGCCGCCGGTCATCGACACCTGCTATGCGTGGGCCAGCGACGGCGATGTCGTCCGCCGGCTCCTGCCCGACCATTTCACGGGGACGGCGCGCGATGCCTCCGGCTGAAGCGAAGATCTCCCAACGGCAGGAGACCTACGAAAGCATTCTCTCCTCGGCGCTCGATCTGTTCGTATCGCGCGGCTTTGAAGGCACGACCGTCGACGCAATCGCTGAAGCTGCGGGGGTCACGAAGGGTGCCATCTATTTCCATTTCGCGACGAAAGACGACCTGCTGCTCGCACTGCTCGGCCAGGTGGAGAGCAATTTTGTCGATCCGATGGACCGGCGTGTGCGGAGGGCGGGGCCGAGCGGAACGGAGAAGTTCATCGCCTTCGCGCACCAACAGTCCGAGCTCGGCATCGGGCGCACCAAACTCGCGATCCTGGCGATCAAGACTTCGTCAGACTTTGCCGACGGAGATTTACGGTTCGCGCCGCGCATCCGCCAGATCTACCGTCGCCTTTACGATATCGTCGAAGACATCATCGAGCTCGGCAAAGCTCGGGGTGAGTTCCGAACGGACATCAGCACGCGCCAGCTTGCCTCATTCGTGATCGCCACCCACGACGGCACCTTCCTCGAATGGCAACGCCGCGGCCTCGAGTTGAAGCCCCCGGAAATCATTCATGCATTCCGCACCTTGGTTCTGGATGCTTTGAAGACGCCGAATTTCGCCAAGCCGGCTCCGAGGCATTGATGTTCAGTGCCCATCTCGAAAACGACCAAGTGATTGCCTATCCGCCAGCGACAGCGATCACCTGCCCTGTGGTGCGGTCGCGGATGATGAAGTATTCGCGATCGACGAAGCGATAGGGGCCGGGCGGAATCGCCGGGCTGGTCCGCGGCATGGCGAACGCCAACTCCTGCAAGGTCACTCGGTCCATCGAGGCAAGCTCCAAGGCGGTCGCTCGTGAGCGGGCCGCGCTTCGGCGCGGTAAGCGCGGCCCGTGTCGCGTGAAGGGTCTCGTTCGGCTTCAAACCGCCAAGCGCTCAGTACTCCCAGTAGGTCGGCACGAAGCGAAAGGCGTCGCCAGCAACCGCCACGCGGCCGACGGACGGGAACGGCAGGTGACAGCCCACGAGCAGTTCGCGGGTCGCCGCCAGCTCCCGCAAGAGACCGACCCGGACGCGGGCAGCCTCCTCGGGTTCGTGTTCGAAGGCGTTGTACCAGTCGGGGTGGTCGAAACCGGCCGGCAGCACGGCATCGCCGACGAACGTCAGCCGGTCGCCGCCGGAGGCCAGGCGGACCACGCTGTGCCCGGCGGTGTGGCCGCCGGTGCGACGGACGAGCACCCCCGGCGCCACCTCGTACTCCGCCTCGAACAGCCGCAGCTGGCGACCGTATTCGGCCAAGAACCGGTTGGCGGTCGACCGAGCCGCGTCCGGAAACCACGCCGGCATGGAAGTGCTGTGGGAGAAATCGGGCGACGCCCAGAACTTGGCCTCGGCGGCAGCCGCGTGAATCGGTACGTTCGGACGCAGCCGCTCCCGCACCCCATCGACGAGCAGCCCGCCAACGTGGTCGAAGTGCATGTGGGTCAGCACCACGTCAGTCACGGACGCAAGGTCGATGCCGGCGGCTTCCAGCCGCAGGGCCCACCGCCCGGCCCGCGCGAAGTCCCACTGCTCGTCGCCGCACCCAGAGTCGACAAGGATGGTCCGGCCGCCGCTACGCACCACGACCACGTTCACCGGAAACACCATCTGGTCCGGCGGCAGGAACCTGTCGTCCAGCCAGGCCGTCAGCTCGGCCGGGTCGGCATTGGTGGCCAACCCTGGGGTCTTGAACGGCAGCACCCCATCGCTGACCACCAGCACGTCGATCTCGCCGATCCGCAGCGCGTAGCGCGACGGAACCAACTCGTCGCGCCCCGGCAGAACTGGGCGAGAGGGGCTCAAGTTTGTGTGCGAGGTGCCGTCCATGTTTCACTCCTGATGACCGTCTTTCCGACGGCCATTCTCGTGTTGCACCGGCGGTCTTTGATGATCGGTTGAGAATGGGCCGCGCTTCGGCGCGGTAAGCGCGGCCCGTTTCGCGTGGATGGTCGAGCTCGGAACTAACCCAACAAGCGGTCAGTACTCCCAGTAGGCCGGCACGAAGCGAAACGCGTCGCCGGCAACCGCCACGCGGCCGAACGGGAACGACACGTGCGCGGCCACCAGCGGCTCGCGGCTCGCCGCCAACTCCCGTAGGAGACGGACCCGGACGCGGACCGCCTCCTCCGGATCGTGGTCGAAAGCGTTGTGCCAGTCGGGCCGCTCGAAATGGTTGTGAAATACGGCATCGCCGAGGAACGTCATCCGGTTGCCGCCGGACGCCAAGCGCACGACGCTGTGCCCCGGTGTGTGGCCGCCCG
Organism: uncultured Candidatus Odyssella sp.; assembly: GCA_964481045.1. Taxonomy (GTDB): domain Bacteria; phylum Pseudomonadota; class Alphaproteobacteria; order Bin65; family Bin65; genus SBBV01. The sequence goes on along the minus strand of CAYZSG010000001.1, from coordinate 7,919 downwards.
TGCGACGGACGACCACCCCCGGCGCCACCTCATGCTCCTCGTCGAACAGCCGAAGCTGGCTGCGGTACTTGTCCGCGAAGCGCCCCGCGGCCGACCGAAGCAGGTCCGGAATCCCCTGCGAAAAAGCGTTGCGCGAGAAATCGGGCGACGTCCAGAACTCGAGTTCGGCGGCCGCCATGTGGATCGGCACGTCCGGACGCAGCCGGCCGCGCAGCCCGTTGGCGAGGAGCCCGCCGATGTGGTCCACGTGCATGTGGGTGATCACCACATCGGTCACGGATGCAGGATCGATTCCGGCGGCACCCAGGCGCATGGCCAGATGGCCGGCCCTCGGCGAATCCGCGAACTCCGCCCCTACGCCGGTGTCGATCAGTACGGTCCGACCGCCGCTCCGCACCACGATCACGTTCAGCGGCCATGTGAACTCGCCCGGCTGGATGCGCATGTCGTCCAGCCAGGCCGCCGTATCGGCTGGGTCTGCGTTGGTGGCGATCGTCGCGGAGGGCAGCGGTAGCACGCCGTCGCTGATCACCAGCACGTCGATCTCGCCGACGCCCAGCGCGTAGCGCGACGGAACCAAGTCGTCGTGTCGCGGCCCGGCGGAGCGAGTGGGGTTGTCCAAGCTCAAGTTTGTATGCGAGGTGCCGTCCATGTTTCTCTCCTTGTGACCGCCTTTCCGACGGCCATGTTTGTGTTGCTCGGTAGATTTCGAGTAGGACCTAAAGGAAGGCAGTTACGTCAGTCACACGCTCAGGATCGGCCGAGGCCAGCGCCGCGGCACGCTCGGCCCGCGGCGGATAGATCCAGACCGTGTTGACCTCCTGCTTGGCCTTCTTGGCGTCGTCGCCGACCATCGCCACCTTGCGCTCCCAGCCAACCGTGAAGAGCGCGCCGGCTCCGCCGAGGTCGAGACAGGTGACGTACGCTTTTTGGTGGTAGGGTTTTGTCGGAACGCCCAGCAGCTCTGCGGCGGCGTTGTTGCCGGCAAAGGCGCCCATCCGCGTGGCGTGCTGGCACGACATCAGCGCGTGATTGCCATCATCGTCGCACGCGGCGCGGGCCGCATCGCCAGTCGCGAAGACGCCGGCGACCCCTGGCACGCGCAAGTCGCGGTCGACCACCAGCCGGCCGAAATTGTCGCGCTCGGCCGGGATCTGCGCGGTCAACGGCGCGGCGCGAATTCCTGCCGCCCAGATCACGGTCTCGGCTTCGATGCGCTCTCCGCTGGACAGCGTGACACTGGACTCGTCGAGCCCCGCGACACCGGCACCGAGCCGGGTTTCCACGCCGAGCTTGCGCAGCGCGTCCTCGATGACAGGGCGGGAACTTGGGCCCATATCGGGCGCGATCGCGCCGTTGCGTTCCACGATGATGACGCGCGGTTTGGCATCGTTTCCGAGGATCGCGCGAAGCCGCGCGGGCATCTCCGTCGCCGCCTCGATGCCGGTAAACCCGCCGCCCGCGACGACGACCGTGTCGCGCCCGTTCATTGCCGGCCGATCGGCGAGGCCGTGCAGGTGCCGGTCGAGTGCGATTGCATCGTCGAGACTGTCGACGCTGAACCCGTGCTCGGCGAGGCCGGGAATGTTCGGACGGAACAGGCGGCTGCCGGTGGCCACGACCAGGCGATCGTAGGTGATCGCCCGTTGTTCGTTGTCGGCCGTGACGATCTCCACCGCGCGGGCCTTGGTGTCGATCGTCTCGGCGCGGCCCTGTATGTAGGCGACGTCGACGGCCGCGAGGACATCCAGCAGAGGTGCCGTGAGAGTCTCGGGCTTCGGTTCGTAGAGACGCGGACGAACCACCAGCGTCGGCTCCGGCGCCACCAGAGCGATCTCGAGTTCCTCGGGCGAAACGCCCTCGATATCGCGCAGGCGGGCGGCGGACAGTGCCGCGTACATGCCGGCAAATCCGGCGCCGATGATGACGATACGATTTGTCATGGGAGGTTTCCTCGATTGGGTTTTCATGGACAGGCGCGCCCGGCGTACGCGAGTGCGTCCGTGAGTTCGTGGCGACAGCAGCGTGGTCTGAGACTGGTGGCGTTTCGCCCTGAGGCGTGTGCCGCGACGGAGCCGAAGGGTCAGCTCCGCAAAAAGGCGAGCAAGTCGGCGTTGACCTGATCCTGGTGTGTGGCCGTGATGCCGTGCGGCGCACCCGGGTAGTAGATGGCCTTTGCACCCTTTATCAGTCGCACTGACTTCACGGCCGAGTCTTTGACGGGAACGATCTGGTCGTCTTCGCCGTGCAACACGAGGGTTGGCACGTCGAACTTCTTCAGATCGTCGGTGAAGTCGGTCTCGGAGAACGCCTTGATGCACTCATAGGCGTTCTTGAGTCCGGCCTGCATGCTCCAAAGCCAGAACTGATCCAGAGTGCCCTGAGTGACTTTGGCGCCCGCCCTGTTGGCTCCGTAGAACATCGGAGCCAGAGTCCTGTAAAACTGCGAGCGATCCTCGGTAATGCTGCTCCGCAGTTTGTCGAACGCTTCCAGCGGCAGGCCCTCCGGATTGGCTGGCGACTTCAGCATGATCGGCGGAACGGCGGCGATGAGGACCGCTTTGGCGACCCGCTTGGTTCCGTGACGGCCGATGTAGCGAGCAACTTCGCCGCCGCCCGTAGAGTGGCCGACCAGCGTCGCGTCTTCGAGGTTTAGCGCCTCGATAACGGCCGCAAGATCGTCTGCGTAGCCGTTCATGTCGTTCCCGGCCGAGGCCTGGCTGGATCGTCCATGGCCGCGCCGGTCGTGTGCAACGACACGGAAGCCATTTTGCGAAAGGAACAACATCTGGCCATCCCAAGCGTCGGAGCACAGCGGCCAGCCGTGCGAGAAGGTCACAACCGGCCCCTCGCCCCAATCCTTGTAGTAGATTTCGGTGCCGTCGCTGGTGGTGATCGAGCTCATTGTGCGATTCCAATTCTAGGGTTCGATCTGCGGGCATGTGGGCAAGCTCCGCGGGATGCATTGCAAGCGGCGGTGTTCAATGCAGTCGCCGCCGCAGTGAGCGTGAGAATTCGGCGACCTGTGCTTCAACATCATCCGCCCGGTCCCGTGGGATGCGGCAACGAGTGACTCAGCCAGTCTTTGAACCGAATCGAACCGATCCGCGGGTTCTTGCCGGGGGTGAGGGACTGATCATTTAGCTCTACGCCGAAGTAGCGCGCGTGTATGTCGCCAATGACCGGCCGCCTGTCTCTCTTCGCAACCAGAAAGCGCCGGACGAAGTCGTCGAGAGGCAGCCGTTCAGGACCGGCCAGCTCGACAGTGTCGTTGGCCGGCGACGCAGCCGCGACGTCAGCCAACGCGGCCGCCACGTCGTCCGAGGCGATGGGCTGTACAAGCGCTGGCGATACGCAAACGACGCACCCCGCCATGATTGATTCGGCAAAGCTGCCTGCGAACTCGAAGAGCTGCGTCGAGCGAAGGATCGTGTAGGGGATTCTGGATTCCTTGATCAGGTTCTCTTGCGCCATCTTCGCGCGGAGGAATCCACTCTGGGGAAAACGGTCGGTGCCGACAATCGACAGCGCGACGTGATGCTCCACGCCTGCGGCCTCTTCCCCGGCGAGGAGATTGCGACACGATATCCCGAAGAGATCCAAAGACGCCTTGTCATCGAACGGAGGTGGGTTGGTCACGTCGACAACGACCTGAGCGCCTGCAAGCGCTTCGACCAGTCCCTCACCGGTAATGGTATCGACACGCGTCTCGGGCGATGCCGCCCAGACCTCGTGACCCTCCTGACGAAGCCTCTTCACGAGCTTCGATCCGATCAGGCCGGTGCCGCCAATAACAACGATCTTCATGAATTGCTCTCCGCTCGCCATCGACCGCGCTTTTAGCCATCGATGTGAAGCGGAGACTGCCTTCAGCCGGGACAGAAGTCCTTGTAGCGGTCTTGAATACTCTTGAGTCTTCCTTGCTTCCTTGTCCAAGAGGCGCGGTGGCCGGGCGCGGCAATCGCTGCCGGTCTCGCGCGCATTTCGAGGCCACGCGTCCGAGACCGACGATGAATCATCTCGCCGGCGCGAGAGGCCCGCGCGGCGCGGCGCGCATGAGGCCGACCAGCAACAGGCCGGCGATCGCCGCCCAAAAAGCGAGTTGGAAGCCGTCGATGTAAGCGAGAACATTCGCCTCGCGGCGTACGAGTTGCCCGAGGGTTTCGACGGCGCGGGCGGCCGCGCTTTCGCCGCTGGCGCCGTGTTGCAGGAACTTGCCGGTTAAACGCGACAGAACCTGCACGACCTCGGCGTCTCCGTGCGAGACATGCAAACCGATCAAGTTTGAATGGATCTGTTCGCGTTCGCGCAGCCAAGTCGCCATCAGGCTGGTGGCCATCTCTCCGCCATCAAGCCGAAACACCTGAATATACGCCGAGAACGCGGTCACGCGCGCCAGATTCACGTTGGAGATCATGAAGACCACGAGTCCGAGAAAGGTGAACGCGTGGGCGGCGGATTGCAGAAACACGAGAGGAGCGAAATCGTCGAGCGACCAATCATGCGTGATCTGTGCGCCAATCCAGCCGGCCAAACCAAAGCCGGCCAACCCGAGCGCAAGCACGATGCGCGCATCGACGCGACGAAGCAGATAGACCAGAATCGGCAGAATCACCAAAGCAGGCAACGCGCCATAGAGGAACAGGATTTCGCCGATCTGCTCCGGCCGAAGCTTGCATACCACGATCAGAAAGTTAGGGACGAGCGCCGCATTCGAAAGACTTGTGACGCTGTAGGCGATGATGATCGACAGACCGAGACCGAGATTTCGCGAGAAGATCGCACGCGGACTTGCCCAGGGCTCGCGAACGACCGCCTCATTCACCAGGAATGCGACAACGAGCACGCCACCGCACGCCAAAGTGCTGGTCACGAAACCTGACTCGAACCAATCCAGCCGATTCCCTTGATCGAGCCCCGCATACATGAGGGCGAGCCCGGCTCCCAACAGCGCCATTCCGCCCCAATCGGCATTCGCCAGGAGCTCGCGGTTGGCGCGCTCCCGCGGCGCGCCGAGCCTGGCGAGGAGCGCCATCGCCGGCGTGATCAGCGCGCCCTGCCAATAGATCCACTGCCACCCGATCTCTTGCACGTAGAAACCGACAAGCGAGACGCCGGTGTTGAAGGCGAACGGCAACCGGAAGACATAGATGGCGAGGCACGGCAGCCACCACCGCACGCTCATATTGCGAAAGATGATCATGATCGCCGCGGAGATGAACACGCCGAGCAGCAGCCCGCGCAGGAAATGAATCGCGAGAAGCGCGGGATAATCTGCGACGTCGGGAGTAATCAGCGACAGGGCCGCATAGAACAGACTCGGCCCGACCAAAATGCGGCGAACGCCAAAGACGGTCGCAAGCCAAGGTACAGCGGGTGCGATTAGAATCTGCGGCGCCGTTCCGACGGTGCTGAGCCAGGAGCCTTCGTCGAAACTGAGGCCAAGATACCCACGGAGATCGGCCAGGCCTATCGACAGCAATCGCGTTTCGATGCTCACCAGGAACGAGCCAAGCAACACGGCCGCGACGGCCAGGATGGGGCGGTGCGTCCGCTGTCCGACCGAAATGGGGCCGCTGCTGATGACCTCAGCCGTCACCGCGGACATCCTGCTTCGTCGTCAGCGCGTTGCCGCTGGTGGAGACGCGTATGCTGGCCACGACTGACATACCGGGACGCAACCGCGCGAGGAGCGGCTGCCCCGGCTCGAATTCAATTCGGACTGGAATTCGCTGAACCACCTTCGTGAAATTTCCGGTCGCATTGTCCGGGGGCAGCAGCGCGAAAGTCGCGCCGCTTGCAGGGGCGAGGCTCACGACGCGGCCGCGCAGCGTTTCGCCCGGAAACATATCGACCGTGATCTCGACGAGCTGCCCCGGCTGCACATGCGTGAGCTGGGTCTCCTTGTAGTTCGCGATCACGTGGACATTCGGCAACGGTACGATGGCGATGAGATTGGTGCCGACATTGACGTAGTCGCCCTCGTGAACAAGCTGTTCGCCGACGATGCCGTCGAAGGGCGCTACGATGCGGGTGTAGCTGAGGCGTAACTTCGCTGTTTTGAGCGCCGCTTCAGCGGCCAGCAAATTGGCCTTCAGCACCTTTTCCTGGCCATCGAGAACGTCGAGTTGTCGGCTCTGCGCCCGCCTTGCGGCCTCGCTCGCCGCGAGATCGGCGACGGCCTTTTGATGCTCGGCAGTCGCTTGCTCCAGCCTTTGCTTTGTTCCGGCGAGTCCGCCGCGGTCGAGAGCATTTTGCCTGATCCGCTCCAGGCGAGTGACATGCTCCCGGGCGGTGGCCGCAATCTGCTGCGCTTCGGCTTGCGCGATGATGGCCTTCTGCAGCGCTTTCTGATTCGCGAGATTGTCCAGGGCCGCGCGGGCGGCACTCACGCTGGCCTCGGCCTGGGCGACAGCGGCCTCGTAATCCGCAGGGTCGATCTGCAGCAGAAGATCGCCTGCCCTGACCTTCTGATAATCCTTGACCGCGACGCGCAGAACGTTGCCGCTGACGCGCGCGCCTACCTTCGTCGTCTCGGCGCGAACGGTTGCATTATCGGTCGTCTGCACGGCAGCGGCTCCGACCCATCCATCCCACCGAACGGAGGTGACGAGGACGAGCGCGACCGCGATGCCGATGCCGAGCACGGGAATTGAGAGCTGCGAGAATGTTTGCCCTCGCCTTGATCTTGCCGACGCGCCTGCATCGTCATTCGTGGACGCCGGTGCTTGCGGAGCGATAGCGCGAGCGGCCTCCGCAGCGGGCTCTTCGACCGGCGACGAAGGCGCAGCCGCTGCGGTCGAAGCATCGGCTTTCGCCGCAGAGGCCAAGTCCACGTGCAAAATCACTTGAGCGCACTCCTTCTAGAGACGCCCAAATCAGCGTCGGGTGGAAAAGTGCCTGCAAGCGGGATGGAAGTCCTTGCAGCGCACTTGAATACGCTTGAGCTCCCCTTGCTTCTGTGTCCAAGGCCCGCGGCCAAATCGGATGCGTTTGACACGCGCGTGCTGCGCCTCTGGGGCGATCACCACACGCGGAAGATTCGCAACGGGTTTGTACGGCCGTCGTTGTGCGACATAGACGGTTCGGCGGGCCGGGCGGGCGGGGGCGGTGCGCTCGCA
>CAYZSG010000001.1:0-788 GCA_964481045.1 uncultured Candidatus Odyssella sp. | reverse complement strand
GTTGCCCCGGCGGGGGTGGGCCCTGGGGGGCCACCCCCACCCGGGTATTTTTCGAACGGGTTTTGTCGGCCGGTGTGTGCCCCCCCCCGCGGTGGGGGGGGGGGGGGGGGGGGGGGGCGGTGCGCTCGCATCTGCGCTTCTCTTTCGCTCCGCCTCGGCAAGCTGGCGCGCATACAGCAGCTGGCGCCGTTCCGCCTCCGCGAGGTCGAGCTGCTGGCGCTGATACTCTTGCAACGCCTTGGTCCTGCGCTCTTCTTCCGCCAGCTCTCCGGCGCGGCGAGCTTCTTCGGCGATGCGGCGTCTGGACTCTTCCTCGGCGCGCTTAAGCCTAAGCTCGGCCTGCCGAAGTGCCTCGAGGCGCGATTCGATCTTGATTGTCATGGTTGGAGCGCTCTCGGCGCGACCATGATCGAATTCTCGGGACAGCCGGCTGATAGGGTCGGTCGCGCCGGTCGCAGCGACGAAGATCGCGCCCAAGGCGACGAAGCAAGCATCGCGGAGCCGACGTCCCGGTTTCGCAACCTTCCTCGGCCCTATCCGGCAGGACTTCGAAAGATCGGGAATGAGCGTGGCCGCGGAGGGCGTTGGTTCCGCAGCGACCGAAACGGGGTAAGCGTTCCGCGCCAACGCGGCAACGAGGCAGCGGAACTGCGCTATCGTTTGGGGCCGCTCGTCTTCCACGACACTCATGGCCGATTCGATCGCGAAGGCGAGATCGGTCGAAACGCTGGCCCGCAAGGCCGCGAAATGTTGCGACATCGGATCTGGAATGCCGCGCATTTTGGCGG